>JAIXPD010000004.1 GCA_027486405.1 Azospirillum sp. | reverse complement strand
TTCGTCATCCCCGCGAAGGCGGGGATCCAGAGTTCGCAGAGTGGTTCTGACGGGAAAGCCTGGATCCCCGCCTTCGCGGGGATGACGGTAAATTCTTCGTATAGGTTAATAATCCTTCAAGCGGTTGCCCTGTGCCGGTGCGGAACGACCGCCAGCCATGCGCCGGTCAGCGCGTGCGGGCGATCCGGCCGTCGCGGTAGGTCCAGGCGGCGGTGTCCTTGCTGGCGGGAACCGGCATCGTCACCGTCATCACGCCGCCGTCGGTGGCGACCTCCGCCACGTCGCTGCACGAGCCGAAGGGCGGGGAGACGCGCGGCTTGGGGGCCGACAGTTCCAGCACGCGGAAACGGGCCGGGCAGTCCTTGGCCTCGCTGTCCGCCTTCAGCAGCAGCAGCCAGCGGCCATCCAGGGTGTAGGCGTTGACGAAGGACACCAGGGCGCTGTCGCGGTCTTCCAGCACCGTCGCGTCGTTGACCAGCACCTTCGTCCCCTTCGGCGCAAGGTCGATCAGCTTCAGCACCTCGTCGCCCAGGGCGGCGGTCAGGCGCGGTTCGTCCGCCGCGTTGGCGCTGCCAACGGTCAGCACCGCACCCATCGCAAGCGCCGCCGCGCCGATCAGACCATGACGCACGATGTCCCTCCTCCGCTGCCCGCCCAACACCGGGCGATTCCCGAAACGGGCGACACCATAGCGTCACCGGGGGCAAGCCGGAAGCGGTCCTGTACGGGCAACAGCGGCGGGTGGCGTCAGCGGATGGGAATGTTGGCGCTGAAGCCAAAGCCGAGCGTCGGTTCCGGGTAGGGCATGACCGGCGGGGCGTAGACGACCGGCGGCGGCGCGTAGATCACGCGCGGCGGCGGGGGCAGCGGCGCATAGACGACGCGGGGTTCCCGCCAGTGACGGCGGTGGTGCCAATGCTCCGGCCAATTCCGCCCCGGACCGCACCAGTCGCGTTCGTTGCAATAACCATAGCCGCGCCAGTCGTCGCCATGGGCCGCCGCCGGGCCTGCCGTCACCCCGGCAAACGCACTGGCGATCACCAACCCACCCGCAACGGCCCAAAGGGTTTTGAACAAACGGCCCGACATTCCGGCGTCCTCCTGTTGGCGGGGCACGCTCGCCCCGACACAGACACCAACAGCCGGGCCGTGCGCGTCATTCCACGCCCGGCCCAAAATAGATGAGACAAAAAACGGTTGAGGGCGGGGCAACCCTGGGGGAGCGGTCAGGCGGCGACCAGATCGGCCAGACGGAATCCGGCGATGGTGTCGATCTCGTCCAGGGCGCGGAGGAACTCGACCTCCGGCGCGTTCTGGACGCGGGCGCGCATGGCGTCGAGGATCTGGTGACGGGTGCTGAAGCGCACCGCCATGATGAAGGGAAAGCCGAAGCGCGCGCGGTAGGCGCGGTTCAGGGCGCGCTGCTCCTGCGCCTCCTCCTCCGACAGCTCGTTCAGACCGGCGCGGGCCTGTTCGGTCTGGGAGAAGGCGGTCAGGCTGGCCGGGCGGGTCGCCTTGTCGGCCAGATCGGGATGGGCCAGGATCAGGGCGCGCTGGCGCTCCTCCCCCGCCGCGCGCACCACGCCGCACATCGCCGCGTGCAGGGCACCGGTATCGGCGAAGGGGCGCTGGCCCCAGGCGGCGGCGGCCACCCATGGGCTGTCTTCGAACACGGCCCCCAGCGCGGCGGTGAAGGTGTTGCGGTCCATCGCGTTCAGATCGGCAAGGCGGTGCGGCATGGCGGCGTCTTTCACGGAAAATCCAATGGGGGCGGGCGGGGTCAGGCGGCGCGGTAGGGGTGCCGGTCGATCCAATGGCGGGCGATGTCCAGCCGGGTCGCCACCCACACCCGGTCATGGCCGCGCACGTAATCCAGGAAGCGCGCCAGCGCCGCCGCCCGGCCCGGACGCCCGACCAGACGGCAATGAAGCCCGACCGACAGCATTTTCGGTTGGGTTTCCCCCTCGGCATAGAGGGTGTCGAAGCTGTCCTTGAGGTAGGCGAAGAACTGGTCGCCGCTGTTGAAGCCCTGGTTGGTGGCGAACCGCATGTCGTTGGCGTCGAGCGTGTAGGGCACGATCAGTTGCGGGCGGCCATGGCGGTCGTCCCAATAGGGCAGATCGTCGGCGTAGGAATCGGCGTTGTAGAGAAAGCCGCCCTCCTCGGCCACCAGTTGCCAGGTGTTGGGGCTGCACCGGCCCAGATACCAGCCCAACGGGCGGCTGCCGGTGACGCGGCTGTGCAGATCGATCGCGCGCATCATGTGCTCGCGCTCCACCGCGATGGGCAGATGCTGGTAATCGATCCAGCGCCAGCCATGGGTCGCGATCTCCCACCCGGCGTCCTTCATGGCGGCGACCACCTCGGGGTTGCGTTCCAGCGCCATGGCGACGCCATAGACGGTGACGGGCAGCCCGCGTTCGGTGAACATCCGGTGCAGCCGCCAGAACCCGGCGCGCGACCCGTATTCGTAGATCGATTCCATGTTCATGTGGCGCGCGCCGGGGATCGGCTGCGCCCCGACGATCTCCGACAGAAAGGCTTCGGACGCCGCGTCGCCGTGCAGGACACAGTTTTCTCCGCCCTCCTCGTAATTGATGACGAACTGGACCGCCACCCGCGCGTCGCCCGGCCATTGGGCGTGCGGCGGCTGCGCGCCATAGCCGATCATGTCGCGGGGGTAGGGCTGGGTCATCGCGCGCGTCCTTCGTGCAGGGGCCAAGACCCCACCACGCTAATCCAGCAACGGCGACGGCGGCAATCCATCGCGTGGGTGGAGACAGTTTCAAATTTCCCTGTCTCGTCAAGCCGCCCCGGCGCGCGTTAGGCTGGTTCTTCGCCCCTCTTCGCCACCCGGCCACGGATAAGGACCGCAACATGGGACGCCTGACCACGCATGTTCTCGACATCGCTTCGGGCCGCCCGGCGGCGGGCATGGCCGTGCGCCTGACCGATCTGGACCGGGGCGTGATGCTGGGCGAGTTCGTGACCAACGCCGACGGACGGCTCGACGCCCCCGCCTTGCAGGGCGATGCCTTCCAACCGGGCCGTTACGAGCTGCTGTTCGCGGTCGCCGCCTATTTCCGCGCCACCGGGGCGGTGGATGGCGATGGCGTGCCGTTCCTCGACGAGGTGCCGATCCGTTTCGGCATCGCCGACGCCAGCCAGCATTACCATGTGCCGCTGTTGGTCTCGCCCTGGGCCTTTTCGACCTATCGCGGAAGCTGACCGGTTCCGGCGGGTTGCGGGCTTGGGGGATGGGTTTCAGCGCAGTCTGGTGTTTCACGCGGGCGCGGTGATAGCCTTCGCACCAGCAGCATTCACCCGACCCGACCCCGACCGGAAAGACCCGCAAGCATGGCGTTGCTGGAAAACATGCGCATCTTCGTGCGCGTCGTCGAGCTGGGCAGCCTGTCCGCCGCCGGGCGCAATCTGCGCATGTCGCCCGCCATGGTCAGCCACCGGATCCAGCAGTTGGAAGCCCATCTGGGTGTGCGCCTGCTGAACCGCACGACGCGGCAGTTGCAGGCGACCGAAACCGGGATGGATTACTACCAAAGCTGCCTGGAGGTTCTGGAGGCGGTGGAGCGCGCGCACAGCGGCATCACCGCCGGGTCGGGCGTGCCGTCGGGCAGCATCCGCGTTACGGCGCCGTTGGGCTTTGGCCGGGCGGTGCTGGCCCCGCTGATCCCCGATTTCTGCGCCGAACACCCGCTGGTGGAACTGCGCCTGCGCCTGTCCGACCATTTGCTGGATCTGTTGCGCGAGGCGGTGGATGTGGCGGTGCGGATGGCGGCGCTGAAGGACTCCAGCTTCGTCATCCGCAAGATCGCCGATCTGCGCCGGGTGCTGGTGGCGTCCCCGTCCTATCTGTCGGCCCACGGCCAGCCGACCAGACCCGCCGATCTGGCGGGCCACAATTGCCTGCTGCTGCGCTTTCCCGGAACCCAGCAATATCAATGGTCGCTGTTGGATGGCGGGGAGCCGGTCAAGGCCCCGGTGTCGGGCAAATTCGACGCCGACGACGGCGATGTGTTGACCGGCTGGGCGCTGGACGGGCGCGGCATCGCGCTGAAACCGCTGTGGGAGGTGGCGGCACACCTTCGCAGCGGGGCGTTGGTTCCGATCCTGCCCAACCACCCGCCCGAACCGATCACGCTGGCCGTGCTCTACCCCCATCGCGCCCTGGTTCCGGCCAAGGTCCGGGCCTTCGCCGACCACATGATTCCGCGCGTGCGCGCCTCCCTGACCAGCCTGTCGCCGGACGCGCTGCTGTGATCCCGCGCGCAGGGCTGGGCCGGTTGGGTCAGGTCAGGTCAGGCCCGCTTGCGCCAACAGCCGGTAGAACTCGCGGAGCGCACCCTGTTGCAGGGTGGGGTCGGCCAGATCGGCGATGTATTTCTGTTCGAACTGGGGCTGGCGCAGGTGGGACACCACCCGCTCGCGCACCACGGCCAGCGCCTTGCGGCTTTGCAGGGTTCCCGGCGCGCAGAGCTGCATCAACCGGTTGGCGCGCAGGCGCAGCGGGTCGTTGGGGTTGTCGATGCGTTCGACCAGACGGCAATCGTGGATGTAGGCGACCAGCAGATCGTCGATGCGGTCGGTCAGGCGGCCTTTCAGCGGGGCGGCCAGCGCCGAGTCGCGGGCGTGGGTGTAAAGCTGGGTCAGCGCCTCGACGTTGATCTTGATCGGCTGGGCGCGGTCGACGAAACGGCCGAAGCCGCGCGGGTCGCCGGTCAGGCCGGTCAACAGCCGGTCCACATCGTCGGCGTGCTGGCGGCCCGTCTCCGATTGCGCCAGGGCCATCAGGAAGCGCACGGCGTCCTTGGGATCGCTGTGCAGGCCGCAGACCTCCTCCATCGCCCGCCGCCGTCCGGCCGCCCCGCCGCCCTCCAAGAAGCGCAGGTAGCGCAGGACCAGCGCCTCGGCCATGCCGCCGCCGCCGACCACGCCGTTGGGGGTGGTGACGCGGCGCAACAGGCGGGTGTAGGCGTCGCGCTCCTGCCCCGGATCGGGGCGGTAGAGCGGCTGGTTGCTGCGCACCTGACGGCGGACGAGGTCGATCATGACGTGGCGCGAATCGTCCAGATCGTGGAAGGCCAGCAGCTCGTTCAGATGGACGGCGCGGTCCTCCTCCGCCCGGCGGCTGACGTCCAGCCGCCCGCGTGACAGGTCGAGCAGGTTGCTCAGCGCCTCCACCAGGCTGCCCTGCATCCCCAACAGCTCCTGCATGACCGACGGTGCGCCCAGCACATCGGCGATGACGCCATCGACCAGCGCCAGCGGATGATCGGTCAAGCCGCCGTCCTGGCGCACCAGTTCGCCCAGGAAATCCAGCTTGGCGAGCCAATTGCGCATCTGCACCAGATCGCGCGACAGCAGGGCGCGCAGCAGGAAATCGCGGTTCTCCGGCTCCTCCCGCGCGGTCAGCCGCTCGTAGATCGGGCGGAACCCGGCGCTGTCCAGCGTGGGCAGGTCGTTGCGCGCGGCGGCGGCGCGGGCGCGCTCGGTCACGCCGTTGATGACGCCATACAGTTCGTCCCGGCGGGCGCGTGTGTCCAGACCGGCCTTTTCCGCCTGAAGGGCGGCGACCCGCCCGACGGCGGTCGGCATCAGGTTGTCCTTGTCCAGCAGCCGTTTCAGTTCGGTGTGGTTGTGCAGGATCTCGGTGGGGGTGACGACGAGTCGCTCGATGTAGTTCTTCAGCAGCCGGTTCATCACCATGCGGCCATCGACGCCGAACATCTCCGCCGGGCCGTGGCACAGCGGCGGCGTCTCGTCCAGCGGGGCGATGGTGATGCTGTTGGACGCGCTGCGGAATTCCTGGTGGATCTCGGTTTCGACATGGCGGCCATCGGGTCTGGCCCAGTCGCGCACCACCCGGATCCCGTCGATCCGCCCGCCGGACAGGATGCGCTTGCCATAGGCGCGCGCGTCGGCCTCGCTCTCGAAACAGGAATCGAGAACCCAGTGATCCGCCTGATAAATCTGAACTTCGTAACTGCTGCTTGCCAGGGCCATGCGAGGGGATCACCCCAAAATGTCCGAGCCTGAACGATTCAGGTTTGAGGTATTTTTCTGACAAATTCAACGGCGTTTTCTGTCCGAACCGGCTCGATTGCTTGCCCGGACAACACCGACCCGGCAAGGACGCAGGGGAGATGACACCCGCGCGCAGGGGCCGCCGGGGCTTTTCCATTTGCATGGCGGGCCATCGTCGGGTATTAGCCCGCCCCGTGTGCCCGACATTTGCCTTCCCCCTGACGAAACGATTGTGGCCATGCCCGCCGACGCTCTGAACGCCGCCCTTCTGCCCGCCGGATTGCACGATGTGCTGCCGTCCGAAGCGGCGCATGAGGCGGTCGCCGTCGAACGCCTGTTGGCGGAATTCGCGGCCCACGGCTACCGCCGGGTCGATCCACCGCTGGTGGAGTTCGAGGAAAACCTGCTGTCCGGGGCCGGTGCGGCCATGGCCAAGCAGACCTTCCGGGTGATGGACCCGCATTCCCAACGCATGATGGCGGTGCGCGCCGACATCACGCCGCAGATCGTCCGCATCGCCACCACCCGTCTGGCGAACGAGCCGCGCCCGCTGCGCCTGTGCTACGCCGGTCCGGTCTTGCGCGTGAACGGGTCGCAATTGCGCCCGGAACGTCAGTTCACCCAGGTCGGTGTCGAGATGATCGGCGCGTCGGAGCCGGACTCGGACGCCGAGGTCGTGCTGTTGGCGGTGCAGGCGCTGTCGGCGATCGGTGTGCCGCACCTGTCGGTCGATCTGTGCGTGCCCAAGATGGTGGAGCGCATTTGCGCCGGTCTGGGCCTGCCCGACGACGAAATCCGCGCGCTGCGCGCCGCCCTGGACCGCAAGGACGTGGCGGCGGTGGCCGAGGTTGGCGGCCCGGCGGCCGCGCTGCTGGAAACGCTGATGAGCGCCTCCGGCCCGGCCGACCGCGCCATCCGCGCCCTGACGGCGGTGGACCTGCCGGAAGAGGCGGAGTTGGACCGTCGTCGCCTGACCAGCGCGCTGGCGGTGATCCGGGCGGCCATGCCGACGCTGACCGTGACGATCGATCTGGTCGAGCATCGCGGCTTTGGTTATCAGACCGGCCTCAGCTTCACCGTCTTTTCGCGCGATGTCGGCGAGGTCGGGCAGGGTGGACGCTATCAGGCCGGGGTGGGCAAGGAGCGGTCCACCGGCTTCACCCTGTATATGGATTACATCCTTCCGGCGATTCCGGTCGCCGCCGCGCCCGCCCGGGTGTTCGTGCCGCATGGCACGCCGTGGGCCGTGGCGGTGGGGCTGCGCGCCGATGGATGGGTGACGGTGGCCGGGTTGGCCCCGGTGACGGATGCGGTGGCCGAGGCCAAGCGGCTTCAGTGCGGCCATCGTCTGGCGGATGGCGTCGTCCATCCGGTTGAGTAGCGCGTTTCGGTCCCTCCCCCCTCCGGGGCGAGGGGGTGTGCGGATCCTTCTGTTTTGCGGAGATTGAAGAGATGGCCAACGTGGCGGTGGTCGGCGCCCAATGGGGCGACGAGGGCAAGGGCAAGATCGTCGACTGGCTCTCCAGCCGTGCCGATGTGGTGGTGCGCTTCCAGGGCGGTCACAACGCGGGCCACACGCTGGTCATCAACGGGGTTGAGTACAAGCTCAGCCTGCTGCCGTCGGGCGTCGTGCGCCAGAACAAGCTGTCGGTCATCGGCAACGGCGTGGTGTTCGACCCCTGGGCCTTCATCCGCGAAGTCAACGCGATCAAGGACAAGGGCGTGTCCGTCACCCCGGAAAACCTGATCGTCGCCGAAAACGTCCCGCTGATCCTGCCGGTCCACAGCGCGCTCGACAAGGCGCGCGAGGAGTCCAAGGGCGCGTCGAAGATCGGGACCACCGGGCGCGGCATCGGCCCCGCTTACGAGGACAAGGTCGCCCGCCGCGCCATCCGCCTGTGCGATCTGACCGACGACGCCGTGCTGGTGGAGAAGGTGGACGGCCTGCTGGCCCACCACAACGCCCTGTTCCGCGCCCTGGGCGCGCCGGAAATGACCCCGGCCGACCTGCTGGAGCCGCTGCGCGAGATCGCGCCGCTGGTGCTGCCCTACGCCGCCGTGGTGTGGAAACGCCTGGACGAGCTGCGCCGCGCGGGCAAGCGCATCCTGTTCGAAGGCGCGCAAGGCTCGATGCTCGACATCGATCACGGCACCTATCCGTTCGTCACCTCCTCCAACACGGTGGCGGGCAACGCGGCGGCGGGCAGCGGCATGGGGCCGCGCGCCGTCGGCTATGTGCTGGGCATCAGCAAGGCCTACACCACCCGCGTCGGCTCCGGCCCCTTTCCGACCGAGCTGACCGACGACATCGGCGAGCTGATCGGCCAGAAGGGCAAGGAGTTCGGCGTCGTCACCGGGCGCAAGCGCCGCTGCGGCTGGTTCGACGCCGTCATGGTCCGCCAGGCGATCAAGACCGGCGGCATCGACGGCATCGCGCTGACCAAGCTGGACGTGCTGGACGGCTTTGACGAGATCAAGGTCTGCGTCGGCTATCGTCTGGACGGGCAGGAGCTGGATTACTTCCCGGCCAACGCCGGTGCCCAGGCCCGTGTCGAGCCGATCTATGAGACCTTCGAAGGCTGGAAGGACACGACGCGCGGGGCGCGTTCGTGGGCCGAACTGCCCGCGCAGGCGGTCAAATATGTCCGCCACATCGAAGAGCTGATCCAGGCCCCGGTCGCCCTGCTGTCGACCAGCCCGGAGCGCGACGACACCATCCTGATGACCGATCCGTTCGCGGATTGATCGCAAGACGCTTTCGGCCCGGTCGCCGGTGCGGCGGCTGGGCCGAAAGGGCTATGCGAAAAGGTTCATCATCAAGCGCTTGCCGAGTGGCAAGCGCGCACGTTAAGACTTTGTTTGCCCTTTTCGCGCCACCTAGGGCTTGCGCAGGTTCGCTTGTCTCGGGGATACGCCGCCCATGCCGTCCGACGCCCAGACCGCCGCCGTAGGGGCGATGGCCAACGCCGACGCTGTCAAGCTGGCGGAACGCTATGAAATCCATCCCGGCGCGCCGCTGCCCACGCTGAACGCGGCGGGCGGAAACGCCTACACCGCCAAATCGCTGCGCGAAAAGCGCATCGAACCCTTTGCCATCATCTCCCACCCGTCGATCCTGCCGCGCACGGATGTGTGCTCCACCGTTGCCAGTCTGGACAACGGGACCCACATGCGGCTGCTCGATTGGGGCGTGGTCGATTGGCCGCAGGACCGGGGGCGGCGCTATTGCCTGGTGTTCGAGCGGCCCGGCGGTCGGCGGCTGATGAACGCCCTGACCGACAGCATCGACCCGATGCCGGAAGACCAGTTGACCCGGCAGATCGTCCATCCGCTGGTGTCGGCGCTGAAGGAAATGTCCAGCCGTGGCGTGGTCCATGGCGCGATCCGGCCGAACAACCTGTATTTCCGCGATCTCGCCTCGGGCGGGTTGATGCTGGGCGAATGCGTTTCGACCCAATCCGGCTATGGCCAACCGCTGCTGCTGGAAACGATTGAGCGCGGCATGTGCGCGCCCGCCGGGCGGGGGAACGGCACGGCGGCCGACGACATGTATTCGCTGGGCGTGACCCTGCTGATTTTGGCCCTGGGCCGCAACCCGGTGGCCGGGCTGGACGACGAAGCGCTGTTGCAGGCGAAGATCGAACGCGGGTCCTATCCGGCCCTGGTCCAGCAATACCGCCTGCCGCTGGCGATCAACGAGGTGGTGCGCGGTCTGCTGGTGGACGATCCCAAGCAGCGCTGGACCCTGAACGATCTGGATCTGTGGGTGGCCGGACGGCGGCTCAGCCCCAAACAGCCGCAGATTTCCCGCCGGGCCGCCCGCCCGCTGGAATTCCAGGGCCAGGAATATTGGCATTGCCGCACCCTGGCGCGCGGTTTCGCCCGCCATGTCCCGGCGGCGGCCACGGTGATCGAAAGCGGCGAACTCGACAAATGGCTGCGCCGGTCGCTGGGCGACGAGGTGCGGGCGGAGGCGGTGAACAACGCCATCCAGACCGCCTCCAGCGGCAAGGGCGGCAGCCAGGGCGACCGGCTGGTCGCGCGGGTGTGCATGGCCCTCGACCCGGCGGCCCCGATCCGCTATCGCGGGCGGGCGATGATGCTCGACGGGGTGGCCACCATGCTGGCCGAATGCTTCCTGCGCAACGAATCGCCCCAGGCGGTGGCCGAGGTGATCGGCAACCAATTGCCGATGTTCTGGGTGAACGTCCAGACCGATTTCAAGCCGGAATTCGTGCCGTTGGTCCAGATGTACGACCAGTTGCGCGGCTTTCTGGAACGCTCCGCCTATGGGCTGGGGGTGGAGCGGGTGCTGTACGAGATGAACCCGACCATGCCCTGCATGAGCAGTCTGGTGGTCAAGCAACTGCCCACCAACCCGGCGGAACTGCTGCGCGCGTTGGATTGGCTCGGGGCCGGGGGCGAACGGCACAAGGATCCGATCGACCGGCAGGTTGCCGCCTTCCTGGCCGCGCGGCACAAGCGGGCCGACGATCTGCTGTTCACCCAGTTGGGCAGCGGAATCGAACCCACCCGCCGCGTCATCGCCATGCTGACCATCCTGTCGGACGTGCAGGCGCGCACCGGGGTGGATGGCTTGACCCATCTGGCGACCTGGGTCCAGGCGATGCTGGATCCGGTCTTCCGCCGCTTCCACAACCGCAAGACCCAGGAACAGGTCCGCAAGCAGGCCGACACCGCCGCCCACAACGGGCGGCTGACCGAATTGCTGAAGGTGGTGGACGACCCGGAGGCGCTGCGCCGCGACCGCCTGGAGTTCGAGGCGGCGCAGATCGAATACCGCGAAGCCGACGCGGAGATGGATAAAATCCGCCACACCATCGCCGACCGCAACACCATCATCGAAACGTCGGGCCGTCAGGTGGCGGCCATCGTGTCCAGCCTGCTGTCCACGGTGCTGGTGGCGGGCATCATTCTGTTGTTCGCGTTCTGACGGGGGGACGATCCGATGGCGCGGAAGCGGAAAAAGGGCGGGATGCTGACGCTGCTGCTGCTGGTGATCCCGGCGGGGCTGATCGTGCTGCCCACCTCCATCCTGTTCGCGGTGGGGATGATCCCGACCATCGTCGCCTACATCGTCGACCGTGATCCGGAAAAATCGGCGCCGATCACCGTGGGGGGCGTCAATTTCTGCGGCTGCATGCCCTTCGCCATCGATCTGTGGAAGCACCAGCACACCTTGAGCGCGGCGGGCAAGCTGTTGGCCGATCCGCTGTCCTGGATGGTCATGTATGGCGCGGCGGCGGTCGGCTGGGGGCTGTATTACGGCATCCCGCCGCTGGTCGCCGGGATGGAGGTGTCGCGCGCGGAAGCGCGGGTGGACGTGCTGAAGCAGAAAAAGGTGGCCCTGGTCCAGGAATGGGGGCCGGACGTGGCGGGCGATTGCTTCGATGAGTCTGGCGGCTTCGAACCGGGCGAGGGACCGGACGACGCCTGACCGGGCCGGGCGCGACCCCCCCGCCTGTCAGGGTTCGGCGAGCAACCGGCGCGGGCTGCGGTCGGCTCCGCTGGGCAGCGGCTTGGCCGGGTCGGCGATCCAGTCGGCGATGTCGTCGATCACGGTGGTGGCGGCCAGATCGCGCAGCAGCATGTGGTAGCCCTTGGGGTAGACCGCCAGCCGGTGCCGTGGGTTCTTCTCCAGCGTGCTCAGGGCGCGCTGCACCGGGCCGGGGGGCAACACCTGCTCGTGCGCGCCGAACAGCACCAGGGCGGGCGTGTCCAGCCTTGGGCAGGCCGCCAGCGCGCGGTCCATCAGGTCGGTCAAGCCCGCCAGCGCGTCCACCCGCGCCCCTTTGATGACCAGCGGATCGCGGCCCAGCGCGCGCAGCATCGGGATGTTGTCGGACGGTTCGATCCCCAGATCGCGCGGCGGGTGCACCACCATCCCCGGAACGAGGCTGTTGGACAGCCACAACGCCACGCGCGGGACCAGCCCCATCGTCTCCCGCCCCCAGACGGCGGGAGCCACCAGGATGGCCCCATCGACGGCCAACCGGCTCTTGGAGGTGGTGTCTTCGGGATCGGTGGTTTCAGGCTCCGTCAGGGCGCTCAGCACCACCGCCCCGCCCATGCTCTCCCCCAACAGGAACAGCGGCTGTTGCGGGTAACGGCGGCGCAGTTGGGCCACCGTTACCCTCAGGTCAGCCACCAGCGTCGGTGCACCCGGCCACAGGCCGGTGTTGGCGCTGGCCCCAAAGCCGCGCTGGTCATAGGCGTAGGTGGCGATCCCGCGCGCGGCCCACCGTCGCCCGGCCGCGTCGAAGGCGTTGGAGTAATCGTTGAAGCCGTGCAGGGCCAGGATGACCGCGCGCGGCGGCACGATCTCCGGCGTCCAGGCGCGCAGCGGCAGGCTGTAACCGTCGGCGGCGCGCAGGCGTTGGTCGTCCAGGACGGGGGCTGTCACCGGCGGTCCCATCGGCTGCAACGCGCTGGCGCAGCCGGTGAGCAGAAGCAACAGCGCCAGGCAGGTCGGCGTTGCCCACCGGTCACGCCGCGTGGCTGTCCCCACCATGCGCGCCGCCGGTCAGTTGCAGGAAGATGTCCTCCAGGTTCGATTCCTCGGTGGAGACATCGACGATGCTCAAGCCCGCCGCCGCGAGCGCGTTGAGGATCGCGTCGGCCCGCTGGCGGCTGGGCTGGTAACGGACCACCAGACGGCGGGGGGTGGGCAGCTCCACCGTGAAGCCCGCCAGCGCCGGGGGAACCGCCGTCAGATCGCGGTCCAGCGTCAAACACAGCGCCTTGTTGTCGATGCGGCGCAGCAGGGTCTGCGTCGGTTCACAGGCCACCACCTGTCCATGGTTGATGATGGCGATGGTGTCGCACAGCTCCTCGGCCTCTTGCAGATAGTGGGTGGTCAGCAGCACCGTGGTTCCCGCCCGGTTCAGCGAGCGGACGTAATCCCACAATTGGCGGCGCAGCTCCACATCCACCCCGGCGGTCGGTTCGTCCAGGATCAGCACCGGCGGGGTGTGGACCATGGCCTTGGCCACCATCAGGCGGCGTTTCATCCCGCCCGACAGCGAACGGGCGTGGGCGTCGGCCTTGTCGGCCAGCCCGACCGCCTCCAGCAGCTCATCGGTGCGGCGTTCGCGCTTGGGCACGCCGTAGAGACCCGCTTGCAGCTCCAGCATCTCACGCGGGGTGAAGAAGGGATCCATGTTCAGTTCCTGGGGAACCACGCCGATGGAGGCGCGGGCGTGGCGCGGGTTGTCCGCCACCTCGTGCCCCCAGATGCGGGCGGTCCCGCCGGTCTTGTTCACCAGCCCGGCCAGGATGTTGATCATCGTGGATTTGCCCGCCCCGTTGGGACCGAGCAGGCCGAACAGGGAGCCGCGCGGGATGGCCAGATCGATCCCCTTCAACGCGTGTTTCGGTCCCGCCTTGCCGGTGGGCTGGTAGATCTTCGTCAGACCCCGCAGCTCAACCGCGTTGGCCGGAAGACCGGCGGGGGTGGGAAGGTCCGAGGGGGTGGAGTGCGCGACCATTCGTCTTCACGACCATTGTGGTGGAGTTGCAGGAAACCGTGTCAATCCCGTTGATCCGCGCCGCACGATGGGTATCATCCGGCCCGCGCGGGCCGTCCCGTGTCCGACGCCCGCCGCAACGGGCAACCCCACGATGGCGCGATCGCACGCGCCTGTCAAAACAGAGGATGACCGCCATGCAGCCGACCGAGACGATTACCGTGGAAACCGCGACCGTTGGGTGCGACGGCGGCGGGGGCGCGTTGGGCCATCCGCTGGTGTATCTGACCTTGGATCAGAACGGCCGGGTCGAATGCCCCTATTGCTCGCGCACCTATGTGCTGAAGGAAGGCGCGAAGCTGGGCCACGGCCATTGATGGCGGTTGAGTGATGGCGACTCGGCCCAAAGCGTTGGGCCGAAAGTGTGAAGCCGCTGGCCTTCACATCCATGGCGCGCACGAACCTGTCGCGCGCGACCGGAATGACAGGATGAAAAGAACCGCACAAGCGGCCGTTTTTCATCCTGTTTTTCTGCCCAATTTATAAGCAAATAAGAAAATATATTTTATATCAATGCTTTGGTCTGTGCTTCCGGCCAAAATTACATTTCTGTTATAAAATGCGGCAATGTGTGCCACAGTCGTGTGGCCTGGGCTTGACGGACACCGTCGGTCGGGCGTCTGCTTTGCTGCGTTGCGGCAACATGGGCCGGTTTTCTTTGTTTGTTTGAGTATCGAGATGTTGTTTCCAGGCGGTGCAGGCTTGGCGTCGGAAGAGGCGCGGACGATGAGTCAAGAGACGGAAGAACAGTACCGCAGCATCTTTGAGAACGCCGTCGAGGGCATTTACCAGACGACGACCGATGGTCGTTATCTGCGCGTGAACCCCGCCCTGGCTGAAATCTACGGCTACAGCTCCCCCGACGATCTGATCGCCAACCTGACCGACATCGCGGAGCAACTCTACGTCGATCCGGGCAAGCGCGAGGCCTTCGCCGATCTGATGGCGCGCAAGGACACGGTCCACTCGTTCGAGGCGCGGGTCTTCCGCCGCGACGGAACGATCATCTGGATCGCGGAAAGCGCGCGTTGCGTGCGCGACGCCGCCGGGCGCATCCGCTATTACGAAGGAACCGTTCAGGACATCACCGAACGCAAGCAGCACGAGGAAAAAATCCGTCTGCTGGCGACCGTGTTCGACAGCGTGGCCGACGGCATCCTGATCGTCGATCCCGATTTGATCGTGCAGGCGATCAACCCCGCCTATGAAATCACCACCGGTTTTCTGCGCGACGAGCTGTTGCGCCGTCCGCTGGTGCTGTTCGCGCCGGGATCGCACGAGCGGGCCTTCATCGACGGCATTTGGACCACCGCGCAAAAGGCCGGGCGCTGGCAGGGCGAAATCACCAGCTTCCGCAACACCGGCGAGGCTTTTGCTGCCGCCCTGTCGGTCACGTCGGTGCGCGCGCCCAACGGCGTGTTGGAGCATTACGTTCTGACCATCGCCGACATCAGCCAGCGCAAGTCCCAGGAACACCAGATCCGCTATCAGGCCAGTTTTGACCGGCTGACCGATCTGCCGAACCGCTGGCTGGTGTGCGAACGGCTGGAGGAGGCGATCGCCCGCGCCCAGCGCAACCAGAGCAAGGTCGCCGTCGCCTTCCTCGATCTCAACCGCTTCAAACAGGTCAACGACACGCTCGGCCACCACGCCGGGGACGATCTGTTGAAGCTGGTGGCGCGGCGTCTGCGCAACTGCACCCGCATGACGGACACGGTCGGTCGGTTGGGCGGTGACGAGTTTCTGGTGGTGGCCCCCGACGCCGCCGACCGGTCGGCGGGGGCGCGTCTGGTCGAAAAGATCCTGTATTCGATGGACGAGCCGTTTGGCGTCCACAACCAGGAACTCTTCTGCGGCGCGTCCATCGGCGTGGCCTTTTACCCCGACGACGGCGAAACCGCCGATCAACTGCTGCGAAACGCCGATCTGGCGATGTACCACGCCAAACGCAACCCGGAACACCGCTTCGTCTTTTACGACGGCGGCATGCGCGAACGGTCGGGTTTTTCGCTGGGGTTGGAAAGCGATCTGCGGCGGGCCAGCGGCGGCGACGAGTTCGAGTTGCATTACCAGCCCAAGATCGATCTGGCGGCCGACCGGATCATCGGGGCCGAGGCGCTGGTGCGCTGGCGTCACCCGGTGCGCGGCATGGTCAGCCCGGCGGAGTTCATCCCCCTGGCCGAGGAAACCGGCCTGATCTGGGAGGTCGGGGCCTGGACCTTCATGGAGGCCTGCCGCCAGTTGGCGGCCTGGACACAGGCCGGGGTGATGGTCCCGTCGGTGTCGGTCAACCTGTCGCCGCGCCAATTCCAGGACGCGCGTCTGGTCGGCTTTGTCCGCAGCGTCGTCGAAGCTTCCGGCATCACGCCGGACCGGTTGGAATTGGAACTGACCGAAGGGGCGATGATCGGCGACATCGAAAAGGCGGTGACGATCCTGAACGATCTGAAGGACATCGGTGTCCGCCTGTCCATCGACGATTTCGGGACCGGCTATTCCTCCCTGGCCTATCTGAAGCGCTTTCCCATCGACACGCTGAAGATCGACCGCAGCTTTGTGCGCGACATCGTCAAATCCTCCACCGACCCGGCCATCGTCGGCACCATCGTCAACCTCGCCGAAAGCCTGGGCTTCGACACCATCGCCGAAGGGGTGGAAACCTGGGAACAGGCGGCCCGCCTGCGCGAACAGCGTTGCACCCGCATCCAGGGCTACCTCATCAGCCGTCCGCTTCCGCCGGACAGCTTCGCCGCCTTCATGGCCGGTCGGTCGCAGGCGGCCTGATCGCCCCCCCCCGGTCCGGCGTTCAGAACTCTCCCAGCGACTCGTGCAGCGCTTCGATGGTTTTGATGCGCTCACGGCCAGCCTGACCGCACACGTGAATGAGTTCGGCGGTCAAGGCGTGGATCACCGCCATCACCGCCACATGGTTGTCCAGCGCGGCCAGGCTGCGCGTCTCGCAGCGGAAGGTCAGGGGCGGGGCGGGGCCTTCCAAGGGGGAATGGCTGTCGGTCAACAGAATGGTGGGGATGCCGCGCGTCTGCGTGGCCCGCAGCAGTTCGATGATGGTGGGGGTGCGGCGGCGGATGCCGACCAACAGCAGAGCGTCGCGGTCATCCAGATCGGCGAAGGTTTCCGCCAGGGTTTCCCCCGCCGCCACCATGTGATGAACCTCCGGGCGGACCTGGATGAACTGCCAGCGGGCGTAACCGGCCAGAAAGGCGCTGTTGCGGGCACCGCACACCCAGACCCGGCGGGCGCGGTGCAACAGTTGGGCGGCCGCCCGCAAGGCGTCGGGGTCGATCAGGCGGGCGGTGGCGGCCACGCTGTCCAGGCTGCGTTGGAAATGCGCCTCCACCGTTGGCGGGGCGCTGCCGTTCCCGTCGGCGGTTGCCGTCTGGTCGAGCAGATGGAGCGGCGATCCCCATTCGGTGCCACGCCGCGCCGCACGGCGGGCCTCGTCGAAATTGGCGTAGCCCAGGCGGCGGACCAACCGCGACACCGTCATTTTCGACACGCCGGCGCTCTGCGCGAGTTCCGTTGCTGTGTAGCCCGACACCTCGCCCGGACAGGCCAGAATCACGTCGGCCAAGCGCTTCTCACTGCGGCTCAAATCGGCGTAGCGGGCGTGGATGCGCGTGGCGAGCGCTTGATCAGGCAGGGTGCTGCTTTTTTGGTCGGTCATCTGCGCAAATTTCAAGCAATATGGTTTGCGGGGCCAACGTTACACATGTAACATCGTTCTAAGAACTTGGGATAATCGTATCATTTTCAGCCCTTTGAGATCCCGGCGCACGCCGTTTCAGTGGGTGGCACGGCGTTTGAAATGCATGGGAATGTCCTTCTGGATGGAGATCGAACACCATGCGGTTTGCAACGATACTCGGTGCTGTCGGCTTTGCCACGGCTGTTCTGGTGGGTGGCTTGACCGGCGCGGCGCAGGCCGACGCGCTGGACCGGATCACCAAGGAAAAGGTTCTGCGCGTGGCCGTGCCGCAGGATTTCCCGCCCTTCGGTTCGGTCGGTCCCGATCTGAAACCGCTGGGCTATGACATCGACACCGCCAATTTGATCGGCAAGGAGCTGGGGGCCAAGGTCGAACTGGTTCCGGTCAGCAGCTCCAACCGCATTCCCTATCTGACCACCGGCAAGGTCGATCTGGTCATCTCCAGCCTGGGCAAGAACGCCGAGCGCGAGAAGGTCATCGATTTCACGGCGGCCTACGCCCCCTTCTTCAACGGCGTTTTCGGCCCGGAAGCCAGCACCGTTGAAAAGGCCGAGGATCTGAACGGCAAGACGGTTGGCGTCACCCGTGGGTCGGTGGAGGACATCGAGTTGTCGAAGATCGTCAGCGACAAGGTGACGGTCCGCCGGTACGAGGACAACAACGGGACCATCTCGGCCTTCCTGTCGGGTCAGGTCGAATTGGTCGCCACCGGCAATGTGGTGGCCGCCGCCATCATCGAACGCAATCCGCCGCGTCTGCCGATCCTGAAGTTCCTGATCAAGAACTCGCCCTGCTTCATCGGCCTGAACAAGGACGAAGGCCTGCTGCTGGAGAAGGTGAACGCCATCCTGGCCAAGGCGAAGACCGACGGTTCCCTGAGCGCCATTTCCAAGAAGTGGCTGGGAACACCGCTGTCGAAGGATCTGTAACCGTTCCCTCCCATCACCAGCGCGGGCGTTTCCATGGCCTATCGGTTTGATTTTTCATCCCTGGCGGATTACACGCCCGTGCTGGTGCAGGGGGTGGCCACCACGGTCGGCCTCACCCTGATCGGCGGCGTGCTGGGTGTGGGCATCGGCATCGCCGGGGCGGCGGCCCGCTCCTCCGGCAACGCGCCGTTGCGCTTCGCGGTCGGCTCCTATGTCGAGCTGATCCGCAACACGCCATTCCTGGTCCAGCTTTTCTTCATTTTCTTCGGGTTGCCATCGATGGGCGTGCGTTTGCCGGAATGGCAGGCGGCGGTTCTGGCGATGGTCATCAATCTTGGGGCCTACGCCACCGAGATCATCCGCGCGGGCATCGACGCCACGCCCAAGGGGCAGATCGAAGCGGGGGCGAGCCTGGGCATGACCGGGCCGCAGATCTTCCGCTACATCATCCTTGGCCCGGCGATGGGCAAGATTTGGCCCGCCCTGACCAGCCAGATCATCATCGTCATGCTGGGGTCGTCGGTCTGTTCGCAGATCGCGGTGGATGAGCTGAGCTTCGCCGCCAACTTCATCCAATCCCGCAATTTCCGCCCCTTCGAGGTCTATTTCCTCGCGACCGCGCTGTATTTGGCCTTGGCCGTCGCGCTGCGCTGGGTGCTGGCCCGGCTGGGCGACCGGATGTTCCGGGGAGGTGCCCGTGTATAACTTCACCCTGTGGGACATCCTGTCCAACCTGCTGTTGGCGGCGCGCTGGACCGTGCTGCTGTCGGTCATCGCCTTTGTCTGCGGCGGGATCGCCGGGATCCTGGTGCTGCTGGCCCGCGTGGCCCCGCTGCGCCCCCTGCGAACGGCCATGAAGCTCTACATCGAGCTGTTCCAGGGCACGCCGCTGCTCATGCAGCTCTTCATCGTCTTCTTCGCCCTGCCGCTGACCGGCATCGAAACCTCGCCCTGGACGGCGGCGGCGGTGGCGCTGACCCTGTTCACCAGCGCCTACCTCGCCGAAATCTGGCGCGGTTGTGTGGAGGCGGTGCCGAGGGGCCAGTGGGAGGCGTCGGCCAGCCTGGCGCTGAGCTATGGCGAGCAGATGCGCTACGTCGTGCTGCCGCAGGCCCTGCGCATCGCCGTGCCGCCGACCGTCGGCTTTTCGGTGCAGGTGGTGAAGGGAACCGCCGTCACCTCGATCATCGGCTTTGTCGAGGTGACGAAGGCCGGAACCATGATCACCAACGCCACCTTTCAGCCCTTCCTGGTCTATGGCCTCGTCGGGTTGATCTATTTCGTCCTCTGCTACCCGTTGTCGCTCTCGGCCAAGGCGCTGGAAAGGAAGCTCAATGTCGCTCGCTGATCAATCGGTGTCCCCGTCGGCCCGCCCGCTGGTCAAGCTGTCGAACATCCGCAAGTCCTTCGGCTCGGTGGAGGTGCTGAAGGGGGTGGACATGGCGGTGCAGGAGGGGCAGGTCGTCGCCATGATCGGGCGCAGCGGCTCGGGCAAAAGCACCCTGCTGCGCAGCATCAACGGGCTGGAGCGGATCGACGATGGCGTGATCGAGGTGGACGGCGAATGCGTCGATCCCAGCCAGATCGATTTGCGAGCGCTGCGCCTGAAGGTCGGCATGGTGTTCCAGCAGTTCAACCTGTTCCCGCACCTGACCGCCGGTGAAAACGTGATGCTGGCGTTGAAGGTGGTGAAGAAACAGGACAAGGCCGCCTGCCGCGCGGCGGCGGAGGCCGCCCTGTCCAAGGTCGGGTTGGGCCACAAGTTCGACGCCTACCCCTCGCAGCTCTCCGGTGGGCAGCAGCAGCGCGTCGCCATCGCCCGTTCGCTCGCCATGGCCCCCAAGGTGCTGCTGTGCGACGAAATCACCTCGGCCCTTGACCCCGAACTGGTGAACGAGGTGCTGTCCGTCGTGCGCCAATTGGCGGAGGAGGGCATGACCCTGCTGCTGGTCACGCACGAAATGCGCTTCGCCCGCGAGGTCTGCGATTCCCTGGTGTTCATGCACGGCGGCCGCATCATCGAACAGGGACCGCCCGCCGAGCTGTTCGACCGCCCGCAAACGCCGGAACTGGCCCAATTCGTCGGGATGGTCGAGGCGCGCTGAGGGTCGTTGCTTTCAGCGTGACAATCATGTGCGGACGCGCCGGATTGTTTCGGAGCCTTCTTGGGCGCACTCTTGGGTCAACGAGGCAAGCCCAAGCGGCACAGGAGGGTTCCGATCATGCTCACCATTCGTCATCGCAACGAACGCGGCGCGGTCAACATGGGTTGGCTGAACAGCCAGCACAGTTTTTCCTTCGGCCATTACCACGATCCCGACCAGATGGGGTTTCGCGCCCTGCGCGTCATCAACGAGGACCGGGTGATTCCGGGGGCTGGCTTTCCCACCCACGGCCACGCCAACATGGAAATCGTGTCCTACGTCCTGTCGGGCGCGTTGGAGCACAAGGACTCGCTGGGAACCGGCTCGATCATCCGCCCGGGCGAGGTGCAACGGATGAGCGCCGGGCGCGGCATCCGCCACAGCGAATACAACGCCTCGCAGACCGACCCGGTCCATTTCCTGCAAATCTGGATTTTGCCCGAAGCCCATGGGCTGGCCGCCGGGTACGAGCAATCGGCCTTCGCCGATGAGGAGAAGCGCGGAACGCTGCGTCTGGTCGGTTCGCGCGATGGCCGCAACGGCAGCGTCACCATCCATCAGGACGTCGATCTGTACGCAACCTTGCTGGACGGGGACGAGAGCGCCCAATTGCGGCTGCGTCCGGGCCGTCACGCCTGGGTGCAGGTGGCGCGCGGGGAGGTCCACGTCAACGGTGTGCGGTTGCAGGAGGGCGACGGCGCGGCCCTGAGCGACGAAACGGCGGTGACGCTGGACCGCGCGACGGCGGCGGAAGTCCTGGTCTTCGATCTGGCGTGACGCAAAAGCCACGGGCCGGGGGAGGTTTCCCCGGCCCGTGGCCTGTTTGGCCGGTGGCGTCAGGCCGTGCCGATCAGGCGGTTGCGGTCAGGCGGTTGCGGTCAGGCCCAGCCGGGCGGCGATGCCCGCGCCATACCGGGCGTCGGCGGCCTGGAAATGGGCCAACTGGCGGTCCTGGATGGCGCGCGGGGCCTTGGCCAGCGACCCGGCGATGGCGTCCATCAGGCGGGCTTGCGCCTCCTCCCCGATCAGCCGGAACAGCGCACCGGCCTGGGCGTAATCGTCGTTCCCCTCGCGATGGCTGTAGCGGTCGGCGTCGCCGCTGATCCGCAAGGGCGGCTCGGTGGCGGCGGCGCTCTGCGTCGGCCCGCCGAAGCTGTTGGGTTCGTAGTTGGGCGCGCCGCCGCCGTTGCCATCAAAGCGCATGGCCCCGTCGCGCTGGTGGTTGTGAACCGGGCAGCCCTGCGGGCGGTTCACCGGCAGATGGGCGTAATTGGCCCCCAGCCGGTAACGGTGGGCGTCGGCGTAGGCGAACAGGCGGCCTTGCAGCATCTTGTCGGGGCTGAAGGAGATGCCGGGGACGACGCTGGCCGGGCTGAAGGCCGATTGTTCGGTCTCGGCAAAGAAATTCTCCGGGTTGCGGTTCAGGATCAACTCGCCGAACTCCACCAGCGGGTAATCGGCGTGCGGCCACACCTTGGTCAGGTCGAACGGGTTGATGGCGTAGGTTTCGGCCTCGGCCTCCGGCATGATCTGCACCGACACGGTCCAGGCCGGGAAATCGCCGTCCTGGATCGCGGCGTACAGGTCGCGGGTGGCGTGGTCGGGGTCAACCCCGGCCATGGCCACGGCCTGTTCGGCGGTGAAATTCTGGATCCCCTGGCGGGTCTTGAAATGGTACTTCACCCAGAACCGCTCGCCATCCGCGTTGATCCACGAAAAGGTGTGGCTGGAAAAGCCATCCATGTGGCGGTAGCCGCGCGGCGTGCCCCGGTCGCTGAACAGGATGGTCAATTGGTGCAGCGTTTCCGGCGACAGCGAGAAGAAATCCCACATCGCCGTCGGGTCCTTCAGGTTGGTGGCCGGGTTGCGCTTTTGCGTGTGGATGAAGTCGGGGAATTTCAGCGGATCGCGCAGGAAGAACACCGGGGTGTTGTTGCCGACCAGATCGTAATTCCCCTCTTCGGTGTAGAACTTCACGGCGAAGCCGCGCGGGTCGCGGTCGGCGTCGGCCGATCCCTTTTCCCCGCCCACGGTGGAAAAGCGCAGGAAGACCGGCGTTTCCTTGCCCACCGCCGACAGGAAGGCCGCCTTGGTCCAACCGGTCACGTCGCGGGTGACGCGGAAGACGCCATAGGCCCCGGCCCCCTTGGCGTGCACCACCCGTTCGGGGATGCGTTCGCGGTTGAAATGGGCCAGCTTTTCGATCAGGTGGAAATCCTGCAACAGCAGCGGGCCGCGCGGCCCGGCGCTCAAGGAATTCTGGTTGTCGGCGACCGGCTGGCCGAAGCTGGTGGTCAGGACGCTCATGATCGGGATCTCCGCTGTGGGGTTGGCCGTTTGGCTGTGGCCGTGTGGGTGTCGGCTGCGTGGCTCTGGTTATCCCCCGCTGGCGTTGATATATCCAAGACATCGTTCCGAACACATCAATAGGTAATGGCTATGAACATCGTCGGTCTGTCCCTGCGCGATCTGGACTATGTGGTGGCGGTCGCCGAACTGCGGCATTTCGGCAAGGCGGCGGAGCGCTGCGGTGTCAGCCAGCCATCCCTGAGCGCGCAGATCCGCAAGCTGGAAGACAGTCTGGGGGTGGCGCTGTTCGAACGCACCAGCCGCCGGGTGCTGATCACCCAGTCCGGAGAGCCGATCATCCGGCAGGCGCGCGTCGTGTTGGCGGAGGCGCAACGGCTGCTGGCGCTGGCGGCGGGGCGGGACGGCGCGCTGTCGGGCCGCTTCCGGCTGGCGGCGATCCAGACCCTGGGGCCGTATCTGTTTCCGCACCTGTTGCCGCTGCTGCGGACCCACCACCCCGATCTGACGCTGGTGCTGTCGGAGGGGCGGACCGATGGGCTGCTGGAGGATTTGCGCGATGGCCGGATCGACGCGGTGTTGCTGGCCCTGCCGGTGGAGGCCGACGGGGTGGCGTCCGCGCCCTTGTTCTTCGAACCCTTCGTGCTGGCGCACCCGACCGGGCATCCGTTGGGGCAAGGCGCGACGCTGGCCCTGGCCGACATCGACCCCGCCGACCTGTTGCTGCTGGAGGAAGGGCATTGCCTGCGCGATCAGGCGCTCGCGGTCTGTGGCCTGACCGCCCCGGTGGGCCGCCACGCCACCGGGCTGGAAACCCTGCGCCACATGGTGGCGGCGGGGGCGGGCTGCACGCTGATGCCGGTGCTGGCCACCGGGGCGACGGCGACGGTCGGCGGCCTGGTCGGCTACCGCCCCTTTGACGCGGAGCGGCCGGGCCGGGTCGTCGGGCTGGCCTGGCGGGCAAGCGACCCACGAGACCGGGGCCTGCGCGAGCTTGCGGCGCTGTTTTCCAACGGCGTCCCGCAAACCGATGCCCGGGTCACGCCGACACATTAAGGCGCGAATTAAGGCGCAAAACCCGCCAGCGCGCCGGTGTAGGGTTTGGGCAGGGGGGCCGCGTAGCCGCCGCGCTTGCTGGTGCGCAGGCCCAGGGTGGCCAGCCCCTCCACCAGTGTCACGGCGGCGGACACGCCGTCCACCACCGGAACGCCGAATTCCCGGCTGAGCGAGCGGGCGAGGTCGGCCATGCCGGCGCAGCCCAACACGACGCACTCCGCGCCATCCTCGTCCAACAGCCGGGCGATCACCGCGCGCATGCGGTCGAGCGCGCCGGAGGCCGGATCCTCCAGCGCCAGCACCGGCACCTCGGCGGCGCGCACGGTGCAGCGGTCGGCCACGCCATAGCGCTGGGCCAGCCGTTCCAGCGCGGGAACGGAGCGGTTGAGCGTCGTCACCACCCCCATGGAGCCGCCGAGCAGCCCGGCGGTCTGCATCGCCGCTTCGCAAATGCCGACGACCGGCGCGTTGGCCACGCAGCGGGCGGCGTCCAGCCCGACATCGTCGAAACAGGCGATGACGATGCCCGCCAGCGCCCCGCCTTGGTCCCGCGCCGCGCGTTCATGGCGGATGATGGTGTCGAGCAGGCCGGGGACGGCCAGCGCCTCGTCGTAATAGCCCTCGATGCTGGCCGGTCCCATGGCGGGATTGACCGCCAGCACGCGGGTGGTCGGGGCGGCGGCGGCGCGCGCGGCGGCCCCGATGCGCTCGGTCATCGACGCGGTGGTGTTGGGGTTGACGACCAGGACGTCGCGGGGAACGGTCATCACGCGGCCCCCCCGGTGTGGCCCAGACGGCGGCGGCGCAGACCCGCCAGCGTCATCAGAACCACCCCGATGATGGTGAAGGAAAAGACGGTGGTCAGCGATCCCAGCGCGTAGAGCACCGGCGTCGTGACGTTGGTGGTCATGCCGTAAATCTCCAGCGGCAGGGTGTTGAAGGATCCGGCGGTCATCAGCGTGCGGGCGAACTCGTCGTAGGACAGGGTGAATCCCGACATGCCGACGCCGATCAGGCTGGGCAGCAGGATCGGCAGCACGACGTGGCGCACCGTCTGCCACGGCGTGGCCCCCAGATCGCGCGCCGCCTCCTCATAGGCCGGGTTGAAGCGGTTGAAGATGGCGAAGACGATCAGCAGGCCGAAGGGCAGCGTCCAGGTCAGATGCGCGCCCATGGCCGAACCGTACCAGGTCGGTTCCAGCCCCAGGATGTTGAACAGCAGGCCGATGCCCAGGCTGACCAGGATCGACGGCACGATCAGGCTGGCGACCGTCAGATAGAACAGCGCGTTGCTGCCGACGAAGCGCCGCCGGAAGGCAAAGCCCGCCAGCAGCGAGAACAGCACCGTCAGCACCATCACCACCAGCCCCAGCGCCAGGGAGCGGCGGAAGGAGCCGCCGAAATCGCCCACCGCCTGCTGTTGGAACAGGTTGCGGAACCAATGCAGCGACACCCCGTTCATCGGAAAGGTCAAGCCGCCCTCCGGCCCTTGGAAGGACAGCACCAGGATGGTCACGGTCGGCCCGTACAGGAACAGCACGAACAGGCCGAAAAAGGCGGTGAGCAGGTAAAAGGACAAACCGCGCCGGGCGCTGGGCATGGTTACAGCTCCTTCCGGATGTCAACGACGCGCAGCATCGCCGCGACCATCAGCAGGACCACGGCCAGCAGGATGACCGCGTTGGCCGCCGCCGCCGGGTATTGCAGCAGGGAAATCTCGTTGGCGATCATCAGCCCGATGGAGGCGCTCTGCCCGCCGCTCATCAGCCGCACGGTGATGAAATCGCCCATCACCAGCGTGACAACGAAGATGGAGCCGATGGCGATGCCCGGCTTGGACAGCGGCAGGATGACGTTCCACACCACCTGCCAGCCCTTGGCCCCGGCGTCGCGTGCGGCTTCCACCAGCGCGCGGTCGATCCGCATCATCGAGTTGAAGATCGGGACCACCATGAACAGCGCGTTCAGGTGGACATAGGCCAACACCACCGAGAAATCGGAAAAGAGCAGGAATTCCAACGGCTGGTCGATCACCCCGGCGGCGATCAGGGTGGAGTTCAACAACCCGTTCCGCCCCAGAAACGGAATCCAGGAGATCATGCGGATGATGTTGGAGGTCCAGAACGGAATCGTGCAGACCAGGAACAACACCATCTGCCAGACGGTGGAGTGGACGTGAAAGGCCAGGAAATAGGCAACCGTGAAGCCGATCACCAGGGTGATGGCCCAGGTCAGGCCAGCGAATTTCAGCGTGTTGAGGTAGGTTTTCCAGGTGACGGGCGAGGTCAGCAATTCCGCGTAATTCGTCAGCACAAAATCGGGAATCACCCGCACGCTGTCGTAATCCCAGAAACTGACGACCAGGATGGTCAGGATGGGGATCAACAGGAACAGGACCAGCGTCACCGCCAGCGGGGCCGCTTGCAGATAGGGGGCCAACCGCCGCCAGCGGCGCGCCCGCACCGCACCGCCGCCCGGTTTGGTGGTAGGGGGAACGTGGCCTGAGGGAACCCGGCCCGAGACGGCGGGATCCGGTGGGGCGTGGGCGGCGGTGACGGTCATGGGCAAAAACACTCCCGGTGGACCGAACCGACCGCGCGGCGGATGGAGTCGCGCGGGCGGTTCAGTTCGGTTCAGCAACAGATCAGGCGGCGATGAACTCGTTCCACTTGCGAACCATATAGCGGTCCTCGTCCATCACGGCGTTCCAGCAGGCGACGCGGCCCATGCGCTCTTCGAAGGAGCCGCCGTCGCGCACCGCACCGGCCTTTTCCATCACCTTGCCCTCGGGGCTGAGGATGTCGGTCTTGGCGGGTTTGCCCTCCATCCAGAAGGCCCATTCGTCCGCCGACATGTGGTCCTTGGCGGTGTCGAGCACGGCGGAGTAGTAGCCCTGCCGGTTCAGATAGGCCCCGACCCAGCCCGACAGATACCAGTTGATGTATTCATAGGCGGCGTCCAGCTCCAACCCGGTCAGATGCTTGGCCAGACCCAGCCCGCCGCCCCAGGCGCGATAGCCTTCCTTCAGCGGCTGGTAGACGCAGGGGATGCCCTTGGCGCGCACGGCGGCGACGGCGGGCGACCACATGGATTGGATGATGACCTCGCCCGACGACATCAGGTTGACGCTCTCGTCGAAGCTCTTCCAGAAGGCGCGGAACTGCCCGGCCTTCTTGGCCTCGGTCATGATCGCCAGGGTCTTGTCGATCTCCTCCTTGGTCATGTTGCCCTTGTCGCCATAGCTGACGGCCCCCATGGCTTCGCAGACCATCGCGGCGTCCATGATGCCGATCGACGGGATGTTGAGCAGCGAGGCCTTGCCCTTGAAGGCGGGGTCGAGCAGGTCCTTCCAGCTCGAAATCGGGCGGCCGACCAGATCGGGGCGGATGCCCAGCGTGTCGGCGTTGTAGATGGTCGGGATCAGCGTCATCCACTGGGTGGGCGACTTGGCGAATTTGGTCGAATCCTTGCCCTCGACGAAACCGACACTGTGCGGGGCGGTCCCTTGGGCGATGGCGCTGGACGGGGTCAGCTTGCCGTTGACGAAGATCGGAACGATCTTGTTGAAATTCTTCAGCTTGTTGACGTCCATCGGCTGGATCACGCCCGCCGGGAAGATCTTCTTGGCGATCCAGTATTCGATGTCGGCGATGTCGTAGGATTTCGGCTGGGTCGCCGCGCGCTGGGTCACGGCGTCGGAATCCAGCGCCGTCATTTGCAGGGTGAAGCCCAAATCCGCCTTCACCTTGTCGGCGACGGCGTTCAGGTTGGACACGCCGGTGCCGATCTGGCGCAGGGTGATGTTCTTGATGTTCTGCGCCCAGATGGTCGGAAAGCCGGTGATCGCCCCGGATCCGACCGCCACACCTGCGGCGGCGGCGGTTCCCTTGAGCAGAGTGCGACGGCTGACGCCGGTGGTGGCGGGGGAACCGGAACGCGTGTCGGACATGCTGAGCCTCCAGTGTGGTCGGAAAGGGGGGTGTCTGAAACGGATGTGGTCGGGAAAGCGGGAAATCTCAGGACGCCAGCGGATGGGCGTCGGCGTGGTTCCAGCCGATTTGCACCGGCGCGCCGATGGCCAGCGGCGCGTCGTAAAAGCGGGCCTCGTCCACGATCACGGCGAACTCGTCGGCCCCCGCCACGTCCAGGCTGAGATGAACCGAGGTGCCGTGATACTCCAGCGCGCGCACGGTCGCGTCGGTGCGCAGGTCGCCGCCGCCCAGTTGGACGCGGTCGGCCCGCACGGCGCGCAGGCCGTCGGCGCTGCGGATCACGTTGTGGCCGCCGATGAAGCGGGCGACAAAGGCGGTGTGCGGGTGGTTGAACAGCTCGCGCGGCGGCCCGGCCTGTTCGATGCGGCCCTGATTCATCACCACGACCAGATCGGCCAGCGCCATCGCTTCGGTCTGGCTGTGGGTGACGTGGATGAAGGTGATGCCGAGTTCGCGGTGCAGGCGCTTCAACTCCTCCCGCATGCGGTCGCGCAGGAAGGGGTCGAGCGCGGACAGCGGTTCGTCGAGCAGCAGCACGCCGGGGCGGGTGATCAGCGCGCGGGCCAACGCCACGCGCTGCTGCTGCCCGCCGGACAGTTGGGCGGGCAGGCGGGCGGCGTATTTGCCCATATCGACCAGATCGAGCATCTCGCGCGCCTTGCGGCGGCGCTCCTCCACCGGCACGCCCTTCATCTTCAGGCTGAAGGCGACGTTGTCCACACAGTCCAGATGCGGGAACAGGGCGTAGCTTTGGAACATCATCGCCGTGCCGCGCGCGGCGGGCGGCTCGTCGTTCACCACGCGGTCGCCGATCAGCAGATCGCCGTTGCTGACATCCTCATGCCCGGCGATCATCCGCAGGGTGGATGTCTTGCCGCAGCCGCTCGGCCCCAGCAGGCAGCAATAGGATCCGGCGGCGATGCGCAAATCGATGGCGTTCACCGCCACGGTCGCGCCATAGGCCTTGGTGAGCTTCACCAACTCGACAGTCGTTCCCGCGCCCGGTCCGGTGGTCATCACGCTCGATCCCATTTTGTGCACAATCACGCTGCCAATTCAGCACAACGCCGATTGTGCACACCGCGTGCCAGCGGATGGATGGGCGGAAAGCGGCCATTCCGCACGCACACCAACGTCGGACTTTGACCAATTCAACGCCGCATTGCCTGAAAAAACGGCGTGATCGCCCAGCGGGCAGCCAATCCGGCATCGCCCGCGCGTCGGGCTTTCCATCGGCGACCATTTTGTGCACAATCACGCCAACCAAAAACGCCAGACGGCTTGCACATCCATGAAGATCGCCCTGACCGCCTCTCCGCCCCGCCGTTCCCCCCGTGGACGCGGCGGGGCGGAGGCCCGGATCGTCCGCAGCATTGGTGAGGCCATCGCCGACCGCCGCCTGCCGCCCGGCACCAAGCTGGCCGAGGAAAGCCTTGCCCAGGTGTTCAGCGTCAGCCGGGAGCGGGTGCGCAAGGTGCTGCTGCTGCTGGCGCAGCGGCAGGTGGTGACGCTGATTCCCAACCGGGGGGCCTTCGTTGCCAAACCCACCGCGCAGGAGGCGCGCGAGGTGTTCGAGGCCCGGCGGGTGATCGAACGCGCGGTGATGGACAAGCTGTGCGCCCTGCCGCGCCCGCTGCCGCCCGCGACGCTGGCCCGCCTGAACGACCACCGCGCCCAGGAAGAGGCGGCGGAACGGGCGGGCGACCGCAAGGCGCTGATCCGCCTGTCCGGCCAATTCCATCTGCTGTTGGCGGAGTTTGCCGGGAACGGCACGCTGGCGACCATCCTCGCCAGCCTGATCGATCGCTCCGGTCTGGCCATCGCCGCCTTCGAACGGCGGACCGCCCACACCTGTTCGGCCGAAGACCACCGCCGCCTGATCGACGCGCTGGCCGGAACCGGGGATCACCCCCACGGCGCGGGTTGTGGCTGTGCCGACGCCGTGACCCTGATGATGACCCATCTCGACGCGGTGGAAGCCCAATTGGATCTGGACGCCACCCCCGACACGGCGATCGATCTCAAATCCGTTTTCGCTGAAGAGGGGTGAGGCGCGCGCCCTCCGCTTCCGCCCCGGCATCCTGGTCGTGAAACCGGGCCGTCGGGGCGGGGCCGTTGCGGATCAGGCTGGCCGTGGTCAGGCCGGGCGGATCGCCTGCGGGTAGGTGAACAGCATCGACGGATCGACCGCCTGTTTCACCTGCGACAGCCGGGCCAGATTTTCCCCGTAATAGGCGCTGCGCCAATCGGCCAACGACGGATCGGGGAAGTTTTGGAACGCGCCCACCGCCTTGGTGCGGCGGTTGATGTCCGCGTAGAAGCTCTGCTGCCAATCCAGATTGGCTTCGACCAGCGCCAGCGGATCGGTGGGCCGCCACCAATTGGCCTCGACGCTGAACAGCCAATCGAAGCCGCGATGGACATAGGCGGTTTCGGTCGGCCCCATCCGGTTGATGGCACCGCCAACCTGGAAGAATTTGAAGGCGGAGGGCATGGAGGTGCCGGGCATCTTCGCCGCCCAATCGAACATCGCGGCGATGGCCTCCTCGCTGATGTCCGCCGCCCGCATGTAGCTGGATTTCTCCTGATAGAAATAGGGGTAGGTGGTTTCGGTCAGGAAATCCTGGCCCGCCCAATAGGCGACGTCCTCCTTCACCGTCCGGCTGTCGGCCAGTTCCCAGGTGGATTTGAAGATTTCCTTCAGCGTCGTTTTCGACGGGTGGAGTTGGCCCAGGATCGACAGGCTGGTCCCCACCTTGTTGCAGCGCTCCGACAGGCTGGGGATGGTGACGCTGATCTTGCTGCCGAAATCGTCGGGCGCGCTGGCCAGTTCGGTCAACAGCAGGCGCAGCACGCGCGGCAGATCCTTGGTCCAGGTCAGGTTGAACACCGTCACCGTGCTGACCGGCTGGGTTTGCAGGGTAAACGCGGTGTTGACGCCGAAATTGCCGCCGCCGCCACCCCGGCAGGCCCAGAACAGACTGGCGGGATCCTCGTCGGCGGTGGCGTTGACCAGGCTGCCGTCCGCCGTCACCAGATCGGTGGCGCGCAGCAGGTCCGATCCCACGCCCCATTTGCGCATGTTGAAGCCGATGCCGCCGCCCAGCAGAAAGCCCGCCGCGCCAACGGTGTCGCACCGCCCGTGGGTGATGGTGCGGCCCAGCCGCTCAAGCTGTTTGTAGACAAGGTTGTTCAGCGTGCCGCCCAGAACCCGGACCAGCCCATCCGATCCCGGAATCAACTCCGCCCCCGCCATCTTGGTCATGTCGATCAGCAGGCCGGGAGTGGTGGAGTAGCCCGCGTAATTGTGCCCGCCCGACCGCACGGCAAAGGGCATGCCCTGTTGCTTGACCCAACCGATGCAGGCCTGGACGTCCTGCGCCGTCACGCACCGGGCGATGCCCGCCGGAAGGGTGCCGACGTAGCGCAGGTTGTTCGGGCGGCAGACGTCGCCGAAGAAGGGATCGTCGGGGCGCAGCACGCCGCCGCTGACCTTGCGGGCCAGATCGGTCCAGGCCGAGGGGGGCGGGCAATAGGCGGGCGCGCCTTCGGTGGCGAAGGCTCCGGCGGGCAGCAGCCCGGCCACCGGCGCGGCGGCGGCGAAACGGCCAAGCCCAACGAGAAAATTGCGGCGCGAGGAGGGCAGGAACGGCGGCATCGTGATCTCCACCAATGGCGATGGCTGTTATTGTTTCGGATAATAATTATTTTTGAGTGTACCGTCGTCGATCGGGGTCTTGTCGTTTGTGACGCGGATAATCAGGGTATTTTGCGGAACATCGGCGGTTGACAAGAAGCGCGCGCCGGGGCCGCAAAGCCATGGCGAAACGCCCGGCGGTTGGGCATACTCCCGCCGGTTTTCGCATAGGTCCGCGCCGCCGCCAGGGCTTGAACGCCTCAGTGGGATGGACGGACTCACCTGGGAATTGGGGCCTGTCTCGTATGCTGCGTGCGCTCGCGCGTGTCTGTGCCGTCCTTGTCGCGTCGTCCCTTCCCGTTTTGGCCGCCGATCCACCGGCGGAACCGGTGCCGTTCGGCGTCGCCGGGGTGGAGGTCGTGGCCGAACGCGATGTGGCGCAGGCTTGTTTCGCCTTCACCGACCGTCTGGAGCGGGCGCGGGTGGTGAATTTCCGCGATTATGTGGAGATTTCCCCGCCGGTTGACGTTCTGGCCGTGGCGCGCGACCGCAACCTCTGCGTCGATGGCCTGCAACACGGGCAGAAATACAGGATCACCCTGCGCGATGGTCTGCCCGGCGTGGACGGCAAACGCCTGCCCGCCGCCGACAGCCGCGAGGTGGAGGTGCCGAACCGCAAGCCGTCGCTGGCCTTCCGGGGGGCTGGTTACATCCTGCCGCGCGTCGGCGGGGACGGGCTGCCGCTGCGCTCGATCAATCTGGACCGGGCCAAGCTTCAGGTGTTGCGCATCACCGACCGCAGTCTGGTCGAAAAGATCTATTTCGGGCGCATCGCCCAGCAGATGACCGATTTCGACGTTGGCGAGATTCTCGACCGCTCCGGGCAAGAGGTCTGGCGCGGCGACATGGGCATCGCCAACGCCCCCAACAAGAGCGTCACCACCGCCTTTCCCATCGACGCCGTGCTGGGCAAGCTGGAACCCGGCGTCTATGTCGCCGTCGCGGGCGTGGACGAGATCAAACCCGGCGGGTGGGAGCAGAAGGCCACCCAGTGGTTCGTCGTCTCCGATCTGGGGCTGAACACCATTCTGGGCGAGGATTCGCTCGTGGTCTTCGCCCGCTCGGTCGACACCGCCGCCCCCGCCGCCGGAGTCGAACTGCGTCTGGTCGCCCGCAACGGGGCCGAACTGGCCAAGGTGCAGACCGGCGAGGATGGCTTGGGCCGATTCGATCTGGCCGCCCTGCGCGCCGCCACCCCCGCCACCGAACCGCCGCAGGCCCTGTTCGCCGTGCGTGGGGCCGGTGACTTTGGCGTGCTCGACCTGACCGGCGGCAGCGCCCCCACCGAACAGGCGGCCCCGACCCCGCCGACGGCGACAACCGCGCCCGCCACCACCGTCGCCGCCACGCCCGCTGCGGCGGCTCCGGCCCGCCCGGTGGCACCGCCCAGCGGTCTTGACGCCTATCTCTACACCGAACGCGGCATCTACCGGCCCGGCGAGTCGGTCCGCGTCACCGGCCTGCTGCGCGACGCCGACCTGAACGCGTTGCCGGGGGCCAAGCCGCTGACCCTGCGCCTGTGGCGGCCCGACGGGTTCGAGGTGGAACGCCGCAGCCTGACCGACGCCGGGGCGGGGGCCTACGCCACCCGCATCGACCTGCCGATGAACGCCTATCCGGGATCCTGGGGCGTCACCGCCCATCTGGACGGCGAGGGCGGGGTGTCCGGCCCGGCGCTGGGCCGTGCGGAGTTCCTGGTGGAGGATTTCGTCCCGCCGCGCATCGACGTGGCCTTGGCGGCTCCGTCCAAGGAGATCGCCGCCGACGGAACCACCAGCCTGACCGTGGACGGGCATTTCCTCTATGGCGCGCCCGCCGCCGGGCTGCCGGGGGAATTGTCGGTCACGGTGCGCGCCGCCGCCAACCCCTATCCCGACCTGCCCGGCTACCGCTTCGGTCTGGCGCAGGAGGAGATCAAGCCGACCCGCGTCGATCTGCCCGGCTTCTCCACCGACAACGCGGGCAGCGCCACCGTCGCCGTCCGGTTGCCCCAGTTCCCGGACAGCACGCGCCCGCTGGAAGCGGTGCTGCGCGCCACCCTGATCGACATCGGTGGTCGCCCGGTTGGCCGCGATCTGGTGTTGCCGGTGCGCCACCAGCCCTTTGCCATCGGCGTCAAGCCGCGTTTTGAAGGCGACGGCGTGCCCGAAGGGGCGACCGCCGGATTCGACGTGGTCGCGGTGGGGCCGAACGGCAAGCCGGTGGACAGCGCCGACCTGTCCTATGAACTGTTTGAAGAAGAGTATGAATACGCGTGGTTCGAGGCCAACGGCCATTGGGACTACAAGGTCACGGTGCGTGACCAGCGCGTGACCGGCGGGACCCTGTCCATCACTGCCGCAGCGCCCGGCGCGGTGGAAGCGCCGGTGACGGCGGGCCGCTACCGGCTGGAGGTGTTCGACGCCAAGAACGGCGTGTCGACCAGCGTGCGCTTTGCCGCCGGCTGGTGGATGACGCCGACGGCGGGCGAACGCCCGGACGAGGTGGACGTCACCGTCATGTTGCCCGCCTACAAGGGCGGTGACACGGCGTGGGTCTATGTGAAGCCGCCCTATCACAGTCAGGTTCTGGTGGCGGTGGCCGACCGTGCGGTGACGCACGCGGTCAGCCGGGCCATCGGGCCGGAGGGGGCCTTCCTGCAAATCCCGGTGGGCACGAACTGGACCGGTGGGGCCTATGTCCTCGCCACCGCCTTTTCCACCCCCGACCCGCAGGCCAAGGGGCCGCCGCGCCGCGCGGTGGGTGTGTCCTGGCTGGCGGTTGATCCGGCGGCGCGCTCGCTGGGCGTCCGGCTGGCCGCTCCGCAGGAAAGCGAGCCGCGCAGCGGCCTGACCGCCGAGGTGACGGTGGATGGCGTGCCGGAGGGGCAAAGCGCCTTCGTCACCGTCGCGGCGGTCGATGAGTCGGTGTTGCAAGTCACCGGGCAGGCCACGCCCGCCCCGGTGGCCCATTATCTGGGCAAGCGCCGCCTGGGCGTGGAGCTGCGCGACTCCTTCGGGCGTCTGATCGATCCCGCCGGTTTGGACAGCGCCCGTCCGCGCGGCACCGAGCAGCCCCGCTTGCGGCAGATCTCCGGCCTGGTCCCGCCCAAGTCGGAGCGGGTCGTCTCACTCTTTTCCGGTGTGTTGCCGGTCGGGCCGGGCGGCAAGGTGACGGTTCCGTTCGACGTGCCGGACTTCCAGGGCCGCTTGCGTGTGATGGCGGTGGCCTGGAGCGGGGGCAAGCTGGGCAGCGCCGACGCGTCGGTGTTGGTGCGTGACCCGCTGGTCGCCGATCTGGCCCTGCCGCGCTTCCTGACGCCCGGCGATGTGGCCGAGGCCGTCGTCACGCTCGACAATCTGAACGGCGCGTCGGGGGTCTACCGCGCCACCCTGAACGCCGAAGGGGCCGTGACCGTCACCGACGGCAGCCCGCTGGACATTCCCGCCTTGCCGCGCGGCAAGCGGGCGACCGCCGGGCGGGTGCTGACCGCCACCGCCATCGGCACAGGCGTGGTGACGCTGGACGTCACCGGGCCGAACGGCCTGCGCGTGACCCGGCGTTGGGATGTGATGGTGCGCCCGGGTGGTCCCCTGGTGACGCGGCGCAGCAGCACCCCGTTGCCGACCGACCGCAGCCTGACCGTGCCCGGCGACATCGGTTTTGGCCTGCGCCCTGACAGCGTGGCGATCACCGCGCAGGTGGCCGGGCTGCCCGACCTGGATGTGCCGGGTCTGCTGCTGGCGCTGGACCGCGCCGGTGTGGGCGGGGCGGAGCAGACCGCCAGCCGCATCCTGCCGCTGCTGTCGATGAGCGACATCGCCGTCGGGCTGGGTCTGGCCACCGAGGACCGGCTCAAGATCCGCGTGCAGCGTGGGGTGGACCGGCTGTTGACCTTCCAACGCCCGGACGGGGCCTTCTCGCCCTGGTCGCCGAAGGGCGACGTCGATCCCTGGCTGACCGCCTACGCGCTCGACGTGTTGGGCCGGGCCAAGGCGGCGGGCTATCGCGTGCCCGACCAGCCCTATCGCAAGGGGTTGGAATGGCTGAAGCTGGCGATTGACAACGCGTGGGTGGAAACCGCCGATCTGCCGGGCCGCGCCTACACCCTGTATGTGCTGGCGCGGGCCAAGATGGCCGACGCCGGGGCCGTGCGGTATTTCCAGGAAACCTATTGGGACCGGTTGCAGACCGATTTCGGGCGGGCGCAGATCGCCGCCGCCGCCGCCCTGCTGGGCGATGCGCCGCGCGCGACCGAGGCCTTTGCTAAGCTGTCGGGCGCGCGGATGGTCACGGCGTCGCTGCGCGATCACGGATCGTCCCTGCGGGACGAGGCCGGGGTCGTCGCCCTGATGGCCGAAAGCGGCGTGGTCGAGCGTGACCGGCTGTTCCAGGCCGGGGAACGGGTGGCGAAGACCTTCACCGCTGTGCGCGCCACCAACCCGCAGGAACAAGCGTGGCTGCTGCAAGCGGCCAAGGCGCTGATCGACCGGACCACGCCGATGAAGCTGGCCCTGGGCGACCAGACCATCGAAAACGCCAAGCCGCTGTTCCTGCGCATCGAGGGGGCGAACCCGTCCTCGGTGCGCAATCTGGGGCCGGACACCCGCCAGACCATCACCGTGGTCGGTGTGGCCGACCAGCCCGCCCCGGCGGAGGAACAGGGGATGACCCTGTCGCGCCGGGTCTATGACATGGCCGGTCGTCCGGTCGATCCCGCCGGGGTGCGCCACAACGATCTGATGGTCGTGGTGCTGGACGGGGCCGCGACCGACCCGTTGGAGCACGCCGCCCTGATTTCCGATCCGCTGCCCGCCGGGTTCGAGATCGAAAATGTGCGGCTGGGTGCCGGTGGCCCGTCGGGGGCCTTGCCCTGGTTGGGCGAACTGTCGGTCCCCCGCCATCTGGAGTTCCGCGACGACCGTTTCGTCGCGGCGGTCGATCTGAACAAGCAGACCCCGCGTTTCCGTCTGGCCTATCTGGTGCGGGCCGTCTCCGTCGGCGACTTCGCCGCGCCGGGGGCAACGGTGGAGGATTTGCAGCGTCCGCACGTGTCGGCCCGCGTCGCCGGTGGCCGCTTGCGCGTCCTGCCCTACTGACGCGGGTTACAGATAGCCGTGATCCCGCCGATCCTTGGGTCGGCGGGTCGCGAGCGCCAGAATGGCGATGACCACGGCGAACACCGCCGTCATCACGGCGTAAAACAGCAACGCCGCGCCCACCAGCATGGTGCCGATCAGCACCATGGCCAAAATCCCGATTCCCAGCGATACGATGACCCGTGACGACATGGGTGGTCTCCGTTTGCCCGCGCCCTGTCCCCTGCGCCCTGTCCGTTGACGGTCGGACGGAATCCGGCCCTGAGCGGCACAGCCTGCCACAGCCCTGGACCCCGCCCGCATGTGGCAGGCTGTCACTGCGCGGGCGCGCCGCACCCGCGTGGGTCCCGTTGCGGCCCGTTCCAAGCTGCCCGTTCCAACCTGTTGGGCGGAAGAGTCATCCGTGTCCTCAACAAGCGTGTTGACAGAGCGCGGGAGACGCCTTACCTTTACGTAAACGTCAACCAAGGGCGTTGGTGGTGGAACGGAGACGGCGCGGTGCAGGCAACGATCGGAACCGGGGCGACGGGATGGGAAGCGGACGACCGCAACCGATCCATCGGCGAACTGGCCGAGGAATTTGGCCTGACCCACCGCACCATCCGGCATTACGAAGATGAAGGGCTGCTGTCGCCGACCCGCGACGGGCAAACCCGCGTCTACAGCCACCGTGACCGCGCCCGGCTGGTGCTGATCTGCCGTGGCAAACGGTTGGGCTTCAGCCTCGCCGAGATCAAAGAGTTCCTGAATCTGTACGACACTGGCGACGCCCAGATCGAACAGATGCGTTACGCGCAATCGCTGGCCCGCCAGCGGATAGAGGCCCTTGAACGGCAGCTCCAGGACGTTCAGCAGACGTTGGAAGAGTTGCGCCATTTCGACATTCAGATCTCCGAGCATTTGCGCCGAAACGGCACCACGGAGACGCAGCCCATGGAGGAGAAGCTCTCATGAAGTCGGTCGTCATTGCAGGCTACGCCCGTTCGCCCTTCGCCTTCGCCCACAAGGGCGAGCTGACCAAGGTCCGCCCCGATGACATGCTGGCCCGCGTCATCGCGGCACTGGTGGAGCGCACCGGCGCCAACCCGCAGGACATCGAGGACGTGATCGTCGGCTGCTCCTTCCCGGAAGGCGAGCAGGGCCTGAACGTCGCTCGCGCGATCTCCTTCCTGGCCAAGCTGCCGGTCACGGCGGCGGCGACCACGGTCAACCGCTATTGCGGCTCGTCGATGCAGGCGATCCACCAGGCCGCCGGGGCCATCCAGATGGGGGCCGGTGATCTGTTCGTCTGCGGCGGTGTGGAATCGATGACCCGCGTGCCGATCATGGGCTTCAACCCGATGCCGAACGCGGCGCTGAAGAACGCCTACCCGGAAGCCTATTGCTCGATGGGCGTCACCGCCGAAAACGTCGCCAAGAAATACGGCATTGGCCGCACCGAGCAGGAGGAGCTGGCCGTCACCTCGCACGCCAAGGCCGCCGAGGCGCAGGCCGCTGGCCGTTTGAACGACGAGATCGTCGGCATCCAGACCCCGGCGGGCGTGATCGACCGCGACGGCTGCATCCGTCCCGGGACCACGGTCGAGGGGTTGAGCGGCCTGAAGCCCGCCTTCCTCGCCGACGGGTCGGTGACGGCGGGGACCTCCTCGCCGCTGACCGACGGCGCGTCCGCCGTGCTGGTGACGACCGAGGAGTACGCCAAGGCCAACGGCCTGCCGATCCTGGCCAAGATCCGCTCCATCGCGGTGGCCGGTTGCGCGCCGGAGTTGATGGGCCTCGGCCCGATCCCCTCGACGCAAAAGGCGCTGGCCCGTGCCGGTCTGACGATCAAGGACATCGACGTCATCGAAATCAACGAAGCCTTCTCCGCCCAGGCCATCGCCTGCATGCGCGATCTCGACATCGATCTGGCCAAGGTCAATCTGGATGGCGGCGCGCTGGCGCTCGGCCACCCGCTGGGGGCGACCGGTGCCCGCATCACCGGCAAGGCGGCCGCGCTGCTGAAGCGCGAAGGCAAGCAATTCGCGCTGGCCACCCAGTGCATCGGCGGCGGCCAGGGCATCGCCACCGTTCTGGAAGCGGTCTGACGGCGGCCCCGGCAGCAGGGAGGAAACATCCATGAAAATCGAACGCGCCGCCGTGATCGGTGCCGGTGTGATGGGGGCGGGCATCGCCGCCCATTTCGCCAACGCCGGCATTCCGGTCGTCCTGCTCGACATCCCGGCGAAGGAGGGCGACCGCAGCGCCATCGCCCAGGGTGCCGTCGCCAAGATGCTGAAGACCGATCCGGCCCCCTTCATGCATCGCCACAACGCCAAGCTCATCACCACCGGGAATCTTGAGGATGACCTCACCCTGCTGGCCGATGTGGATTGGATCGTCGAGGCGATCATCGAGAACCCGGCGATCAAGGCCGACCTTTACAAGCGCATCGACCCGGTGCGCAAAGAGGGGTCGGTGGTGTCGTCCAACACCTCCACCATCCCGTTGAACGTGCTGACCGAGGGCCAAAGCGACCGCTTCAAGGCCGACTTCATGGTGACGCACTTCTTCAACCCGCCGCGCTACATGCGTCTGCTGGAAATCGTCGGCGGGCCGACGACGCGGGCCGACGCGCTGGCCGCCATCGCCGACGTCTGCGACCGGCGGCTGGGCAAGGGCGTGGTCCCCTGCAAGGACACGCCGGGTTTCATCGCCAACCGCATCGGCGTCTTCTGGATCCAGGCGGCGGTCAACGCCGCCGTCGATCTGGGCCTGACGGTCGAGGAAGCCGACGCGGTCGGCGGCCGTCCGATGGGCATCCCCAAGACCGGTGTGTTCGGCCTGATGGATCTGGTCGGTCTGGACCTGATGCCGCACATCGCCAAGAGCCTGCTGGCCACGCTGCCCGCCGGGGACGCCTATCGCCAGACCATGCGCGAGCACTCGGTCATCACGAAAATGATCGCCGACGGCTACATCGGCCGCAAGGGCAACGGCGGCTTCTACCGCGTCAACAAGGCGGGCGGCGGCAAGGTCAAGGAATCGATCAACCTGCACACCGGTGTTTACGCCCCGTCGGAGAAATCCCGGCTGGAGTGCGTGACGGCGGCGGGCCGTGACCTGCGCAAGCTGTGCGAACACCCGGACAAGGGCGGCCAGTTCGCCCGCCGCGTGCTGGCCCAGACCCTGGCCTACGCCGCCAGCCTGGTGCCGGAGATCGCCGACAGCATCGTCGCGGTCGATGAGGGCATGCGCCTGGGCTACGCCTGGAAGCAGGGTCCGTTCGAGTTGATCGACCGTCTGGGAACCGCCTGGTTCGCCGATCTCTGCAAGGCCGAAGGCATCCCGGTTCCGGCCCTGGTCGAGATGGCGGCGGGCCGACCCTTCTACCGGGTGGAGGATGGCAAGCTCCAACACCTGACCACCGCCGGTGTGTACGTCACCGTTGTGCGCCCCGACGGCGTGCTGCTGCTGTCCGATGTGAAGCGGGCGGCGGGCAAGCCGGTGTGGAAGAACGCCTCGGCCAGCCTGTGGGACATCGGCGACGGCGTGCTGTGCGTCGAGTTCACCAGCAAGATGAACGCCGTCGATGGCGACATCATGGCCGCCTATGGCAAGGCGATGAGCCTGATCGGCAAGGAAACCGGGGCCTGGAAGGCGCTGGTCATCCACAACGAGGCCGACAATTTCTCGGTCGGGGCCAATCTGGGCCTTGCCCTCTTCGCGTTGAACGTCGGGCTGTGGCCGCAGATCGACGAAATGGTGGAAGGCGGTCAGCGCACCTACCGCGCCCTGCGTTACGCCCCCTTCCCGGTGGTGGCGGCCCCCAGCGGCATGGCTCTGGGCGGCGGGTGCGAAATCCTGCTGCACGCCGACCATGTCCAGGCCCACGCCGAAACCTATGTCGGTCTGGTCGAGGTCGGCGTCGGCCTGATCCCGGCCTGGGGCGGCTGCACCGAAATGCTGGCCCGCCACGCCAAGAACCCCAAGGCCCCGCGCGGCCCGATGCCCGCCGTGGCCAAGGCGTTCGAGATCATCAGCACGGCCACGGTCGCCAAATCGGCGGCGGAAGCCAAGGAGCTGCTGTACTTCCGCGCAACCGACGGCATCACGATGAACCGTGACCGCCTGCTGGCCGACGCCAAGGCCAAGGCGCTGGAGCTGGCGGAAAACTACACGCCGCCGGAAAAGGACAGCTTCGTGCTGCCCGGCCCGACCGCGCGCGCCGCGCTGGAACTGGCCGTCGAAGGCTTCGCCCTGCAAGGCAAGGTCACGCCGCACGACAAGGTGGTCTGCGCCGCCCTGGCCGAGGTGTTGAGCGGCGGCGACTCCGACGCCAGCAAGCCGGTGGGCGAGGATCACGTCCTGGGGCTGGAACACAAGGCGTTCATGGAGCTGGTGCGCACCACCGGAACCATCGACCGGATCGAGCACATGCTGCTCACCGGCAAGCCGCTGCGGAATTGAGGGGGGACTGACCAATGCCGATCTACAAGGCTCCGCTTGAGGACGTGCGCTTCGTCCTCGACGAAATCGTCGGGCTGGACAAGCTGACGGCGCTGCCGGGTTACGAGGACGCCACCCCCGAACTGGTCGGGCAGGTGTTGGAAGAGGGTGCCAAGCTGTGCGAGGAGGTTCTGTTCCCCCTCAACCAGTCGGGCGACGGTGAAGGCTGCCATTTCGAAAACGGCGTCGTCCGCACCCCGCAGGGCTTCAAGGAGGCCTACACCACCTACATCGAAGCCGGTTGGCAGGGTTTGGCCTGCGACCCCGCCTATGGCGGGCAGGGGTTGCCGAAGCTGGTCAACATCATGATGGAGGAGTTCATCTGCTCCGCCAACCTGAGCTTCGGCATGTATCCCGGCCTGTCGCTGGGGGCCTACAACGCGCTCGCCACCTATGGGTCGGACGAGTTGAAGGACCGCTTCCTCGGCCGGTTGGTCGATGGGACCTGGTCGGGAACCATGTGCCTGACCGAACCGCACAGCGGCACCGATCTGGGCATGATCCGCACCAAGGCGGTTCCGGCGGAGGATGGCTCCTACACGATCACCGGCACCAAGATCTTCATTTCGGCGGGCGAACATGACCTGACCGAAAACATCCTGCATCTGGTGCTGGCCCGCTTGCCCGACGCCCCCGCCGGAACGCGCGGCATCAGCCTGTTCCTGGTGCCGAAGTTCATTCCCAAGGACGATGGCACGCCGGGGCCGCGCAACGGCGTGGCTTGCGGTTCCATCGAACACAAGATGGGCATCAAGGCGTCGGCCACCTGCGTCATGAACTTCGAGGACGCCACCGGCTGGCTGGTCGGCGAACCCAACAAGGGCATGCGCGCCATGTTCGTGATGATGAACGCGGCCCGTCTGGCCGTGGGCATCCAGGGGCTGGGTCTGGCCGAGGTCAGCTATCAGAACGCGGTGAACTACGCGCGGGAACGGCTTCAGGGCCGGTCGCTGTCGGGGGTGAAGGCCCCGGACAAGCCCGCCGACCCGATCATCGTCCACCCCGACGTCCGCCGGAATCTGCTGACCGCGCGGGCCTACACCGAAGGTGGCCGGGCGCTGGGCGCGTTGGTCGCCTATCACCTGGACGTGTCGGAAAAGCACCCCGACGCCCGCACCCGCCGCGACTCCGACGAGTTCGTGCAGTTGATGACGCCGATCGCCAAGGCGCTGTTCACCGACATCGGGTTCGAGGCGGGCAACATCGCCGTGCAGGTGCATGGCGGTCACGGCTTCATCTGGGAAACCGGCGTCGAACAGTATGTCCGCGACGCCCGCATCTGCCAGATCTACGAAGGGACCAACGGCATCCAGGCGTTGGATCTGGTCGGGCGCAAGCTGCCGCAGGACATGGGCCGTCTGCTGCGCCACTTCTTCCATCCGGTTGGCCGCGACATCGAAGCCGACATGGAGAACGAGGAGCTGGCCGAATTCGTCCTGCCGCTGGCCAAGGCGTTCGCCAAGCTCCAGCAGGCCACGGCCCTGATCGCCCAGAAGGGCATGAAGGATCCCGAGGAGGCCGGGGCGGCGGCGAGCGACTATCTGCGTCTGTTCGGTCTGGTCGCGCTGGGTTGGATGTGGCTGCGCATGGTCAAGGCCGCGCAAGCCAAGCTGGCCGCCGGTGAGGGCAACGCCGCCTTCTATGAGGCCAAGATCAAGACCGCGCGTTTCTACATGACCAAGCTGCTGCCGCAGATCAACAGCCTGTTCATCACCATCACCGCCGGGGCCAAGACCCTGATGGAGATGGACGAGGCCGCGTTCTAACGGGCCGTTCGTTTCCTCCTTCGGGATATGGGCAACTTCAGGGCCGGATGCGGCGCCGCTTGGCGTCTCATCCGGCCCTTTTTCTGCGTCAGGCCCTATGTTTTCTGAGCGCTGGGGCGCTCAGCGGTGTCGCATCACACGTTCAGCAGCAGGTTTTCCCGTTCCCAGGAGCTGATGACCCGGTTGTACGCCTTGTATTCCGCCTCCTTCACGCAGGTGACGGCGTCGATGAAGCGTTCGCCCAGAATCTCTTTCAGCGGCTTGCAGGCGTTGAACTTGGTCAGCGCCTCGCTCTGGTGGCGGGGCAGGGTGAAGGCCAGACGGTAGGCCGATCCCTTGATCGGGTCGTTCGGCTCCATGTTCTGGGTCATGCCGATGTAGCCGCAGGCCAGCGACGCCGCGATGGCGAGGTAGGGGTTCGCGTCGGCCCCGGCCACGCGGTTTTCCACCCGGCGGGCGTCGGGTTGCGACACCGGCACGCGCAGGCCGGTGGTGCGGTTGTCGCGCCCCCAATGCACGTTGATCGGCGCGTCGGAGTTGGGGACCAGACGGCGGTAGGAGTTCACGTTCGGGGCCAGCATGGGCATCGCGTAGGGCAGGTATTTCTGCAAACCGGCGATGTGGGCCATGAACAGCGCGCTGTCGCTGCCGTCGGGGTTGGCGAACAGGTTGCGCCCGGTGTCGGCGTCCACCACCGATTGATGGATGTGCATGGCGCTGCCCGGTTCGCCCTGCATCGGTTTGGCCATGAAGGTGGCGTAGATCTGGTGGCGGATCGCCGCCTCGCGCGCCGTGCGTTTGAACAGGAAGGCCTGATCGGCCAGTTCCAGCGCGTCGCCGTGGTTGAAGTTGATTTCGATCTGCGCCGCCCCGGCCTCGTGGGTCAGGGTGTCGATGTCGATGTCCTGCTTTTCGCAGTAATCGTAGACGGCCTCGAAGATCGGATCGAATTCGTTGACGGCGTCGATGCCGAAGGCCTGCCGCCCGCTCTCCATCCGGCCGTTGCGGCCGATGGGGGGAACCAGGGGATAATCGGGGTCCTTGTTGACCTGGACCAGGAAGAATTCCAGTTCCGGGGCCACCAGCGGTTTCCACCCGCGCTCCTCGTAGAGCGACAGCACGCGCTTGAGCACGTGGCGGGGCGACATGTCCACCGGACGGCTGTCCGCGTACACGCAATCGACGATGACCTGGGCGGTCGGCTCGTCGTACCAGGGGACGAAACGGATCGTCCGTTCGTCGGGAATCATATAGATGTCGGAATTTTCGTCGGACGTGATGTCTTCGTCCTCGGGGAACTCCCCGGTCACGGTCTGGACGAAAATCGCCTCGGGCAGGCGCAGACCACGGTCGCGCAGAATACGGAGAAACTTGTCAGCGGGGACGATCTTTCCCCGCGCGATGCCCGAGATGTCGGGCACAAGGCATTCGACTTCGGTGATACGGTTCTTCTTGATGAAGTCTTCCATGAAACCCATGAGATTGGCGGACCGCACCGGGCAATGGGCAGCCCCCTCCGTGCTGTGATCGACAGCGACACTATGACGCCGTTGCCGGGGACCGCGCCAGAGGGTTCCTATGACGCTTTTGTGAAATCCACGGCTTTCCGTTGACCCGCCGCCGCGCAACCGCCTAACTGACCGGATGCCAAAGTCGTCCTATCTGAACAGCTGGTACGCGGCCAGCGCCGCCGACCACGCGTTCCATCCCGTTCTGACCGATGAGATCCGCTGCGACGTCTGCGTGATCGGCGGCGGCTACACCGGCCTGACCGCCGCGCTGGAGTTGGCCGAACGCGGCTATGACGTGGTGGTGCTGGAGGCGCAGCGCTGCGGCTGGGGGGCGTCGGGCCGCAACGGCGGGCAGATCATCACCGGCTACAACAAGCCGATGAGCACCATCGCCCGCTGGGTCGGGGCCGACGACGCCCGCCGCCTGTGGGATTTTGGCGAGGAGGCGAAGGCCCAATTGGCCGAGCGGGTGGAGCGTCACGCCATCGCCTGCGATCTGACCTGGGGATTCGCCTACGCCGCCCTGAAGCCGCGCCACATGGACGATGCCGCTGCGATGGTGGCGGAGGCGCGCGACGACTACGGCTATGACCGGGTGCGGGTTCTCGACCGCGCGGGCCTGCGCGCCCACATCGGCAGCGATCTTTACATCGGCGGGCTGTTGGACGAGGGCAGCGGCCACCTCCACCCGCTGAACTACGCCCTGGGGCTGGCGCGTGCGGCCAGCGCCGCCGGGGTGCGGATTTTCGAGAACAGCCGCGTCACCGCGCTCGACAGCGGGGCGGAGCCGTGGGCGCGGACCGAGCGGGGGTGCGTGCGCGCCCGGCACATGGTGGTCGCGGGCAACGCCTATCTCGGCGGGCTGGTTCCGGGGATCGTCCCGACCATCATGCCGGTCGCCACCTACATGATCGCCACCGATCCGTTGGGGGCGGCGCGCGCGGCGGCGCTGTTGCCCACCAACATCGCGGTGTCGGATCTGAATTTCTCCCTGAATTATTTCCGGCGTTCCGCCGATCATCGGCTGCTGTTCGGCGGCGGCGTCAGCTATTCCGGCATCGACGCGCCGGGGCTGAAGCGGGCGATGCGGGCCAAGATGCTGCGGGTCTTCCCGGAGTTGGCCGACGTCGGGATCCCGCATTTCTGGGGTGGGCAGGTGGCCATCACCATGAACCGGATGCCGCAGTTGGGCCGCGTGTCGTCCAGCACCCTGTTCGCGCATGGCTATTCCGGCCATGGGGTGGCGCTGGCGGGCATGGCCGGACGGGTCATGGCCGAGGCGATCCGGGGAACCGCCGAACGGTTCGACGTGTTCACCCGCATCCCCCACCGCGCCTTTCCCGGCGGGCGGCGGCTGCGCACCCCCGCCTTGGTGCTGGCCATGCTGTGGTACCGCCTGCGCGATCTGCTGTGAGCGCCGCCGCCGCGATCGTTGCCCCGATCATCGCCGCGATCATCGACCGCGACAACAAACTAGGGTGGGGTCTTGCTGCGGCACCTGTGCTAAAGTCCATCAAATTTGATTCCAGCGCTGCCAAGGGCCGATGACTGACATCTCGAACACCGAGACGGACGCCTCACCAACCGAGGATCCCTCCGCCCCCGCTCGCACCGTCGCCGAAGGATCGGACGGTGAAGCGGCGGAGCCGATGCGCGACACGCATTTCGATTTCCGTCACAAGGTGTTCAGCCTGCCCGGCGCGTTCTTCTCCGCCGATCCCAACACCAAGGATCCTGTGCTCAACATCCTGTTGGGCGATCTGAAAGCCGCGCTGGCCTTTCCCACCCTGCTGGAATCCTTCCAGATCGAACAGGGCAGCCACGACGAACGGCTGCTGGAAATCGTTGAACAGGGCTTGTCCTACGTCAAACAAATCCGGCCCGGAGAGCAAATCCCGGGCGAGTTGCTGGACGGGCGCGCCTCCTGGACGGTGGAGGACCGGCACCGTCGCGTCGCCAAGGGGCGTTTGACGGTGCAGGTGGTGTCGTCGATGACCGGGGCCGAAATGATCGTCTCGGACGCCTACCAGCTCGACCAGTTGGTGGAGGATCCGGGCACGCAGGCGCGGTTGAAGCTGGCGTTGCAAAAGCTGGCCGACAAGCTGAAGCTGACCGTCAACCCGGAACAGTATCTGACCGACCGGCTCGACGATCTGGCGCAGGAACTGTCCTACATCGAGGCGCTGCGCGACCGCTTCAAGCACATCCGCAAGATGGAGCAGAACTTCGTCAAGCTGTTGGGCGTCTATCGCACCGACCGGGTGTTTTGCAGCGAGATCAACCGCATGCAGGGCCTGATCAAGAAGCCGCTGCGCGAATACGACATGATCTTCGATCAGGCCGACGCCCAGACCGGCGAAATCGTCGGTGCCCTGAAGGATTTCCACGCCACCGTCCAGTTCATCCGCAAGATCCGCGACGATTTGCGCGCCAAGCTGCTGGAATGGGAAGACCTGCTGAAGGGCTGGGATTCGGTGATGATGGAACGGTCGCCCCGCCTGGAGCATTTGCAAAAGGCGACCTATCGCTTCCTCGCCAGCCGCTACATCGAAACCACCGTGTGGAAGCGCGGCGGCGGCTGATTGCCCGCCCTGCCGGGCGGTAACGCCCCCTCACCCAACCCTCTCCCTGGCGGGGCAGAGGGCGTTTCATCCCGTCCCGCTCACGCCGCCCCGCGCAGGTCCTCCGCCGCGCGCAGATCGACGCTGACCAGTTGCGACACGCCGCGTTCGGCCATGGTGACGCCGAACAGCCGGTCCACCCGCGCCATGGTCAGGCGGTGGTGGGTGATGATGAGAAAGCGGGTGTCGCCCTGGCGGGCGATGTCCTCGACCAGATCGCAGAAGCGCCCGACGTTGGATTCGTCCAGCGGCGCGTCCACCTCGTCCAGCACGCAGATCGGCGCGGGGTTGGAACGGAAGACGGCGAACAGCAGCGACAGCGCGGTCAGCGCCTGTTCCCCGCCCGACAGCAGCGACAGCGCTTGCAGCTTCTTGCCCGGCGGGCTGGCGTAGATCTCCAGACCGGCGCTCAACGGATCCTCGGCGTTCACCAATTCCAGATGGGCCTTGCCGCCGCCGAACAGGCGGGTGAAGAGGTCCTGGAAATTCCGGTTCACCGTGTCGAAGCTGGCGACCAGCCGTTCGCGCGCCTCGCGGTTCAGGCTGGCGATGCCCTGGCGCAGCCGGGCGATGGCGGCGGTCAGGTCGGCGCGTTCGGTGTGCAGGCTGTTGATCTGGGTTTCCAGTTCCTCCGCCTCGATGTCGGCGCGCAGGTTGACCGGCCCCATGCCGTCGCGGTCGCGGGTCAGCTTGTCCAGCCGCGCTTCCACCGCGTCGGCGTCGGGCAGGGGATCGTCGGGGCCAAGCTCGGCGGCTGCGCGGGTGCGGTCGGGCGTGCAATCCAGCCGTTCGGCGATCCGCTCCGTCAGGGTGGTTTGCTGCTGCATCGCGCCCGCAACCGCCGCTTCGGCCCGCGCCCGCGCCTCGCGCGCGTCGGACAGGTTGGCTTCTGCCTGCCGCAGGGCGCCGTCGATGGCGGTCAACCGCTCCTCGGCCTCGGCCAACGCCGTTGCCGCGCGTTTGCGGGCGCTGTCGGCGGCGGTGGTCTGGTCGTGAAGCTCCTGCCGTTCCTGCGCGATGGCGGCGGGGCGGTCGGCCAATTGAGCAAGCTCGCCCTCGGCGGCGTCGGCGCGCGCGCGCAACTCCTCCACCCGCGTGCCCGCCCCGCTGGACCGCGTGCCCCACGAGGCGGTTTCGGCGTCGATCGCCGCCAGCCGCTGCCGTCGCCCCTGGGCCTCGCGCAACAGGCGGTCGAGCGCGCCTTGCGCCTCGTTCAGGCGGGTGCGGCGTTCGGCCAGCGCCGCGCGGCCATCGTTGACGCGCTCGCGCCCGTCGCGCGGGTCGGGCAGGGCGGCCAGCAGGGCCAGCGCCTCGTCCCGGCGGGCAACGGCGTCCTGTTCGTCCGCCGCCAACCGTTCGATCCCCTCGACCAGCGAGGCCAGACGGGACGCCGCCGCGTCGGCCTCCCGCGCCAGCTTGGCGTGACGGTCGCGCGCGGCGTTCAGGGCGGTGAAGCCCTCCCGCACCGCGTCGCGGGCGCGGCGGTCGGCCAGGGCGGCGTCTTCGACCAGCCGCTTGGCGGCGTCCTGCGCCTCGCGCGCCGCCTCCACCCGCTCCTCGGCCATCTCCAAACCGTCGCGCAGTTCGGCCAGCCGGTTGCGCTGCTTCAAGCGCACGGCGGCGGCGGTGGGCGCGCCCGCCTGGATGGTCAGCCCATCCCAGCGCCAGCATCCGCCGTCGCGGCTGACCAGCGCTTGGCCGGGGGCGAGCGCCGGGGCCAGGGCGTTGCCCGACGCCGCGTCTTCCACCACGCCGATGTGCACCAGCGCCCGCCCGGCGGCGGGCGGGGCCGTCACCCAGCCGGTCAGCGGTTCGGCCCCGACCGGCAGCGGTTGCACGGTTTGGAAGGGGGGCAAGCGCCGCCAATGGACCGGCGAGTCCTCGTCCAGCGGTGCCGTCAGCGCGTCGCCCAGCGCGGCGGCCAGCGCCCCTTCATAACCGGGGGCGACCGTCACCGCGTCGAGCAGCGGGGCAAAGCCGCCGCTGGTGCCGGTGCTCAGAAGCTCGCTCAACGCGCGCTCCTCGGCCCGCAGGCTGGTGCGGGCGGCTTCGGCGCTGGCCAGCCCGTCGCGCGCGCGCGCCAGCGCCGGTTCGGCGTCGGCCTTGGCCCGTTCGGCCCGTTCGGCGGTGTCGCGCGCCTCTTCCAACCGTTGTTCGGCCAATTCCACCGCCAGTTCGGCGTCGGTCAGATCGGCGCGCGCGGCGATTTCGGCTTCCAGCGCGGCCCGCTGGGCCTGCTGTTCGGCCAGACGCCCGGCCAGGGCCGACGCCCGCGCCGTCAAATCCTGGGCCTGCCGCTGGGTCGTGGTCCGCCGTGCCTCGTCGGCGGCGACGGATTCGGTTAGGCGGGTCAGTTCGCGGTCCAGGTCCTCCACCGCGTCGCGCGCGGTGGCCACCGCGTCCTGCGCGGCCTCCTCCAGCATCTCTTCATCGGCCTGGGCGGCGACCAGCCGGTCGCGTTCGGCCTCCAGCCGTTCCAGCGCCTGCCCGGCGTCGGCGGCCAGCGCCTCTTCCCGGCCCAAATCCCCGGCGATCTGCCGCAGACGGTCCTGCAAGGCGCGTTGCTGTTCGGCCACCCGCCGTTCGTCGGCCTCAAGCTGTTCGCGGGCGATGACCAGCCGTTGCAGGGCGGCGGCGGCGCGCGCCTCCGCCTGCCGCAGGTCCGGCAGCCCGGCGGCGGCCTCGCCCCGTTTGGCCGTGGTCTGCGTCACCGCCAGCATCAGATCGCGCACCGCCTGTTCCGACGCCTGGAACGCGGTGTGGGCGCGGGTCAGGTCGGCTTCGGACGCCAGCCAACGCAAATGCCACAGCACCGCTTCGGCCTTGCGGATCTGCTCGGACAGGCTGCGGTAGCGCACGGCCTGGCGCGCCTGCTTCTTCAGGCTGGCCAGTTGGGTGTCCATCGCCCCGATGACGTCGTCCAGCCGGGTCAGGTTGGTTTCCGCCGCCTTCAGGCGCAATTCGGCCTCGTGCCGCCGGGAATGCAGGCCGGTGATGCCCGCAGCTTCCTCCAGCAGCATCCGGCGGTCCTGCGGCTTGGCCGAAATGATCTGCGCGACCTTGCCCTGGCTGACCAGCGCCGGGGAGTTGGCCCCCGACGCGTTGTCGGCGAAGAGCAACTGCACGTCGCGCGCGCGGACCAATTTGCCGTTGATGCGGTAATCCGACCCCGACCCGCGCTCGATCCGCCGGGTGATCTCCAACTCGTCGTGATCGTTGAATCCGGCGGGCGCGGTGCGCGACCGGTTGTCGATGGACAGCGCCACCTCACCCAGATTGCGCGCCGCGCGGTTGGCGGTGCCGCCGAAAATCACGTCGTCCATGTCGTCGCCGCGCATGCGCTTGGCCGAGGTTTCCCCCATGACCCAGCGCAGCGCCTCCACCAGATTCGACTTGCCGCACCCGTTGGGTCCGACGATGCCGGTTATGCCCGGCTCGATGACCAAATCCGTCGAATCAACAAACGACTTGAAGCCGGAAAGGCGGAGACGCGTGAACTGCACCGGAAAACGACCTTTTCTGTACCGAACGTTACTTCAACAGCTTGTCGATGGCCTTGGCGAACACCTCGAACGGCTGTGCGCCTTCGACGCGGTCCTTGCCGTCGTTCAGGATGAAGGTGGGGGTGGCTTCGACCTTGTGCTGGTTCTGGCCGACCATGCGGCTGTTCAGGATGCCATCGGCCAGCGGCTGGCTGGCGAAACAGGCGTCGATGGTCTCCTGGCTCATCCCGGCGAGCTTGCCGTATTGGGCCAGCGCCTTGGCCGGGTCGGCGGCGCGCGCCCATTGCGCCTGGCTTTTGAACAGCACGTCGGTCAGCGGGAAATAGCGCTCCGCCGGGGCGCAATGGGCCAGCATGCTGGCGCGCAACGCCGCCTGATCGAACGGGAAGTCACGGAAGACCAGCTTCACCTTGCCGGTGTCGATGTAGGTTTCCTTGATCTTCGGCAGAACCTTGGCGTGGAACTCCGCGCAATGCGGGCAGGTCATCGACGAATAATCATAGATCGTCACCGGGGCTTTCGGATCGCCCATGACGCGTTCGGCCAGCAGCTCCGACAGGGCGGGCAGTGCTGCGGTCTGCGCGGCCGCCGGGGTGGCGGCGGTGGCGACGGTCAGTCCAGCGGTCAGGCCAACGGCGAGCAGCCCGGCGAGTCCCAAAATTTTGCGGTTCACGATGCCCTCATCCCTACCAGATGTTGATGATGTATAGTCAGAGAAACCCGGTGACGTCCAGTTTGGCCCGTCAGCGCCCGGCCTTGCGGGGCCGGGCCAGCAGCGAACGGCCAAAACGCTCCAGTGTGGCGCGCAGTTCCTCGTCCTCCACGGCGGCGATGGTGGTGGTGACGCTCGCCTCCTCCTCCGTCGTCAGGGGGCGTTGGCGGACCATCGGCGACGGAACCAGCGGCATCATCGCGTGGATGAGCTTGATCCGCGCCACCGCGCGATAGCCGAAGAAGCTGTTGATGCGTTCGATGATCTGCGGTTCCAGATGCTGCAATTCCAGCGCGATCGCCCCCATGGCGCGGATGTGGAGCGTGGCCTCCTCGCGCTTGCCACGGGGGAAACTAAGCTTGTCCGGGGCGGTGCGCTGTGACAATTGTTGGCCGACGATGGCGGGCCAATCGGTGATGAGCGCGCCAAAGGCCAGGCCGCGCTTGCCCAGCGCCTTGCCCGCCACCTCCGGCACGCTCTGGCCGATGCGTCGTGGTCCCGCCATGCTCCGTCCAACCCCCTCAATCCGCCCGTATGCCCGCCTGGGTGTGTCTTCCCGGTGGTCAATCGGCGCGCACCCTAGCGCAAGGCCCGGTTCCTGCCCAGCGCCCCTTCACCTGACGCCGGAAAGCCTCTATTTCATCCCTTCATGACCGACGATTCCTCGCCCGACACCGCCGCGCCCCCCGTATCAGAAAAGATGTCAGAACAGATGTCAGCACAGGCCGCCGCGCGGCTGCTGTCCTGGTACGACCGCAACCGCCGCGATCTGCCCTGGCGGGCCAAGCCGGGCGAGGTGGCCGATCCCTATCGGGTGTGGTTGTCGGAAATCATGCTGCAACAGACGACGGTTCCCGCCGCCGCGCCCTATTTCCGCGCCTTCACGCAACGGTGGCCGACGGTCCAGGCGTTGGCCGAGGCACCGTTGGACGATCTGCTGGTCGCCTGGGCCGGGCTTGGCTATTACGCCCGCGCCCGCAATCTGCACGCCTGCGCCAGGACGGTGGTGGAGCGCCATGGCGGACGGTTTCCCGACGAGGAAGCCGCCCTGCTGGAACTGCCCGGCATCGGGGCCTACACCGCCGCCGCCATCACCGCCATCGCCTTTGGCCGCAAGGCCACGGTGGTGGATGGCAACGTCGAGCGGGTGATCGCCCGGATTTTTGCCGTCACCGATCCGCTGCCCGCCGTCAAGCCGACCCTGCGCCGTCTGGCCGCCACCCGCACACCGAACCAGCGCCCGGGCGATTACGCGCAGGCGATGATGGATTTGGGCGCGACCGTCTGCACCCCGCGCAAGCCGAAATGCATGCTCTGCCCCTGGTCGGACGGCTGCGCGGCGCGCGCCAGCGGGATCGCTGAAACGCTGCCGCGCAAGCTGGCCAAGGCGGACAAGCCGACCCGGCGCGGAACCGCCTATTGGCTGCTGAACCCCGACGGGGCGGTGCTGCTGCGCCGCCGGGCCGAACGCGGCCTGCTGGGCGGCATGACCGAGGTTCCCTCCACCGCGTGGGACGAGACGGCCCCCGACGCCGCCGCGCTGTTGGCCCATCAACCCATCGCCGCCGGGTGGCGCGCGCTGCCCGGCATGGTGCGCCACACTTTCAGCCATTTTCACCTGGAACTTGGCGTCGTGACCGCCCAGGCCGGGGCCGGGTGGCGCGCGGTCGATGGGATGTGGGTTCCCATCGACCAGTTGGACCAACAGGCCCTGCCGTCGGTGATGGTGAAGGTGGTGCGCCACGCGCTGGCCCACGCCTGAGCCGTTGCCCCGGCGATGGGCAACGCAGGGGCAAGAGGATGGCGCGGCTGTGGGCGATGATCGGGCTGATGGTGGTGGTGTTGTGCGGGGTGGCCGGGATGGTCGGCGCGGCCCCACCGAAGACGGCGGCCCCTCCGTCCGTCGCACCAACGGCGGCTGTGGCGCTGGTGCTGGCGCTCGACGGGTCGGCGTCCATCACCCAAGGCGATCTGGAGTTCCAGTTGCAGGGCCACGCCGCCGCCTTCCGCGATCCGTCGGTGGCTGACGCGCTGTCCGCCGGTGGGGCGCTGGTGACGCTGACCGTCTATTCCGGCCCCCACACGCTCAAAACGCTGATTCCCTGGACGTTGCTGAAGACCGCCGAGGACGCCGCCCGCTTCGCCGACCGGATCGACGCCACCCCGCGCGGTTTTCAAGGCGATTCCACCGCCATCGGCGGGGCGGTGATCGACGCGCTGGCCTTGTTCGATCAGGCCCCGGTGCGCCGGGCCGCCCCCGCCCGTCGGGTGATCGATCTGGTGTCGAACGGCTTTTCGAACAGCGGTTTGGACCCGCAGATCGCCCGCGACCGCGCCGCCGCGCGCGGTGTCACCGTGAACGGCCTGGCCATCCTGGATGAGTTTTCCTGGTTGGAGGAGTATTTCGAGGAGAACGTGATCGGCGGGGCGGGGGCCTTTGTCCGCTCGGCGATGGACCGCGACAGCTTCATCGAAGCCTTGCGCCAGAAGCTGATTCTTGAAATGGTGGCGGCCCCGCACCATTTGGCATTGTGAAACGAAGGGGCTGCGCACAAGACGGTCGCATCGTATGCGTTCGTTTTTTCTCGGGCCGGTTCCTCTGTGACGATGGTTTTGCGGCGGTTTTGCCCATGTTGGCGGCAAAAACCACGAATCCTCCCCAATAACCCTTTGTTTTTCATGTCTATGCGACAACTCGTCACTGTTGCAGAGCTGCTGCAACACTGCGGCGAACGGTTGCACCCCCCTAGTACCCATAGTCCCAGTCTGGTAATAGCGTTGCTGGCCGCTGGTCATCGACATGACCGACGCCAACGAAATCACGAACAACGCCTATTCCCTGGAGCACTCCCCATGACCATCCTGTCGCGCGCCGCCGCCGCCCTCCTGGCGACCTCGGCCCTTGTCGCCATCTCCTCCCCGTCGCTCGCTCAGGATTTCAAGGTGAAGTCGGCTGGCGACATCGTCGTGCGCGCGCGCGGCCTGGCGGTCGTGCCGCAGGAAAAGGGCACGCTGAACAACACCTCGCTGGGCAACATCGGCACGGCCAAGGTCGGCAACGACTACATCCCGGAAGTCGATTTCTCCTACTTCATCACCGACAACATCGCCGCTGAGCTGATCGCCGGCACCAGCCGCCACAGCGTCAAGGGCAACCTGAACGGCCTGGGCAACAACATCGAAATCGGCAAGGTTTCGCTGCTGCCGCCGACCCTGACCCTGCAATACCACTTCCTGCCCAAGGAGCGGATCAGCCCCTACGTCGGTGCCGGTCTGAACTACACCCTGTTCTACCGTGAAAACGCCGCCAACGCCGTCAACCCGGCGGGCCTGCGCATCACCAACACCGATTACAAGAACCGCTTCGGCTTCGCCCTGCAGGCCGGTGTGGACGTTGCCCTGACCGGCGCGTGGTCGCTGAACGTCGACGTCAAGAAGATCTTCCTGAAGACCGACGTCACCGCCACTGTCAACGGCGCGCTGCCGGTCACGTCGAAGGTCACGCTCGATCCGTGGTTGATCGGCGTCGGCGTCGGCTACCGCTTCTAAGACCGACCGCGCCGGGTCACACCGGGGCGATGGGATTGGGCCGGTCACTCCGTTCGGGGTGGTCGGCCTTTCCTTTTGGCGGGGGTGCTTGTTTTGTTTGCTTCCTCAACCAACATGATCGATGAGGCCATCGCCCAAACGGATTTGGCCGGATCGATTGTGGAAGGAGGCCGCAGATCATGCACGTCGCCGCCATTTTGAAACGCAAGGGACATCGCATTCATTCGGTCGCCCCGACCGAGAGCCTTGCCGAGGTTGCCCGCCACCTGTCCGCTCAACGGATCGGAGCCACGCTGGTCATCGACGATTCGGGGACGCTGCTCGGCATCCTGTCCGAACGCGACATTGTGCGGGCGGTGGCGGAGGGTGGGGCGGACGCGTTGTCCCAACCCGCCGCCGACCGGATGACGCGCGATCTGGTGACGGGCCGACCCACCGACACGGTGGTGACCATGATGGCGGTGATGACCGAGCGCCGCATCCGCCACGTTCCCATCCTGGACAGCGGGCGTCTGATCGGTGTGGTCAGCATCGGTGACGTGGTGAAGGCGCGCATCGACGACGCCGAACTGGAGGTCGAGTCTCTGCGCGGCCTCGTGTCCGGCATCGGCTGACGCGGCCCGTCAGGGCGTGTGCGCCTGGGGAAAGGCCATCGCGGCTTGGGTCCGGTTGCGCACGCCCAGGGATTTGAAGATCGCGGTCATGTGAATCTTGACCGTCCCCTCCGACAGGCCGAGTTCGTGGGCGATCTGCTTGTTGGATTTGCCCTCGCGCAGGCGGTCGAGAACCTCGCGCTGGCGGTGGGTCAACAATTGTTCCAACTGCGGGTCGGCGGGCGGAACCGCCGGGCGCGCGTCCGCTTCGCCCGGTTCGCGCAGAACGGTGGGGGGGACATAGACCCCGCCGGAAAAGATCAGATCCAGCGCGCTCAGCATGACTTTGACGCTGGAGGATTTCGGGATGTAACCCGCCGCGCCATGCTCCAACGCGTCGCGCACGTCGGCGTGCGCCTCCGACGCGGACACGACGACGATCTTCGCGCCGGGTTGCTTGGCTTGCAGGTCGCTGATGCCGCTGAAGCCCGGCCAACCCGGCATGCGCAGGTCGGTCAGGACCAGATCGTAACGGTCGTCGGCCCCGGCCATGGCCAGAAGTTCATCGAAATTGCTGGCTTCGCCGAAATCGGCCTCGTCCTTGAGCTGTTCCAGCAGACGGCGCAGACCTTCACGAAACAGCACGTGATCGTCACCGATCAGGATCTTCATCGATCAAACTCCTGCACACGTCACAACGCAATCCTTCAGGCATGAAACCGGACAAGACTTGTCCCGCTTGGTCCGCCCACCCAAAAACCAAAAGGATAGAGCAGACTCCAGCCAAACGTCATGCAAAACAAAATGTATCATGCACGCGCAATTTTCGACAACGGGAAATCAACTTTTGCCACCGGTGGGGAATGTTGCAGCGCACACGGGCGCAAGACCGGTCCGTTGGCTGAATTGTCGAAAAGAACGATCAGTATAATAAGAAATGAGCGCCGAATTGAGCCAGTGTTCCGGCTCAAACTCGGCGCTCCTGTCGGCTCCTCATAGGGTTTGGGCGTGTCGTGTCAGGGGGCGCGCGTTTGGAGCGGTTGCGTGGTGGTGCGTTGCGCGGCCTGTCCTTGGATGGGACGACCCCCGTCCTTCCTGTGGTTCAGGCGTTCCCCTCCAGCGCTTGGCGTGTCGCGGTGAAGGGCCGGCGGGCCATCAGGGTGAACAGGCCCCCCAACAGGATGGCGGGGACCGCGATGACCAGAACCGACAGGGCAACGGCGGTGTCGTCGTGAAAGACCTTGTCGGTGACGAGCGCCACCGCCATCGGGCCGAGCGTCAGGCTGAACAGATTTTGTGTGAAGAAATAGAGCGCGGTGGCTTGGCCGCGCAGGCGGCCCGGCGTCATCTCCTGCACCACCGTCGGGCCGATGCAGTTCGACACGCTGCTGAAAAAGCCGGAAAACCCAAAGCCGATCAAGGCGATCATCGGATCGCCGGAGAGCGTGGCGGTGGTGATGGCGGCGATCCACAACGGGATGCTGTAGAGCGACAGGCGCAGGCGGCCATCCAGGTTGCGGCTGGTCATGCGGTCGCCGAACAGGCCCGCCAACGCCCCGCCGGCACAGCCCATGACCATCAGCGTCAACCCGTAATAGAGACCGGTTTGCGCCATCGGCCAATGATGGACCCGGACGAACACGGTCGGCACCCACGATCCGGCGGCGTAGGCGGCCAGGGCGAAGCAATCATAGGCCAGAATGGTGAGGAAGAAGGCGCGGCCGTTGCTTTTCAGATAACGCCACGCGTCCTCCGGCGTCACATCGCCGCTGGCGGTGGCCGGGCGGCGGCGCGGGGGTTCGATGATGGTCAGAACCAGCGGGGCCAGAAGCAGGCCGGGCAACCCCACCAGAATGAAGGCCGCCTGCCAGGACCGCAAGGTTCCAAACAGCGGCAACGTCACCTCCGGCATCTGGTTGGTCATGGCGATGACCAGACCGCCCAGCGTCAGCGCCGCGCCGATCCCCAGATAAATCCCGCTGGTGTAGACGCTGAGCGCGGTCCCCCGCCGTTCCGGCCGGAAGGCGTCGGAGATCAGCGAATAGGCCGCCGGGGCCAGCGTGGCTTCGCCGATTCCCACCCCAACGCGCGCGGCGAACAGTTCCCAGTAGCTGTTGGCCAGGCCGCAGGCCACCGTCATCACGCTCCAGATCGCCACCCCGGCGACGATCACCAGCCGCCGGTTGTGCCGGTCGACAAAGCGGCCCAGCGGCAACCCCAGAAAGGAATAGAGGATGGTGAAGGCAAAGCCGTGCAGCACGCTGATGTCGGTGTCGGTGATCGCCAGATCGCGGCGGATCGGCCCGACCAGCAGCGCCAGGATTTGCCGGTCCACGAAGGACAGGATGTTGGCGATGATGAGGACACCGACGAGGTAACAGGCGACGCGGATGGGCGGATACCCGTCTTGCGGGGCATGGGGGAGGGCGGTGGTGGCGGTGGTCAAGGGTCGCCTCCTTGGCGGAAATGTATGGGGGGCGGGGGTGGGACGGCGGTGCGCGGGCGGCTGTTCCGCGTCCACGGGGGCGGGCCGCGCGGCTCCGCATATGTTCGATGCGCGGATAGTGACAGGGCATGATGGTGCGATCAATCGATTAAAATAATTTTTGTCGATAAAATCGGTTTTGCCGTTTACAGCCTCGTCTGTTTGTGCGATCAACAATTCCAGTGAATAACCGTCATCGCGAGGCTTCGTCATGAGGATGGGCCGCTTCATCGACCTGTCGGTCGCCCTGGACCCGGCGATCGCGTCGGATCCGCCGCCCTTGCGCCCCAAGGTCCATTACATCGGCCATCAGGAGGGGGCGGGGCATCTGACCGCGCTGTTTCCCGGCCTGAAGGCCAGCGATCTGCCCGATTCCGAAGGGTGGGCGGTGGAGGATCTGACGATCACCAGCCACAGCGGGACCCACATGGACGCGCCGTGGCATTACGCGTCCACCATGGACGGCGGCAAACCGGCGATGAGCATCGACGAGGTCCCGTTGGACTGGTGCTTTCGCCCCGGCGTGCGCGTCGATTTCCGCGACCGACCCGACGGCTATGTGGTCAGCGAAACGGACATGGCGGCGGCGTTCGACCGGATGGGCTATCAGCTCCAACCCTTTGACATCGTTTTGGTGAACACGGCGGCGGGCGAAGCCTATGGCCAACCCGACTACGTGGATCGCGGCTGCGGCATCGGGCGCGACGCCACCTTGTGGCTGCTGCGCCAGGGGGTGCGGGTGGTTGGAACCGACGCCTGGAGTTGGGACGCCCCCTTTCTTCACACCCGACGGCGTTTCCAGGAAACCGGCGATCCGTCGATCATCTGGGAGGGCCACAAGGCCGGGCGGGACATCGGCTATTGCCAGATGGAAAAGCTCGCCAACCTCCACACGCTGCCCGACAGCGGCTTTCTGGTCAGTTGTTTTCCTTACAAATTGAAGGGCGGATCCGCCGGTTTCACCCGCGCCGTGGCCATCCTTCCCGACGACGAGGCTTGATCTCCCATGATTCTGGCGAGTTTCCAGGCGGCGGACGGCAGCGTCCGCATCGCGGCGGTGCGCCGTGACCGCGCCAGCCTGATCGATCTTCAGGCCGCCCACATCGCGCTGCGCGGCGAAGCGAACCCCGCCTTCACCGACATGATCGCCCTGATGGAGGGCGGGGACGCGGCCATGGACCGCGCCCGCGCGCTGGAGGCGCTGCACGCCGACAGCCCGGTCGGCGACGGCGTGGCGGTGTTGGCCTTGGCCGATGTCCGGCTGGTCGCCCCGGTCCCGCGCCCGACCCAGATGCGCGACTTTTCGGTGTTCGAACAGCACATGAAGCAGGCCGGTGCCGCCATCGCCCGGCTGCGGGCCGAACGCACCGGCGACGACGGCCCGCTGCCCAGCCCGGCCGACATCCGCCTGCCACCGGTGTTCTACACCCAGCCGCTTTATTACAAGGCCAACCGGATGAATGTGGTGGGGCCGGGGGCGGAGGTGCGCTGGCCGTCCTATTGCCGGAAGATGGATTTCGAACTGGAGTTCGGCGTGTTCATCGGGCGCGCCGGGCGTGACATCGATGGGGCCGACGCGCGCGCCCACATCTTCGGCTACACGATTTTCAACGATTTCTCCGCCCGCGACGCCCAGGAATTGGAGATGTCCGGCCCCTTCGGCCCCTGCAAGGGCAAGGATTTCGACAGCGGCAACGCCATGGGGCCGTGGATCGTCACGCCCGACGAACTGCCCGATCCCTACGCGCTGACCATGATCGCGCGGGTGAACGGCGAGGAGTGGTGCCGCAACACCTCGGCCGGGATGATCCACAGCTTTGAAACGATGATCGCCCACGCTTCGCGCGATGAAACCCTGTATCCCGGCGAGTTTCTGGGATCGGGAACCGTCGGCGGTGGCAGCGGTTTGGAAATCGGGCGCTGGCTTCAGCCCGGTGATGTGGTGGAGCTTGAGGTGGACGGCATCGGGGTGCTGCGCAATCGGGTGATCGGCCCGACGCGCTGAGGCGGAACGGCCGCTCCGGCGCGCCGCCTTTTCAAACGACAACACGCTCTGTTTTGCCGGAACCGCCGCGTTCGGCCGCCGCGTTTGCGCGTGGCGTTGCCGCGCCGCGCGCCCGCGCGATCCGGTTCGGCCCAGCGCCCGCACCGGAAACGCGCGCCCTTTTTCAAAAAACAAACAGGACCGACAGGAGGACGCAGATGACGTTTCAAGGAGTGTTGACGCGCCTGTGCGCGGCGGTGGTGGGCTGTGGCGTGGCGGTGGGGGTGGCCCAGGCGCGCGAACCCGGCATCGCGCCGATGATACCGCCCGGCCTGACCATGGGGCTGCCCATCGCGGTGAATCCGCCGCCCGGCGTCTATCTGACCAACCGCACCGCCTTCTATTCGGCCAAACTGTATGACAACAACGGCCATGACAACGGCCAGAAGGCCGACATCCTGTCCAATTCGGTGCAATTGACCTGGATTCCCGGCGTTGAGCTGCTGGGCGGGACCTACAAGGCCTTCCTGACCGCGCCCTACCTCGACATCCGCCAGAAACGGACCACCACGGCGGTGGGCCGTTTGGGATCCTGGCACACCTCCGGCTTTGGCAACCCGAAAATCCAGCCGTTGGATCTGGCCTGGAATCTGGGGGATGGTTTCCATGTGACCGCCGGTGTCGGCGTCTATCTGCCCATCGGCAATTGGTCGGCGGGTTCGGCGATCAATCTGGGCGGCAAATTCTGGACGGTCGAGCCAAGCGTCGGCGTCACCTATCTCAAGGATGGCTGGAACGCGTCGCTGCAAATTTTGTACGACACCAACACGCGCAACCCCGACAATCATTACCGCTCCGGCGATCAGGTGTTCGCCAACGCCACCGTGACCAAGACCATCGACGAATGGACCATCGGTCCGGTCGGCTATTATCAGAAGCAGGTGACGGCGGACAGCAACACCGGCGGCCGCGCCACCTTCGGCGGGGCCATCTTCAAGGAACCCGAACAACTCGCCCTGGGTGGTCTGGTCGGTCGGCAGATCGGGCCGATCCGCTTCACCGGCATGGTGACGAGCGAGGTGATGGCCCGCAACACCTATGGCGGAACCAAATTTTGGCTGAACGCCAATTATAAATTCTGATCCGCGTGAAATTCTGACCCGCGCGCCATCGGCTTGTCCCCGCGCGGTCCTGATCGGGCTTACCGCCCGGTTGCGGGGGCTGTCCGGCCCGTCTGCGCCCGCAGGCGGGCCGTTTCCGTTCCAAGGCCATCCTGTTTGACCAGGCCGAAAACGGCCAGAGAACCAACCCAACCAAAACGACCATCAACGTAACGACCATCAACGTAACAAGGGGAAACGTCCATGCGCGTCATTCACGCTGCCCATCCGGTTTGGCGATGCACCCTCCTCAGCCTGCTGGCGCTTCTGTCCGTGGTGGCCGGGGCGGGCACACCAGCGGGCGCAGACGTTGAAAGTGGCGGTGATCGAGGCCCCGCCCTTTGGCATGAAGGGTGCGGACGGCGCGCCCGTCGGGGCGGCGGTCGATGTGGCGGTCGCGCTGGGAAAGCGGGTGTCGATGACGGTGGAACCGATGCTGCTGCCGCGCGTGCGGGTTCCGACGGTGATGGCCGAGGGGCAGGCCGCACAGGCGCTGGTCGCCGACGGCTTCATCGACCGCAGCATGACCGCCTATGTGCGGTGAGGCTTCCCGAACTCACGGCTTTGGGTAGACCGAGGTCAAGGTCAGGTTGAGGTGTTCGGTCAAGGCGTGCACCGCCGTGTCGGCGTCGCCGCCCAGCAGGGCTTTCAGCAGCGCGGTGTGGTGGTCCAGGAACTCGTCGAGATCCTGGATCCCGCGCATCATCAAACGGCGGTAACGCTGGGCTTGATCGTACAGCGTGTCGTGCAGGCCCAGCAGACGGGGCGATCCGCAATGGGCGACGATGGCGGTGTGGAACTGCTTGTGCGCCCGTTCCAGATCCGCACCATCGGCCCCCTGGCCGGTGCGCAGCCGCTCCACCGTGCGTTCCAACCGGGTGTAGGCGGCGACCACCCCGACCTCCCACTCGTCGTCGTCGCGCGTCAGGGACCGCAACAACGCCTCGCGCTCCACCATCCGGCGGTTGAGGGTGATGTCTTCCAGATCGGCTTGCGACATTGGGGCGACGCGGAATCCCCGATGGCTTTCGTTGGTGACGAATCCCAGCGTGGTCAGGCGCGACAGCGCTTCGCGCAGCGGCGACGCGCCCATCCCATACTGTTCCTTCAGCGATTCGATGCGCAGCTTGGCGCAGGGTTCCAGTTGGCCGGACACGATGTCGTCGATGATCCGCTGAACCGCGACGTTCGCCATCGTGTCTTCGGTGGGGGTGTCGGCCATCGCCCGCTGCTCCAGTCCCATGCCTGTGGTCGCAAGATCGAAAGGCCACCCGCCGCCGTCAAGGCGATTTTGTCGAAAATCTGGATTTTGGCGATTCTGTGCGAAAAATTGCGCATCACGACCATTGACTCCGTCAACCAAATTGGTATGAATAATAACAGTTATTGAGAATTTCAAAAATGCGCGGCGCAGACCCGCAGCCAGGCCAAAGGGAGGACGTGTTGACCACGACGATTCCGACACGCGCGGTGCATCTGGGCGCTCTTGATGTTTCGGTCGACCATCGTCCCGATGGCAGCGCGCTGGTGCGGGCGGCCCAAACGCTGCCCGCCTACCCCGACAAGCTGACGCTGCGCCTGGACCATTGGGCGCGCGAGGCTCCCGACCGGGTGTTCCTGGCCCAGCGCGGGGCCGATGGGGCATGGCGTGAACTCACCTACGCGCAAACGCTGGAGCGGGTGCGGTCGTTGGGTCAGGCGTTTTTGGACCGGGGCCTGTCCGTCACCCGTGGTGTGGTGGTGCTGTCGAACAACAGCATCGAACACGCGCTGCTGATGCTGGCCGCCCAGTATGTCGGTGTGCCCTACGCCCCGGTGTCGCCCGCCTATTCGCTGGTCAGCAGCGATTTCGGCAAGCTGCGCCATGTGCTGGGGCTGTTCCCGCCGGGGCTGGTGTTCGCCGACGACGGCCACCGGTTTGAACGCGCCTTCCGCGTCGCCGTGCCGCCGGACGCCGAACGGGTGATCGCCCGCAACCCGCCCGACGATCTTGGCGTCACCCGTTTCGACGATCTGGCCGCCACCCCGGTGACGGCGGCGGTGGACGCCACCCACGACGCGGTCGGGCCGGACACCATCGCCAAGATCCTGTTCACCTCCGGTTCGACCGGCATGCCGAAGGGGGTCATCAACACCCAGCGCATGCTGTGCAGCAACCAGGAAATCCTGGCCTATCTCTTCGCCTTCCTGCGCGACGAGCCGCCGGTTCTGGTCGATTGGCTGCCGTGGAACCACACCTTTGGCGGCAACCACAATTTCGGCATCGCGCTGAACAACGGCGGCACCCTCTACATCGACGAGGGCAAGCCGATGGGCAGCGGCGTCGACGTCACCGTGCGGAACCTGCGCGATGTGTCGCCCACCCTGTATTTCAACGTCCCCAAGGGCTATGAGGCGCTGTTGCCGCATCTGGACGCCGACCCGGACCTGTGCGAGCGCTTTTTCCGTCGGGTCAAGGTGATGTTCTACGCCGGGGCGGGGCTGGCCCCGCATGTCTGGCAAAAGCTGGACGAACTGGCGATCCGCGCGGTGGGCGAGCGCATCGTCATGCTGACCGGGCTGGGGGCCACCGAAACCGGACCGATGGCGCTGAACGCCAACCGGCAATACGACCAGCCGGGCCGCATCGGCCTGCCGCAGCCGGGCGTGGTGGTGAAGCTGGTTCCGTCGGGCGACAAGCTGGAGGCCCGCATCAAAAGCCCCAGCGTCACGCCGGGCTATTGGCGGCAAGAGGAGTTGAGCGCCAAGGCGTTCGATTCCGAAGGCTTCTATTGCCTGGGCGACGCCATCCGCTTCGCCGACCCGGACAAGATCGACGAGGGTTTTGTCTTTGACGGGCGCATCGCCGAGGATTTCAAGCTGGCGACCGGAACCTGGGTCAGCGTCGGGACCCTGCGGGCGCAGGTGATCCAGCATTTCGCCCCGCTGGTGGAGGATGTGGTGGTCGCCGGGCACGACCGCGACGACATCGCCGTCCTGATCTTCCCGCACGCCGCGTCCTGCCGGGAGCTGTGCCCGCATCTGGAACCGTCGGCGTCGCTGGACGAGGTGCTGGGCGACCGCGCGGTGTTGCAACGCGTTCGCGCCCTGCTGGCCAGCCTGTCCACCGCCAGCACCGGCAGTTCCACCCGCATCGCGCGCGCGGTGCTGTTGAGCGACCCGCCCTCGCTGGACGTCGGCGAAATCACCGACAAGGGATCGATCAACCAGCGCGCCGTTCTGAAGAACCGCGCGGCGTTGGTCGAGGCGCTGTACGACCCCGCGCCCGGCCCCCGCATCATCACGATTGACGGGTGAGGGCGGCGGATCGGTTCCCGTCCGGCTTTTGGCCATCACGCTTTTGGCCATGCTGTTTTTGATTCGACTTCATCCTGCGCAGTCTCCCTTCCGTGCCGCGCAGTTCCTTGAACCGGGTGCTGCCCAGCGCCCGGTTCTTTTTTGTGCGGGTCGGCTCGGTTCAGGCGGCTTCTGCAAGCAACAACGCCCACGGATCCTTTGGGGTCCGTGGGCGTCGGTGGTGAACCGGCAGGGCAATCGCTTGAAGGTTTATAAACCTATGAGAAGAATTTGCCGTCATCCCCGCGAAGGCGGGGAACCAGGTTTTCCCGTCAGAGCCACTCTGCGAACTCTGGATCCCCGCCTTCGCGGGGATGACGAATGTCCTAATAGAGGAATTTCAAGCTTTCACCCGATTGCCCTGGGTGAACCGGCAGGGCAATCGCTTGAAGCATCGTGCGATCGGCCGGAACAAGAGTTGCCACGGATTTCACGGATTTTTTCACGGATTTCGCGGAACGCGTCTCAGAGCCATCCGTTCGCGATCAACCCCGTGAGGGGATACGGGATGCAATTTGGGTCGAACATCCGCGCAATCCCTCATTTTGTCCGTGAAATCCGCGTCCATTCTTGCTTGCCTGAC
>JAIXPD010000096.1 GCA_027486405.1 Azospirillum sp. | reverse complement strand
TTGCCACGCTGCGGCACCAGGGCAATCGCTTGAAGCCTTGGGCACCCGACCAGAACAAGAATGGACACGGATTCCACGGATTTTTTCACGGATTTCGCGGAACCCGTCTCAGAGCCACTCTGTTTGCGATTGTGCGCCCCCTCCTGACGGGATGCGGGAGGCCATTGGAGTCAAAAATCCGTGCAATCCATCCTTTTGTCCGTGAAATCCGTGTCTATTCTTGCTTGCGTGACGATGACCGCTCGCTCAAGCGATTGCCCTGGCTGCGGCCCCCTTCTCCATCGCGCCGACGGGGCGGGCGTGCTAGTCTGCGCATGATCGCGCCGCCGGTCTGATCCGGCGGCGCGGTCCTTGTCATGTCTTTTCTGTCGCCGAGCCGCATGCTGCACACCCTTTATCGCGGCCTGACCACCATCGCCGGGCCGGCGGTTCGCTTGTACCTCGACCGTCGCCGGGCCGTCGGCAAGGAGGATTCCGCCCGTCAGGCGGAACGTTTCGGCGTGGCCGCGCGCCCGCGTCCCGATGGTCGGCTGCTGTGGATCCACGCCGCCAGCGTGGGGGAGGCGAATTCGGTCCTGGTCCTGATCGACCGGCTGTTGGCTCAAGACCCCGACCTGACCGTGCTGATGACCACCGGCACGGTGACGTCGGCGGAGCTGATGGCCCGGCGGCTGCCCGCGCGCGCGATCCATCATTACGTCCCGGTCGATCTGCCCGGCGCGGTGGATCGTTTCCTCGACCATTGGCGGCCCGACGCCGTTCTGTGGACGGAATCGGAGATCTGGCCAAATCTGCTGGCGGGCATCCGCGCCCGCGCCATTCCGGCCGCGCTGATCAACGCGCGGATGTCGGAACGCTCCTTCCGCCGTTGGCGCAACGCGCCGGGCTTTGCCGGGGCGCTGCTGTCCACCTTCCGCGTCACCCTGGCGCAGACGGCGGGCGACGCCGACCGGCTGCGCCGCCTGGGCGCGCCCGGCGTCGCCAGCGTCGGCAATCTGAAATTCTCCGCCGAACCGCCGCCCGCCGCCAGCGCGCCGATGGCCGCGCTGTCCGCCGCGCTGGACGGCCGCCCGCTCTGGCTGCTCGCCAGCTCCCACCCCGGCGAGGACGACATCGCGGCGGAGGTGCACCGCGCCCTGTCCCCCGCCCTGCCCGACCTGCTGACCGTCGTCGTGCCCCGCCACGCCCACCGGGGGGAGGCCATCGCCGCCCTGATGGAAGGCCACGGGCTGCGCGCCGTCCGCCGCGCCGATGGCGGGCTGCCGGGGCCGCAGGATTCCGTTTATGTCGCCGACACCATGGGCGAGCTTGGCCTGTTCTACCGCGCCGCCCCGGTGGTGTGCATGGGCGGATCCTTCGTGCCGCACGGCGGGCAGAATCCGGTGGAACCGGCCCTGCTGGGCTGCGCCGTGCTGTATGGCCCGCACATGTTCAATTTCGGCGAGATCACCCAGATGCTGGAAGCGGCGGGCGGATCCCTGCCGGTGGCCGACGCCGCAGCGCTCGTCACCGCCACCCGCCGCCTGTTGACGGATGAGCGCGCCCGCGCCCGGATCGTCGCCGGGGCCGCCCGCGTGACCGACGACAACCGCCGCATCGTGGACCGCGCGCTGGACGCCCTCGCCCCCGTGTTGGGCGCGGCGGGCATCCGGTCCGCCGCCTGATCGGGGAGACGCGAGAGGGTGCGCACCCCGGCTTTCTGGTATCGCCCCCCGGGCCTGACCGCCACGCTGCTGTCGCCGCTGGGCGCGCTCTATGGGCTGGCCGGACGGCGGCGTTGGGCGACGACCACGCCGCAGCGGGTGACGATTCCCGTCCTGTGCGTCGGCAATCTGGTGGCGGGCGGTGCGGGCAAGACCCCGGTAGGGCTGGCGCTGCTCGCCGCGCTGCGCGCGCGCGGCGTGGCGGCGCACGCGTTGACCCGTGGCCATGGCGGGCGGGAGGCCGGGCCGTTGTCCGTCGATCCCACCCGGCACAGCGCCGCCGACGTCGGGGACGAGGCGCTGTTGCTGGCCGCCGCATCCCCCTGCTGGGTGGCGCGCGACCGCGCCGCCGGGGCGCGCGCCGCCGTTGCGGCGGGGGCCGGGGCCATCGTGATGGATGACGGCTTCCAGAATCCCGGCCTGCACAAGGACGCGTCGTTGATCGTCGTCGATGGCGCGGTCGGCTTCGGCAACGGGCGGCTGATCCCCGCCGGGCCGCTGCGCGAGCGGGTGGGCGACGGCTTGGCCCGCGCCGATGCGCTGGTCGTCATCGGACCCGACCGCACCGGAGTCGCCGCGCTGGCCGCCGCGTTGACCAGCGGCCTGCCGGTGCTGGGGGCGCGGTTGGTCCCGGATCCGACGGGGTTGGATCTGGTCGGACGCCGCGTCCTCGCCTTTGCCGGGATCGGGCGGCCGGAGAAGTTTTTTGCGACGTTGGAGGAGCAAGGGGCCGACCCGGTCGGGCGCGTCGCCTTCGCCGATCATCACCCTTACCGGGCGGCGGAGGTCGCGGCCCTGCTCGACCGCGCCGCCGCGCTGAACGCCCTGCCCATCACCACCGCCAAGGACGCGGTGCGTCTGCCCGCCGATCTGCGCGGCCGCGTCGCCGTGCTGCCGGTCGCCATCGCCTGGGACGACCCGGCGGCGCTGGACCGGACCGTGCTGGATCGGCTGTTCGATCACCCATCGTTGAAGGAAGGCTCGCATGGCGAAGCCGCGTAGCCCGCTCGTCAAATGGCTGACCCGCCGCGTCGCCCACCCGCTGGAGGCGCTGTTCGTCCATGGTGTCCACCGGCTGTTCCGCGCCCTGCCGCTCGACCGCGCGTCGGCGCTGGGCGGCTGGATCGGGCGGACGGTCGGGCCGTGGCTGCCCGGGACCCGCACCGCGCGGCGCAACCTGACCCGCGCCTTTCCGGACAAACCGGCGGCGGAGATCGAGACGATCCTGCGCGGCATGTGGGACAATCTGGGCCGCACCATCGCCGAATACCCCCATTTGGAGGAGATCGGGCGCGACCGGGTGGAGGTGATCGACGGCCATCACGTCGACGCCATGCGCGACGACGGGCGGGCCGGAATCCTGGTGTCCGGCCATCTGGCGAATTGGGAGGTGCAATCGGTCGTCGCCCATCTGCGCGGGCTGAAACTGGCCGTGGTGTTCCGCGCGCCCAACAACCCGGCGGTGGGCAAGCTGCTGCTGGACCTGCGCGGCGTCGCCGGTCAAACCCAGATTCCCAAGGGGGCCGAAGGGGCGCGGATGCTGCTGCGCGAACTGGCGCGCGGCGGTCATGTCGGCATCCTGTTCGACCAGAAGATGAACGACGGCATTCCGGTCCCCTTCTTTGGCCGCGACGCCATGACCGCCCCCGCCGCCGCCCAATTGGGCCTGCGGTTCGGCGTGCCCCTGTTGATGACCCTGACCGAACGGCTGGGCGGCGCGCGCTTCCGCGTCACCGTAATGCCGCCGTTGGAATACCCGTCCAGCGGCGACCGCAACGCTGACGCACGGATTGTCATGGAACGGCTGAACCGGATGTTGGAGGATTGGGTGCGCGACCGTCCGGCGCAATGGCTGTGGTTGCACCGCCGCTGGCCGGACTGACATTCCCCACAGACCGGACGCCCCGCCATGCCGCTCGACCCCCACCTGTTCCAACTCTATCTGGTCGCGGTGGGCGTGCTGGTGCTGGCACCGGGGCCGGATTTCCTGCTGGTGCTGACCCGCAGCGTCGCCGATGGCCGCCGGGCCGGGGTGGTCGCCACGCTGGGCATTTCGCTGGGCAACGTGATCCACGCCCTGTTGGCCGCCATCGGCGTGTCGGCCCTGATCGCGGCGTCGCCCGCGCTGTTCGACCTGCTGCGCTACGCCGGGGGCGGCTATCTCGCCTGGATCGGCGGCCGGTCCTTGTGGAGCGCCCTGACCAGCCGGAGCGACGCGGCGGCGGCGGATCGCCCGGCGGTGGCCAACCCCGACTCGGTGCGGCTGTCGGTCGTCTTCACCCAGGCGCTGCTGACCAACATGCTGAATCCCAAAATCATCCTGTTCCAGTTGGCCTTCGTGCCGCAGTTCGTCGCACCGGAACTGGGCCATGTCGCCGGACAGATCTTTTTGCTGGGCAACGTCATCACCCTGGTGGGCTGCGCGTATCTGAGCGGAGTCGCGGCGTTGAGCGCGGGGGCCGCCCGCCGGGTGCTGGCCAGCCAGCGGATGAAAACGGCGCTCGACGGTTTGGCCGGGGTGTTGTTCCTGGGTTTTGCCGTCCGCCTGCTGCTGACCGAGCGGAAGTTCGCCTGACCCCAAGCGGTTGCGCCCCTCTGCCCCGACGGCGTTGTGGACGTGGCGTCGTCGCGGTGTCATAGTGCGGCCCGCATTCGACCGGCCGCCCTTGCGTGGGGCGGAACAGCTTCCCCGAATTCGCGAGCGACGATGACCGAGTCCATCTCCCTGTTCACCAGACTGGCGAACATCCACATCCAATTCGTGACGTGGCGCCGGGGCGCCAAGGTCGGCAGCGACCGCTTCGGCAACGTCTATTACCGCAGCAAGACCACCCCGGCGGGCGCGCGCGAGCGCCGTTGGGTGATCTACGCCGGTGAACCGGACGCCACCAAGATTCCGCCGGAATGGCACGGCTGGCTGCACCACACGGTCAAGGATCCGCTGCCCGAGGGGTCCAGCGGCTTCCACAAGCCGTGGCAGAAGGAGCATCTGCCCAACCTGTCCGGCTCGACCCAGGCCTACCGTCCGCCCGGTCACGCCCTGGCCGGTGGCCAGCGCGTCGCCGCGACCGGCGATTACGAGCCTTGGACTCCGGCCTGACCGGCCGGACTCCGCAGCAGGATCATCCCATGCGTCGGAACGTGATCGAAACCGTGCTGGGTGGCGTCGTCCTCGTCGCCGCCGGCGTCTTCCTGGCCTTTGCCTACAAAAGCGCGGATCTGCGCAAGGTGCAGGGCTATGAGGTGACGGCCAATTTCTCCAGCATCACCGGCTTGCAAAACGGCTCCGACGTGCGGATCAGCGGCGTGAAGGTCGGCAACGTCGTCGGCCTGTCGCTCGATCCCAAGAGCTTCCAGGCGGTCGTTCATCTGGCCATCGACAACACGGTCAAGCTGCCGAAGGACACGGCGGCGGTGATCGCGTCGGAAAGCCTGCTGGGCGGCAAGTTCCTGTCGCTCGAACCCGGCGGCGATCCCGACGTGATCAAGCCGAACGGGCGGATCGAGTTCACCCAGAGCACGCCGGGTCTGGAACAGCTTCTGGGTCAGGTGATCTTCTCGCTGCAAAGCATGGGCAAGTCCGGCGACGCCAACAGCAACGCCGGGGCGCAACCGCCCAAGCTGTGAGCGTGTTCGCCGCATCGCTGTGAAGACAGGGGCCGCAAGGCCCCTTTTTCATGCCCGTGCTGTGCGGGGGCGATTCGATCTGTTTTCGTTTCGAATTCAGAATAACGCCGAGAAATCTGATTTGTTCTGATGTCGAAACAGTGTCGTCCCACCCACCGATCCCGCGCGCAGCCCTGCCCCGTTCCGCACCCCATGGACGGCGGCGCGCTTCCGGGATAGAAGGCGGGACCGATCCGATCACACCACGAAAGCGATCCGACGTGACGACGTTGTCGACGCTCCTGCCCCGGTTGGCCGCCGCTGCTGTGTTGGCTGGGGCCATTCTGCTGTCAGCCCCCCTGACCACCGCCAACGCCGCCGCCAAGCCGGAACAGATGCTGTCCCGTCCCGGGGCCAAGCTGCAATGGCTGGACAAGGTGACGGCCCGGACCTCCACCTTCACCATCGCGGTGGGGGAAACCAAGGCGATGGGCAGCCTGCGCATCACCCTGCGCGCCTGCCGGGAAAACCCGCCGATCGAGCCGCCCGAGGCCGCCGCCTTCCTGGAAATCACCGAAATCAAGCCCGGCGAACAGGCCGAGGCCGCCTTCAGCGGCTGGATGTTCGCCTCCAGCCCCGGCCTGTCGGCGATGGAAAACGCCATTTACGACGTCTGGGTCCTGTCCTGCACCGCGTCCTGACCCGGCATTCACGCGCAGCAAAAAGCCGCCGCTGATCCCAGCGGCGGCTTTTGTTGTTTCGGCACCGTTACGAAAGAAGACCGCCCATCACTCGACCGGGGCCGCAACCGTCGGGCTGGTGCCGACGGAGGTCGCCAGATAATCATCGACCTGCGCGGCCAGATCGTCGGTGCGGTTGGCGAAGAAATGATTCGCTCCCGGAACGACCCGGTGATCGATGCGGATGTCCTTCTGGTGCGACAGCTTCGTCACCAGCTTCGTCACCGCCGCCGCCGGAACCAGCTCGTCCCGGTCGCCATGGATGATGAGGCCGGAGGACGGGCACGGGGCCAGAAAGGAGAAATCGAACATGTTCGCCGGAGGAGAGACCGAGACGAACCCGTCGATCTCCGGCCGCCGCATCAGCAATTGCATGCCGATCCACGCGCCGAACGACACGCCGCCGACCCAGCACACCGGGGCGTTGGGGTTGTGCGTTTGCAACCAATCCAGCGCGGCGGCGGCGTCGGCCAACTCCCCCTCGCCCTTGTCGTAGGTGCCCTGGCTGCGCCCGACCCCGCGAAAGTTGAAGCGCAGGGCCGAATAGCCGCGCTTGATGAAGGACTGGAACAGGGTGAAGACCACCTTGTTGTTCATCGTCCCATTGTGCTGCGGAAGGGGGTGCAACAGCAGCGCGATCGGGGCGTTCGGCTGCTTGCCATGGGTGTAACGGCCTTCCAGGCGACCGGCGGGACCGTTGATGAGCACTTCAGGCATGGGAGCGACGATCCTGACGCGAACGAAGGGTTGTCGAAACAGCCGCAGGGCCGGAAACCGGCCCCAACGGCGCGTTAACGGGGTTTCCCGTCACGGAGTGGGGTTTTTCGGCACACAATACTTGACCGCTGTGGTTGGTCATCCTATATGCGTCGAATGGTCCTCCGGGGCAACCCGCGCGCCCCGCCTCCGTGGTTGGGCCGTTGTGCGGCGTCATTCCCTGGGGGCCAAGCGGCTGGACTCCTGCGAAAGATCGCTCTTTCAGCAAGAGGGCGGACTATACCACGGCGGGTGATGGCGTGTTCAAGCATCTTCGCGAAGAGATCGACGGGATCCTGGCCCGCGACCCCGCCGCGCGCTCCCGGTTGGAGGTGGCGTTGTGCTACCCCGGCCTGCACGCCCTGGTGCTGCACCGTCTGGCCCGCCGCGCCCGCGACGCTGGGTTGCATGTGCCCGCGCGCCTGATTTCCCACCTGGCCCGTGCGTTGACCGGCATCGAAATCCACCCCGGGGCCACCATCGGCCGCCGCGTCTTCATCGACCACGGCATGGGCGTGGTGATCGGTGAAACGGCGGAGATCGGCGACGACGTCACGCTCTATCACGGCGTGACGCTGGGCGGCACCTCGCTGACCCATGGCAAGCGCCACCCCACGCTCGGCAATGGCGTGATCGTCGGGGCCGGAGCCAAGATCCTGGGGGCCATCACCATCGGGGCCGGGGCGCGGGTCGGGGCCAACGCCGTGGTGGTGGCCGACGTCGCCCCCGGCGCATCGGTGGTCGGCATCCCGGCCAAACCGGTGGCATCCCCCGCGCGGCCCGCCGAAGCCCCGATCAGCGCCCCCGCCTTTCTGCCTTACGGCACCCCCTGCGGCGACCTTCCCGATCCGATGGCGCGCGCGCTGTCCGGCCTGCTCGACCAGATGACGGCGCTGCACGCCCGCGTGGCCGAGTTGGAGGCCGCCGCATCCCCCCACACCAGCCCCACCCCCCACCGCAACGGCGGAACCGGGGACGTTCAAGGAGACACGCGATGAGATTGAGCACCAAGGGACGCTACGCCGTGATGGCGATGGTCGATCTGGCGGCAACCAGCCAGGGCAGCCCGGTCGCGCTCGCCGACATCGCCGAGCGGCAGGAGATTTCCCTGTCCTATCTGGAACAGCTCTTCGCCAAGCTGCGCAAGGGCGGTCTGGTCAAAAGCGTGCGCGGCCCCGGCGGCGGCTATCTGCTCGCCCATCCGGCGGACGAAACCCGCGTGTCCGACATCATCCTGGCGGTGGACGAACCGATCCGCACCACCCGCTGCGCCAACGGCACGCCGCAGGGCTGCCGCACCAACCGGTCGCGCTGCCTGACGCACGATCTGTGGGAAGAGCTGGGCAACCAGATCCACATGTATCTCAGCTCCGTCACCATCGCCGATGTGGTGGAACGGCGGATCATCGGGACCAGCGGCCTGTCGCTGCCCCGCCCCACCCTGCCCGACGGCGTCCTGCCCGACGGCGAACCCGCCGTCGCCGCCGAGTGACGTTGCTGAACCGTGATCCACCCGCCCAGTGATTCACACGTGATGAGCACGCCCCGATGACCGCCCTTGGACCTGAGCGGATCTATCTGGATCACAACGCCACCACCCCGCTGAAACCGGCGGTGCGGGACGCGATGATCCAGGCGATGGATCTCGTCGGCAACCCGTCGTCGGTCCACGCCTTTGGCCGCCGCGCCCGCCGGGCGGTGGAGGACGCGCGCGCCGCCGTCGCCGCCCTGGTCGGGGTCAAACCGGCCCAGGTGCTGTTCACCGGCAGCGGGACGGAGGCCAACAACATGGCGCTGCGCGGCTTTCCCGGCCGCCGCGTCCTGACCTCCGCCATCGAGCATGAGTCGGTGCTGGCCGCCGTGGCCGACGCCGACCGCCTGCCGGTGACACCCACGGGCGCGCTGGCGCTCGACGCGCTGGCCGAGGCGCTGGAGCGGGTGGAGCCGAACCGGGCGCTGCTGTCGCTGATGGTCGCCAACAACGAAACCGGCGTGCTTCAGCCGGTGGCCGAGGCCGCCGCGCTGGCCCGCGCGCGCGGCGCGCTGGTCCACGCCGACGCGGTGCAGGCGGCGGGTCGGCTGCCGCTGTCGCTGTCCGCGTTGGGCGTCGATCTGCTGACCCTGTCGGCGCACAAGCTGGGCGGCCCGGCGGGGGTCGGCGCGCTGATTCTGGCCGAAGGGCTGGAGCCTGACGCGCTGGTGCGCGGCGGCGGGCAGGAAAAGCGCAAGCGGGCGGGAACCGAAAACCTGCTGGGCATCGTCGGCTTCGGGGCCGCCGCCCGGCTGGCGCGCGACGAGCTGGCCGCCGCCGCCGCGCTCGCCCCCCTGCGCGACCGGCTGGAACGCGAGGCCCTGGCCGCCGCGCCGTTGGCGCGGGTGATGGGGGCCGACGCCCCGCGCGTGCCCAACACCAGTTGCCTGGTGCTGCCCGGTCTGTCGGGGGAAACGCAGGTGATGGCGCTGGATCTGGCCGGGGTGGCGGTCAGCGCCGGATCGGCCTGCTCCAGCGGCAAGGTCAAGCCGTCGCATGTGCTCGCCGCGATGGGGGCGGACGCGGCCAGCGCGTCGTCGGCGATCCGCGTCAGCCTGGGCTGGACCAGCGACAACGCGGCGGTGGACCGCTTTCTGGCGGCGTGGAGCGCGCTGGCCCGCCGGAGCGTGGCGGCGTGAGATCCCGGGCGGCGTGAAATCCCGCATTGCGCCCGGCGGCGGTTCTGGGTATGACGCGGCTGGAGCACCGACGCATGGCCTGTCGCGTGGCCTGTCGTCTTGGCGTTTTGGTGGACCGCACGCATGACCCGTTCCGAATCCGGCCCGTCCAGCGGCGGCCCTCACGCCCCCGATCCTTGCGGCCCCGATCCTTGCGGCCAATGCGGGGCGGTGGTCGGCGCGCGCGCCATGTTCTGCCACGCCTGCGGGGCCGTGCTGCCGCCCGCCCCGCTCGATCCCTTCACCCGGTTGGGGTTGGAACGCCGCGCCGATCTCGACCCGGCGCGCGTCGCCCGGCAATACAGCGGCTTTGCCCGCGCCTTCACCGGCGACCGCTTCGCCGACCGGGACGAGGCCCAACGCGCCAACGCCCGCGCCCAGATGGCGGCGTTGGACGACGCGCTGGCGACGCTGACCGACCCGGCCCGCCGCGCCCGCGCGCTGAAGGCCCTGGACCAGGCCGCCAGCGCGCCCGCCCCGACCACACCCTGACCCCACCCCCGACACCCAAAAAGAAACGAGGATTGCCATGCCGAAGATGACCTTCATCGACACCGACGGTTCCCGCCGCGAGGTCGAGGCCCCGTTGGGCCTGTCCGTTCTGGAAATCGCCCACAAGAACAGCCTGGATCTGGAAGGGGCCTGCGAAGGCTCGCTCGCCTGCTCCACCTGCCACGTCATCATCGAGCCGGAATGGTTCGACGTTCTGCCCGACGCGGCGGAGGACGAGGAAGACATGCTCGATCTGGCCTTTGGCCTGACCAAGACCTCGCGTCTGGGCTGCCAGATCATCATGACCGAAGAGCTGGACGGTCTGGTCGTCCGCCTGCCCAGCGGCGCGAACAACGCCTCCAAGGGCTGACGCTTCGGGACAGGGCGGGTTGACGCCGCCGCCCGGCGGTCAAATCTGGTAGGGGCCAAATCTGGTAGGGGCCAAATCTGGTTTTGGCCGCTTCCGGCGGCACCCCGCCCCCATCCCCCAAACGCGCCCGCCCCCACCGCCGGGGGCGGCGCGGTTTCGACGGTGAACGTCATGAATTCGCTCGGTCTTGCCAAACGCCCCCAGGACACCCGCGTGGTGGTCGCCATGTCCGGCGGGGTGGATTCCTCCGTCACCGCCGCCATGCTGCGGGAGGAGGGCTACGACGTCGTCGGCATCACCCTGCAACTGTACGATCACGGTCTGGCGGTGATGAAGGCCGGGGCCTGCTGCGCCGGTCAGGACATCTACGACGCCCGGCAGGTCGCCGACCGCATCGGCATCCCGCATTACGTGCTGGATTACGAAGGGCGTTTTTCGCAGGACGTGATGGATGATTTCGCCGACAGCTACCTGCGCGGCGAAACCCCGATCCCCTGCGTCCGCTGCAACCAGCGGGTCAAGTTCCGCGACCTGCTGAACACCGCGCGGGAACTGGGGGCCGAAGCGCTGGCGACCGGCCATTACGTCCGCCGTCTGGTCGGCGCGCAGGGGGCCGAACTGCACCGCGCCGTCGATCCGGCCAAGGACCAGAGCTATTTCCTGTTCGCCACCACGCGCGAGCAGTTGGAGTTCCTGCGCTTCCCGCTGGGCGGCCTGACCAAGCCGGAAACCCGCGCGCTGGCCGAACGCCACGGGCTGGAAGTGGCGAGCAAACCCGACAGCCAGGACATTTGCTTCGTTCCCGATGGCGATTACGCCGCCGTCGTCGCCAAGCTGCGCCCCGGCTCGGTCGAACCGGGCGAGATCGTCCACGTCGATGGCCGCGTGCTGGGGCGGCACCAGGGGGTCGTCCATTACACGGTCGGCCAGCGCAAGGGGCTGGGAATCGGCGGCATCAAGGGCGAGGACGAGGCGCTCTACGTCGTCCGGCTGGAGCCGGGGCAGCGCCGCGTCATCGTCGGCCCGCGCCGCGATCTGGCCCGGTCGGTGGTGACGGTGCGCGAGGTCAATTGGCTCGGCCCCGACCGGACCATCAGCGCCGGAGCCGAGGGCATGGACGAGAGCGAAGGCCTGCCCGTGTCGGTCAAGCTGCGCTCCGCCCAACCGCCCGCCGCCGCCCTGTGGCACCGCACCGGCCCCGACAGCGCCCGGGTGGAGTTGCTGGATCCGCAGCACGGCGTGGCCCCCGGCCAGGCCTGCGTCGTCTATCAGGGCGACCGTGTTTTGGGCGGCGGCTGGATCGCCGGAACCGCCGCGTAAAAAAATCAAAAAAGCGAAATCAGGCGCTTGACAGAAAACCGCCCCTTATCCTATAGAAGCGGCCCGGCCGGAAACGACCGGGCAGGATGGTAGCCACGATGGCAGCGTAGCTCAGTGGTAGAGCAGGGGAATCATAATCCCTTGGTCGGGGGTTCAAATCCCTCCGCTGCTACCATCATCCGGTCCAACCGACCGACGCGCAAACCCCGCTCAGAGCGCTCTGAGCGGGGTTTGTTGTTTCTGGGTTTTCGTGCGGGCGCGTTCAGCGGTCCGGTTTCACCAGATCGCGGTAGGCGTGCCAACTGGCGTGGCCGATCAGTGGCAGGGCCACGATCAGCCCCAGCATCGCCGTCACCAGACCGATGCCGGTGATGAGCACGATCAACCCCGCCCACAGCGCCATGGCGCGCGGGTTCTTCACCACGGCGACAAAGGACACCAGCGCCGCCGCGAACACGTCCTCCTGCCGGTCCAGCATCATCGGCAGGGCGGTGACGTTGGTGACGAAGGCGACGGCGGCGAAGGCGAAGCCCAGCGCGGTGACGAACAGGGTGAAGGCCATTCCGTCCAGCGTCAGGGTCTGGGTGAGCAGACTCGACAGGCTCATCGACACATAAGGGAAGAACAGCGCGAAGGCGATGACGTTCAGCCGGATCCAGATCATCATGAACAGCATCAGCACCAGCCCCGCCGTCAGGATGTGATAGGGATTGGACCGCCACGCCGTCAGCGCCCGCCACAGGGTGGGCCGACGCCCCTCCTCCACATCCTTGGACATCTGGTAAAGGCCGAGCGTCAGCAACGGGGCCACCAGCAGAAAGGCCCCGATCATCGGGGCGATCAGATAGGCCATGCCCGCTTCGGTCAGCCCCACGGTCAGGCCCAGCCCGATGGCGACGAACATCGCGCCATAGGCCAGGCTGACCCAGCCCGCCGCCCGCAGATCGGCCCAGCCCAACCACAGCCAGCCCACCACCTGGGCCGGTGTGACCGTGCGCACCCGATGCTCATAGGGCAGAGCGCCATAACGGGGGGAGGAGGAGGAGTCGGTCGGTCGCAGGTCGGTCATCGGTCGTCTCTCCAACAGGCCGCAAGGTCTGTTTATAGGAGCGGAAAGCGCGACGCCGGGGAAGAGGAAAAGTTCAGAACTCGAACTGTCCGTAACAAAAGCCATATACGGTCCAGATAAACACTTCCCGCTTGGCTCGATCGGATCTCAGGTCAGCCGGGCCAGCACCGCCCGCCAAAAGGCCGCCGGGGACAAGGCGGCGCGCACGTGATCCCGCCCGCGCTGGGCGATGGCGCGGGCCTCGTCGGGGTGGTCGCGGTAGTAACCGGCCTTGGCGGCGAGGTCGGCGGCGTCGGTGAAGGGAACGTAATGCTCCATCGGGCGCAGCCAATGGGCGGTGGCCGGGTTGTCCTGCTCCAGCAACAGGGTGCCGGACAACAGCGCCTCGAACACCCGGCCTTTGACGTGGGGAACCCCGCCGGTTTGGCTGAGCGGCAGGTTGATCGTCATGTGCGACCGCCGCAGCGCGTGGGCGTAGTCCTCCAGGCTCAGGGGCGCGTCGCCGCGCTGGCCCCCGGCGATGTGGAGGAACAGACCGGCGGCCTGCGCCTCGGCCAGGAAGGCCGCACGGGCGGCGCGGACCTGACCGACAAAGCTCACCGCCCAATCGCGCGGCCCGCCATCGTCGAAAAAGCGGGCGGAATCGACCGGCGACCACGCCCCCAGCACCGGCCAGCCCGGCAAGCGCGCCTGGGCCAGCGGTTGCGGCAGATCGAGCGACACCACCAGATCGACCAGCCCTTCCAGCGGCCAGACCGGGGCCAGCCCCCAATCGTCGGCCATGTCATAGAGCGTGACCGCCAGCGCGAAGCCGTGCGCCCGCTTCAGCCGGGCCAGCGTGGCCGGGCTGGGGTCGAGCGCGGTCAACAGCCCGTTCACCTGCGGCGACAGCATCACCACATCGGGATCGACCTCCGCCACCGCCTGTTCGATCAAACGGTCGATCGGCAGACCATGGGCGCGCGCCAGATCATCGACGAAGACCCCGACCGACGCGCCGGGCGTGCAGGCCTCCCGCCCATCGATGGTGAAGATCATGCAATTGGACTCGCCCCGGCGGGGGTCGAGCAGAAACCAGCGCTCGCTGACGAACAGCACCACGGGTTCGGAACGTTGCCCGCGCGGCGGCAGCGGAATCGGGCAGCCGCGCTCCGGCGACCAGCCCAACGGGTGCGGCGGCGCGTCGTCCGGCCCCAAACCAGCGCGGATTTCGGCCAGCAGGGCGCGGCAATAGCTGGCGCTGGCCAGATCGGGGCGGCCCACCGCCTCGTAGCTTTTCTGCAAATCCTGATGGAAGACCGGAACGAAGGGATGCAGCGCGGCGGCCCGTTCCAACAGGGGGATGGAGGCCGGGGCCTGCCCGGCCTGACGCAGAAACACCCCCAACAGCCGCAGCGCGTTGTGGTTGGCCGGGTTGACGCCCAGCAGACGGCGCAGCAGCGTCACCGCCTTCAGCGCCCGGCCCGCGTGGTGGCAGGCGATGGCGGCGTCGATGACGTCCTGCTCAACCAGCGCCGGTTGGTCGGTGACTCGGGGGATGGGGGCTTGGGGGATGGCTTGATCCATCACGCTGGGCGGCTCCGCAAGGCAAGGGCGTGGGCACTGTGCCGGACCCACCCGCCCCGCTTCAAGCCTCACAGGCCCCGCCCCGGGGCAATCGCGTGAAGCATCACGCACCCAACCGGAACAAGAATCGCCACGGATTTCACAGATTTCTTCACGGATTTCACGGAGCGCCTCTCCGATCCCCCCCTTTGCGATCTTGCGGCAACCCTCATGGCGGGATGCAGGAAGCGACTGGAGGCGAAAATCCGTGCAATCCCTATTTTGTCCGTGACATCCGTGTCCATTCTTGTTTGCGCGACGATGACCGCTCGTTCAAGCGATTGCCCTGCCCCCGCCTCCCCCATCGGTGGCGGCGATCAGCCCAGCGCGATCTTGAGCGCCAGCGGAATCAGCAGACCGGCGAACACCCGCTTCAGCAGCGCCCCCGGCAACCGCGACGACAGCCGCGCACCCAGCGGCGCGCACAGGGCGCTCGCCACGCCGATTTCCAGCAAGGCGGGGATGTGCAGATACCCGACCTGCCCCGGCAGATCGATGCCGTCGCGCAGGCCAAGCCCGGTGTAGAGCAGCGCCCCGGCGACCGTCACCGGCAGGCCGATGGCGGTGGAGGTGGCGACCGCGCGGACCATCGGGTGGCCGCGCCCGCTGAGAAAGGGAACCATCAGCACGCCGCCGCCAGCGCCGATGAAGCTGCCCGCCAGCCCGATCGCCGCCCCGCCCAGCCGATAGCGGGTGGCAGAGGCCGCCTCCGGGACCGCCGCGCCGGGCTTCGCCCCGCCGGTCAGCATCCGCCACGCCGTGTGCAGCAGGAACAGCGCCACCACAACGCGCAGGGCGCTGGCGGGCAATTGGGTGGCGACCACGCCGCCGACCACCACCCCGATCAGGCTGGCCGGAACGGTGACGCGGAACACCGGCCACAGCACATTGCCCATGCGGTGGTGCGACAGCACCGACGCCACGGAGGTCAAGGCCACCACCGCCATTGAGGTGGCCAACGCCGTCAAGGGCGCGTCCGCCGTCGGCACGCCCAGCCAGGGCAGCACCAGCGTCAGCAGCGGCACGGCGATCAGGGCCGTTCCCACCCCCAACGCGCCCAGCATCAGCCCACCGGCCACGCCGCCAGCGACAAAGATCAAGGCCCCAACCATGACGCGCACCCTCCCCCGCTGTGCGGGCGCGTCACTCTAACCAAGGATGGGCGAGACGACAGCGAAAAAGCCGGTCACAGGCCCAGCCGCGACCACATCAACCGTTCCTCCACCGCCGCGACGGCGGCGGCGGGCAAGGCGTCGGCCAGCGCCGTCCCAGCGTTCGTGCCGGGCAAGGCGGTGCCGAAGCCCAGCTTGCCCCGGAACCAACCGCGCTCCGCCTCCACCACCCGCAGGCGGACCTTGTCGCCGTAGCGGCCGCGCAGCACGCCGCGCAGGTCGCCCAGCCCGTCGATCAGGCCCAGTTCCTTCGCCTTGCGCCCGGCCCAGAAGGCCCCGGAGAAGAGTTCGGCCTCGTCCCCCACCAGCCGCGACCCGCGCCGCTCGCGGACCAGCGCCTTGAAGGCGTCGTGCACGTCGGCTTGCAGGCTTTTCAGCCGCTCCACCCCGTCCGCCCGTTCCGGCGAGAAGGGATCGAGCAGAACCTTGTTTTCCCCGGCGGTGTAGAGCCGCCGTTCGATGCCGTGGCGGGCGATCAGCTCGTGCAGCCCGAAACCGGAGGACACCACGCCGATGGAGCCGACGACCGACGCCTCGTCGGCCCAAATCTCGTCGGCCGCGCAGGCCAGCCAATAGCCGCCCGAGGCCGCCGCGTCCTCGCAAAAGGCCAGGACGGGGATCTTTTTTTCCTCCGCCAGCGCGCGGATGCGCTTGGCGATCAGGGCCGACTGCACCGGCGATCCGCCGGGGGAGTTGACGATCAGGGCGACCGCCGCCTGTTCCTTCGGCGCGAAGGCGCGCTCCAGGATCGGTGCCAGCGCAGCCAGCGTCAGGCCGGGGCGCAGCGCGCCCCCCGCCCCGATGATTCCGGACAGCCGGACGACGGACACCAGCGGCCCGGCGTTGCGCCAGGGGCCGAAGGGCAGCTTCTTCAAAAGGGAATGCAGGCTCATGGCGCACATGTGGGGTGTGGCGGCCCGCCTGTCAAAGCCTCTCGCAACCCCTCACAGCGTCAACGCGCCCGCGTCCCGCAAAATCCGCTCGGCCTCGGCGCTGTAGGCTCCATCCTCCCGATGCACCACCAGCCCCGCCGTCAAACGCAACGGCGTGTTCACGCCCTTGCGGGCGCTGACCAGCACGCGCTTGGCCTCCTGCCCGGCCTTGGGCCACAGCGGCACGATGACCAGAGCGCCGAAACGGCCGCGCAGGGCGTCCAGAATGTCGTCCAGCCGGTCGGCGCGGTGAACCAGCGTCACCACCCCGCGCGGGGTCAGCATGGCGTGGGCGAAGCGCAGCCAATCGGGCAACGCCGCCGCGCCTTCCACATTCGCCGCCGCCTTCCAGGGGTCGGGCGGCGGGCTGGCCCGACCGGCCCGCAGATAGGGCGGGTTCATCATCACCCGGTCGAAGGAGCCGGGGCGCAGATCGGGCGGTGGATCGAGCAGATCGCCGTGCACGACCGCCACCCGCCCGTCCATCCCGTTCAGCGCGGCGTTGCGGCGGGCGAAGGCGACGGCGTCGGCGCGCTGCTCCAGCCCGACCACCACGGCGTCGGGCGCGCGGGCGGCGAGACACAACGCCGCAGCCCCGGTGCCGGTGCCGACGTCCAACACCCGCTCGCCCGGCGCGGCGGCGGTGATGGCGGCGAGGAACACCGGGTCGATGGCCACGCGGTAGCCGTCGGCGGGCTGGACCAGCCGCACCCGGCCATTCAACAGGAAGTCCGTGGGCAACAGGGAATCCGTGTGGGTCGCCGCCGACTCCGGGGCCTGCGCGTCGCCGCTCACGCCTCACCCGCCTCGCGCAGGACACGGATCGCCTGGGCGGCGTCCTCCGCGTCCACCATCACGCGGCGGGGGATGGCACCGATGGAGCCTTCGAGCACACTGGTGTGCGCGTCGAGCACCACCGCCTCGATCCCGGCGTCGGCCAGAAGGGCGATCAGCCAGGACAGGCGCACGGGATCGTTGGTTCGCAGCAATTCTGTCATCGGTCCACGGGTTCGCAGCGCCCTTGCGGGCTTGACCATGAAGGCAAGGCCGTTATGCTCCCTACCGCAATTCCTGGCGTCAATCACCTGTGGAGTCGACCTTGGCGGTCGTGACCAATCTCGAGCCGAAACGGCGCACGTCCACCCCGCTCGATGACCTCACCGCTCTGGTGGCCGAAGACCTGAGCGCCGTCAACGAGATCATCATCCAAAACATGCAGTCGTCGGTGGAGCTGATTCCCCAGCTTGCCGGTTATCTGATCGCGGCGGGGGGCAAGCGCCTGCGCCCGGTGCTGACGCTGGCCGCCGCCAATCTGTGCGGCTATCAGGGCGACAAGCACCGGCTGTTGGCGGCGGTGGTGGAGTTCATCCACAGCGCCACCCTGCTGCACGACGATGTCGTCGACGAAAGCGATCTGCGGCGCGGGCTGGCCTCGGCCAACGCCGTGTTCGGCAACAAGGCCAGCGTGCTGGTCGGCGATTTCCTGTTCTCACGCTCGTTCGAGATGATGGTGCAGGTCGGCTCGCTCGACGTGCTGCAAATCCTGTCGCGCGCGTCGGCCGTGATCGCCGAGGGCGAGGTGCTGCAACTGCGCACCACCAACGACACCGAAACGACCGAAGAGGCTTATCTGGAGGTCATCAAGGGCAAGACGGCGGAGCTGTTCGCCGCCGCCTGCCGCGTCGGGGCCGTCGTCGCCAACCGGCCGGAGGCGGAGGCGCAGGCGCTCTACGATTACGGCATGAATCTGGGCATCGCCTTCCAGTTGGTGGACGATGTGCTGGACTACTCCGCGCTTCAGGCGACCCTGGGGAAGACGGTCGGCGATGATTTCCGCGAAGGCAAGCTGACCCTGCCGGTGGTGCTGTCGATCAGCCGGGGCGACGCGACCGAACGCGCCTTCTGGCACCGCACCATGGAGGATCTGGAGCAGGCCGACGGCGACCTTGCCCACGCCCAGGCGCTGATGGCCAAGCACGACGCCCTGACCGACACGGTGGCCCGCGCCCGCCATTACGGCGCGCTGGCGCGCGGCAACCTCGCCGTCTTCGCCGATGGCCCGATCAAGACCGCCATGCTGGAAGTCATTGATTTCGTGATCGACCGGGATTTTTGAGGTCTGGCATTTTTTTCACCGCATCGTGCTTTTTTGCGTTGCGCACCGGGTCCAACCCGTCTATACACCCCTCCCACCGGCGGACGTCACCGACCGACGGTCAAAACGGAGTGTAGCTCAGCCTGGTAGAGCACTGCTTTCGGGAGGCAGGGGCCGGAGGTTCGAATCCTCTCACTCCGACCAATAAATCGGCCGCTTGATGGAAACATCAAGCGGCCGATTTGCTTTTGGGCGTCGTGTTCTCAACCGAGCCTGCGCCCTCCCAGGGCACAGCCCGACGGCACGTCCTGAGACAGCAAGGCCCGAAACAGCAAGGCCTGAAACCGCACAACCCGAAACAGCAAGGCCCAAAAGCCGGGCGGAACCGCCTCAGCGCTGGCGGATGCGCAGATACTCGCGAACCCGCTCGTCCCGCCACGCCATGCTCCGATGCGCGCCCGCCGCCCGCGCGCGCTGGCAGGCCGCCACCGCCTCCGCCCGCCCGTTGCCGGTGCGCGCACGCAGGTCGGGCGGCAGAGCCTCCAGAACGGCTTGCGCGACCTCCTGCGGCGGCTCCGGGCCGTCGCGCACCCAATCTTCCGCCTGAAGGAAACCATCGCGCATCATCAGCGCGATCATGTAGTCGCAGGCGGATTGCAAGCCGGGCAGCAAACGCCCCGGGCTGCTCGACACCATCGGCAGGATGGGGGCCAGGGACGGGGCGAGATGATTGACGAAGATCATCGCCCCCCAATAGCGTTCGGCGGTTTGCCGGAAATGGTCGATGCTGCGCACCGGCACCAGGCCCGACCGTTCGATGGGCAGGATTTCGACCTTGGGCTTGGTGACGACCACGGTGTCGTTGGACACGTCGATGTACAGCCCGCCGACCTGAAGCGCGTTTTGGAAATACTGGTCGCGCAACACCCCCCAGATCGTCCGCACCGCACCACCCTGGGCCATGAAGGCGGTCAGCAGGCGTTCCACCGGGTCGCTGGGGCGCTTCAGCCGGTCGGCCAGTTGGGCGACCACGGCGCGCGTGATCTCCTCGCAGCGGCCATAGGGATAGGGCTTGCCCGGTGCCGCAGGCGGGAAGCGCGGGGCAAGCTCCGCATCCACGCCCGCCCGCAGGGCCAGGAAATAGGCCATCAGCGCGTCTTCGCGCCCGGCGAGGTGGCGGCGGGTCACATCCGCCAGACGATCGTCCACCGGGGCGATCTGCTGCGGCAACAAGGGGGTGGGCATCGACAACACGGATTCCAGCGGTTGGTTGCGCGCTGGAGTTTAGGGGGAAGCGGTCAGACCGCAAAGCGCCCCGTCCACCCCCGGATCCCGCTGCTGGTCCCGTTCCGGCGCGGCCAGATGGAAATCATTGGCCGTCACCGCCCCGCCCGTGGCCGCCGTGATGCGGGCCATCACCGCCGGGCGCGGCACCCGCCGGTGATGGCGGTAGCGGTTGACCGCCGCCTGGCTGGTGCCAATGCTGGCGGCGAAGGAGTCTTCCTTGGTGGCGGTGCGGATCAACCAATCGTCGAGCGTCATACCGCAATGGTTTACACCAACCGGACTTTTTCCCGCAAGCCGTCCAAGCACGCCAGGATGGACTTTTCAAACCATTCTGGTATGAAAGCGCCATGTCCACACTCCGCGCATTGCGGCAGGCCGCCGGGTTGAGCCAGGAAAAGCTGGCCGAACTCGCGGGAACCTCGCAGCCGCAGATCAACAAGCTGGAAACCGGCCAGCGCAAGCTGACCGTCGATTGGGCGGTGAAGCTGGCCCCGCCCTTGGGCGTGGAACCGGCGGCGCTGCTGGGGCTGGACACCCCCGCCAGCGCCGACGCGGCCCCCACCGCCCGGCCGGAACGCCCCACCCGCCGCGCCGGCCCGCCGCCCCTGCTGCGGGCACCTCCCGCCCCCCCACCCTCCGCCCCCCCACCCTCCGGCCATCAGCCCAACGCGCCGGAACCCATGCCGGTGCGCGCCGCCGCGCGGGGCGGGGTGGATCAGGAAATGTTTCTGGAAGACGGGCCGATCGACTGGGTGGCCAAGCCGGACTATCTGAAAAACGCCCGTGACCCTTACGCCATGTATGTGGTGGGCGAATCGATGATGCCGCGCTTCCGTCCCGCCCAGTTGCTCCACGTCAACCCGCACAAGCCCCCCGCCCCAGGCTCTGGCGTGGTGGTGGTCAAGCGCAACCGCGCGGTTCTGGTGAAGGAGTTCGTTCGCCGCGCCCCCGACGGCGTGGTGCTGCGCGAATACCGCCCCGAAGACCGGGAATTCACCGTGCTGGCGGAGGATTTGGACACGCTGCACAGCGTCGTCGGCCTTCAGGAGCCATAACCAAACCAAAACGGTATAGAGATTCTCTGGATTGATTAGTCCAAAATGGATTATTCCTGTTCGCAGGACGGGCCAACCGCCCGCCCCCGCCCCGGACGGACCGCCGGGACCGCGCGACACAGGAGGCATCCATGCGCCCACAGCCCCCGCGTTTCTTCCCCGGCCCCTGCCCCGGCCGCCTCGACAGCTTTTCCGAAGAGGGGGCGCGGGAATTGGCGCACCGCATCCACAGCGCGTGGAAGCGCCAGGGCTGGGAGGTGGAGGTGCGGATCGAGCGGGTCGCCAGCGAAGACATGGGCGAGACCCGCAGCAAGGCGCACTACACCGTGCGCAGCGACCTGATCAACGGGATGCCGCACCGCCGGTTGGCTCCGGCCGCGCGCGCCCTCCGCTGATGCCGCCTCCGCTGATGCCGCGTCACTTCAGCCGCTCATCCAACTCCACCTGATACCCGTGCACCAGCCGGTTGGTTTCGTTGGCCATGCCGACCACGGCCAGCAACTCGCCGAACTGGGCGTCGGTCATGCCCAGCTTGCGCGCCGCCGCCTCGTGCGAGCGGATGCAATACTGACAGCCGGTGGTGACGCTGACCGCGACGAAGATCATCTCCTTCACCAGCGGATCGAGCGCGCCCGGCGCCATCACCTCCTTCAGGCTTTCCCAGGTCCGCGCCAGGGTTGCCGGGTGATGGGCCAGCATCTTCCAGAAATTGTTCACGTCCGGCAAGTTGCGCGTCGTCTTGATGTCGTCATAGACGGCGCGCACCTCGGGAACAGCGTCGGCGTGGTCGATGGGCGTCAAAGGCATGGCATTCTCCGGAAAAGGGGCAGGAATGACGGGCAACACGGCCAAAGGGTGGAGCGGCTTGACCAACACGGCAACTTTCACAACGCAAGCCCCCGTGGATTTTCACTCTGTGGAAGCTTTGCCCGCGTTGACCCGACCATCCTTCTGCTGATAGTACAGAAACCCAAATCCGGTTGCCTGCCCCACCATCAGCGGCGCGTCCAACCGACAAGAACACGCCGGTCAGGCGTGCAGCGTTCTCATGAAGCCCGCCATCGGTTCGATCCCGGTGCGGGTCGGGAGGTGGAGCGTGAGCGGATCGGTTTTGGAGCGGCCCATAGACCGGCTGCCCGGTGCGGACAGTCTGGACCATCCTGTGGCATCCCCCTTTGCCCCAGCGGCGGCGGGCCTGCGGCGCATCGCCCAGTTCCACGCCGAAGCCCCCAGCCCGGCGTTCATGACCGCGCTGCGCGCCACGCCGCTCCACGCCACCTTTGCCCTGCATCTGGACCGCGACGACGCCCACCAGGCCATGGCCCTGATCGACGAGGAGGTGAGCGACCTGCCCGCCCCGATCACCGAGGAGTCGTTGGCCCCGCTGCGGAACGAGCACACCGCCATCTATCACAGCGGCCTCTACCACACCGGCCCAACGGAATCGGCGTGGCTGGCCGAGGATGACGGGACCCCACCGGCAACGGCAGCGCTTCCCCACCCCCGGCCCGACCGGACGGGAGGGGCCGCCCCCACCGATCATCTGGTGTCGGAACTGCTGCGGCTCGCCGGCCTGCTCGACCAGGGGAGCGCGGCCTGCGCCGCCGCCTATATGGACGAGCATCTGTTGCGCTGGATTCCCGCCTTTTGCAGCCGGGTCGCCACCCGCTGCCGCGAACCCTTCTACGCCGGGGTGGCGATCCTGACGAGCGCGCATCTCGACCATCTGCGCGATCTGCTCGCCGCGTCCGGCAACCTGCCGCGCCCGGCGGAGGACGAAAGCGCCGACATCCGCCGCCGCCGCTGGACCGAAGGCCGCGTGCCGCGCACCTGCGGCGGCGAGGTGTAACCCCGAGGTGTAACCCCTGGCCCAACACCAGCGGCGTTACAGCAGCACCGCCAGGAACATCGGTGCCCACAGCGCCATGCACCACACCAACCCCAGACACAGACCGGCGGTCAGATCGTCGAAGGTCGGGGCCTGCAAACGGTGCAGGCTCCACATCGCCCGCAACTCCGCCTCCGTTGGCGGTGGGCTGGGGCTGGAAACGGCCTCCGCGCGGGTGGGTTGAGGGTTCTCGGCGTTCGGAGACAGCGGCATGACGGGCACCTCACGGCAAGCGGCGCGCACCGGCGGGCGGATGTGGTTGGGATCACCAACAACATGGTCCGCCCACCGCCACCGCCCAGCGAGTCGCCATGAAAAAAGCCCTCACCCGAGGGGGGAGAGGGCTTTTTAAACGGATCCGGATGAACCGATCCGGATGGACCGGAACCGATTCCGCCGGGGGGCCGGGCCGTTACTTGGCCGGGCGGATCACCGGGGTGAGCTGGTCGCCCCAGTTGCCGGTTTCGTTGTGGTAACGGGCGGTGCGCATCAGCTCGACCGTCACGCCCGCCTCAACCGCCTTGACCACCGACTCGTTCAGGCGGTGCAGGTTGTTGGCGACGATGCGGATGGCGCTTTCCTGCTCCGCCGTGAAGGCCGAACCCTCGTCCGGCGGCGCGGCTTGAAAACCCGACTTGCTCATGCGGTGTTCCTTCCCCTGGTCTTGGTCGCCGGATCGCCCACGCGGCCCAACCGGATGAACCGGCGGCGCGGGACCACCCTGGCGGCGGCTGGTCGCCAAGATTTAGCACATCGCGCGGTCAGCACAAACATTGCGTCGCAGCAATCCGTTGCGACCTTTGACGCATCCCAACGCGGCCGCAGTTGGGGCAATCGCTTGAACGAGCAAGCATCGTCACGCAAGCAAGAATGGACACGGATTTCACGGACAAAATCAGGGATTACACGGATCTCCGCCCCCAATCGCCTCATACATCCCATCATGAGGTTTGTTGTAAGCTCACAAACAAGATGGCTCTGAGACGCGGCCCGCGAAATCCGTGAAAAAATCCGTGAAATCCGTGGCGAATCTTGTTCCGGTGCGGGCGCACCTTCCTTCACGCGATTGCTCTGCTGCCGCAGTTGGGGCTTTGCCACCGCCGCCCGTCGGCTTTAGGGTCGTGGACCGAACGGACCATCGCGATTCCCCACAACCACAACAACAGAGCACAGCATCATGACCGACAGCAGCAGCGCCCCGCGCAAGGTCGCTTTCCTTGGGTTGGGCACGATGGGCGGCCCGATGGCCGGTCATCTCGCCAAGGCCGGGCACGACGTCACCGTCTACAACCGCACCGCCGCCAAGGCCGAGGCCTGGGTCGCCGCCCATGGCGGGCGCAGCGCCCCCACCCCGGAAGAGGCGGCGACCGGAGCCGACGTGGTGTTCCTGTGCGTCGGCGGCGACGACGACGTGCGCGCGGTGGCTGGGGAGGCGATGACCGCACTGGCCCCCGGCGGCGTGATCGTCGATCACTCCACCGTGTCGGCAACCGTGTCGCGCGAGATGGACGCGCTGGCGCGCGAGCACAAGGTTTTCTTCCTCGACGCGCCGGTGTCGGGCGGTCAGGCCGGGGCGGAAAAGGGCATTTTGACGGTGATGGTCGGCGGCGACGCCGACGCCTTCGCCAAGGCCGAACCGCTGATGGCCTGCTTTGGCCGGTCGGTCGTTCATATGGGGCCGTCGGGGGCCGGGCAATTGACCAAGATGGTCAACCAGATCTGCATCGCCGGTCTGGTCCAGGCCCTGGCCGAGGGGTTGAGCTTCGCCCAGCAGGCCGGGTTGGACGGTCACAAGGTGGTGGACGTGATTTCCAAGGGGGCCGCCCAGTCCTGGCAGATGGAAAACCGGGGTCACACCATGCTCGACGGCAAGTTCGATTTCGGCTTCGCCGTCGATTGGATGCGCAAGGATCTGGGCATCGTGCTGGACGAGGCGCGGCGCAACGGGGCCAAGGTGCCGGTCACGGCGCTGGTCGATCAGTTCTACGCCGATGTCCAGGCGATGGGCGGCAACCGTCTGGACACCTCCAGCCTGATGAAGCGCCTGACGCGCTGAGGCGCGGCACCGCCGGATACACTGCCGGGCACACCGCCCGGCAACGTCACCGGGCGGTCGGGGTTCTCACCCCTCCGCCCGGTCGAATTGCAGCGCGGCCAAGCGGGCGTACAGGCCGCCCTGGGCCACAAGTTCGGCGTGGGTCCCGGTTTCGACCACGCGGCCCTGCTCCATCACCAGAATGCGGTCGGCGGTCAGCACCGTCGCCAGACGGTGGGCGACGATCAGGGTGGTGCGCCCGCGCATCAGCCGGTCCAACGCGTCCTGCACCATCTTTTCGCTTTCGGCGTCGAGCGCGCTGGTCGCCTCGTCCAGCAGCAGCACCGGCGGGTCGCGCAGGATGGCGCGGGCGATGGCCAGACGCTGGCGCTGGCCGCCCGACAACCGCACGCCCTTTTCGCCCAGGAACGTGTTCAGCCCCTCGGGCAGCGCGTCGAGGAACTCCAGCGCGTGCGCCGCCTCGGCCGCCGCGCGCACCTCCGCATCGCTGGCGTCGGGGCGGCCGTAGCGGATGTTTTCCCAGGCGTTGGCGGAGAAGATCACCGGATCCTGCGCCACCAGCCCCAAGCGGCGGCGCACCTCCACCGGATCGGCGTTGCGGATGTCCACACCGTCCAGCCGCACCGACCCGGCTTGCGGGTCGTAATAGCGCAGCAGCAGTTGGAACACGGTGGATTTGCCAGCCCCCGACGGGCCGACCAACGCCACCCGCTCGCCCGGCTGGATGTCCAGCGACAGCCCTTCCAGCGCCGCCCAATCGGGGCGGGACGGGTAATGGAAGCGCACCGAATCGAACCGCAGCGCCCCGCGCGCCGGTGTGGGCAACGGCTGCGGCGTGGCGGGCGGCGCGATCTCCGAATCGATGGCGAGCAGCCCGAACAGCCGCTCGGTCGCCCCGGCGGCGCGTTGCAGGTCGCCGATCACCTCGCTGATCGCCCCGACCGACCCGGCCACCACCACCGAATAGATGACGAAGGCCGACAGGTCGCCCGGCGTCAACCGCCCGGCCAGCACGTCATGACCACCGATCCACAGGATGATGCCGACCGCGCCGAACACCAGCACGATGACGATCACCGTCATGATGGCGCGCACCCGCACCCGGTCGATGGCCACCGCGAACGCGCCCTCCGCCCGGTCGGCGAAGCGCTGGCGGTCGATGGCCTCGTGGGTGAAGGCCTGGACGGTGCGGATCGCCGACAGGGTTTCCTCGACAAAGGATCCGACGTCGGCGATGCGGTCCTGGCTGTCCTTCGACAGTTTGCGCACCCGCCGCCCGAACAGCACGATCGGGGCGACGACCAGCGGAACCACCAGCGCCACCAACCCGGTCAGCTTGGGCGAGGTGATCAGCAGCATGCCCGCCCCGCCCAGAAACAGCAGCGTGTTGCGCAGCGCGATGGACGCCGAGGAGCCGACGACCACCTGCAACAGCGTGGTGTCCGTGGTCAGGCGCGACAGGATTTCGCCGGTCTTGGTGGTTTCGAAAAAGCCCGGCGACAGCGTCAGCACATGGTCGAACACCGCGCGGCGGATGTCGGCCACCACCCGCTCGCCGATCCAGCTCACCAGATAGAAGCGGCTGTAGGTGGAGGCCGCCATCAGCGCGATGACGCCCAGCATCACCAGAAGCGCGCGGTCGAGCAACCCGGCGTTGCCCGCCGCAAAGCCATGATCGACCAGCAGCCGCATCCCCTGCCCCATGCCCAGCACGGTCCCCGCCGCCACCACCAGCGCCACCAGCGCCCCGGCGATCCGCCAGCGGTAGGGTTTCAAAAAGGGAATCAAACGGCGCAACGGCCCCAGATCGCGCCGGCGTTCGGCGGCCTTGAGGTCAACGGAATCGGACAGATGGGACACGAGGGGAACCCGCAAGGCAGCGCACCGGATCGGCGCGGATGGGGTGCCATATAGCAACCCCACCCCACGCCAACAAGACGCGGCCCCATCATCACACGGCCACGCCCTCCCCGGCCCGCCGCCGCCAGCGCGGCCAGCGGGCGATGGTCAGCGCTCGCAGCGCCCATTCCACCGGGCCATAGGCGAAACGCGCCAGCCACCAGCGGCTGAGCGGCGGTTGAACCGCAAACAGCAGCACCGCCACCCCGACGGTGGTCAGTGGGGCCACCCGGCCGATCAAACCCGCGCCATAGCCGGTGAACAGCAGCGCGCACACCAGCGATTGCGTCAGATAGTTGGTCAGGGCCATCCGCCCCGCCGGGGCCAACCACCCCGCAACCACCCGACCGGCGCGGGTCTGGATCCCCAGCAGGAAGGCCGATCCATAGGCCGCACTGAGCAGCGGCGCGGTCAGCACGCACACCCCCAGCCCGACCACGTCCCAGCCCGTCCCGATGAACCCCTGGCTGAGCCACGCGTAGAGCAGCGCGCCCGGCCCCCCAACCGCCAACCCCACCCCCAGCAAACGGCGGAACAGGGGGCGGTGCGCGGCGACGTTGCGCAGCAGATCCCGCCGCCCGGCGACGAAGCCAACCAGGAACATCGCCAACGCGCACGGGGCCTGGATCATCAGCAGCATCCCCCAGACCGAGGGCAATTCGGCAACCCGTTGCGCGATCACCCGCCACGGGTCGCCACGATAGGCCGCCTGCGCGGCCACCGCCTGGGCCGTCACCGCCGCGCGGTTCATCCGCTCGCCGCTGGCCCATTGCAGCAGGCCAAGGCCGATCCACAGCGCCGCGCTCACCAGAATCAGCAGCGCCGCCAAACGCAGGGCCGCCGAGTCGGAGCGATGGCGCAGCGCCAACAGAATCAACCCAAGAATGGCGTAGATCGTCAGGATGTCGCCGTAGAACAGCAACGCGCCATGCGCCAGCCCCAGGGCCAGCAACCCGGTTTGCCGCCGCAGCATCCGCCCGGTCAGCGCCTCCCCCGCCCGTTCCGCCGCCGCCATTTGCAGGGTGACGCTGTACCCGAACAGAAAGGAGAACAGCAGGTAGAACTTCATTTCGAACAGCACGGCGATCAGCGCGCGCACCGTGTGATCCATCGCGCCGTTGAACTGCGGGTCGCGCACCCCGGCCCCGTAGAAGGCGGAGGCGAAGGCGCAGACATTCACCACCAGAATCCCAAACAGCGCCATCCCGCGCAGCGCGTCCACATCGGCGATGCGGTCCGCCATCCTTCGATTCGCCGTCATCCCATCCTCACCGATCCGATCCGCCTTGGTCATGACGGCTCTCCCGTCACCACGGTCGCGCCATCGCTCATCGTGCCATTGCCCATCGCCGCCTCACCCGCCACCAGAAAGCGCAGCACCATCCGGTGCAGGGTCGCGCGCTGGTCCGCCGGGCGAAAGGCGGGGTCGAGCGACACCCGGTTGAACAGCCCGTCGATCAGCACCCCGATCCAGGCCGCCGCCGTCGCCGGGTCCAGGGCCGGGTCGATCCGTCCCTGGTCGGCGGCGGCCTGCAAACGCTCGCGCAGCGCCGTTTGCAGCCGCGAATCGTTGTGGGCCACCCGCACCGCCACCAGCGAATCCCGCGATGCCTCCGCCGAGGTTTCCAGGGCCAAACGGACAAAGGCGGGGTCGGTGGCCAAATCCAGCACCAGATCGAGAAAGGCCAGCAGGTCGGCGACCGGATCGCCCGCCGCCCGCCCGTCGGCGCGCGCGGCAAACCACGCCGCCGTGTCGTCCGCCTCCTGGTCGATCAACGCGGCGATGATCGCCGCCTTGCTGGGAAAGTAATGAAACAGGTTGCCGGGGCTGGTCCCAGCCGCCGCGCACAGATCGGCGGTGCTGGTCTGGTGGAACCCCTTTTCGGCGAAGCAGCCCGCCGCCGCCTGCAAGATCGCCCGCCGTCGGGCCGCGTGCTGTTCCGGATCGCGCCTGCGCGCCATGGCCCCACCCAATTTATAGATCGATTGATCGATTTATAAATAGCCTTTCGCCAAGGGATGCGCAAGCCGTTGGCGGCGACCGGCGTCCGCAGGCCCTGAATCCCACAAGCGGGCATGGATCGGGGTTGCATCGGCGGGGGGGGTTTGGTATAGACCGCGCTCGTTTAGCAGGAACCTCGGCCATGAAGACTGACATTCACCCCGATTACCACGAGATCAACGTCGTCATGACCGACGGCACCTCGTTCAAGACCCGTTCCACCATGGGCAAGGCGGGTGACACCATCCGCCTCGACATCGATCCGAAGTCGCACCCGGCGTGGACCGGTGTGCAGAAGCTGTTGGACACCGGCGGGCAGATCGCCAAGTTCAACAAGCGCTTCGCGGGCTTCGGTCTGAAGAAGTAAGCGGCTTCGCTGGACACACGAAAAGGGCACCCGACGTTTGCGGGTGCCCTTTTCGTTTCTGCGTTTCGTTCGTTTCTGCGTTTCGTTTCTGTGTGTTGTTTTCCTGCGCACGGTTCGGAGCGGGGCCGCCGCGACCTCACACGCCGACGGCGCGCTCGGCCGTTTCATCCTCATCCGTCAACCCGGCCCGCTCGACCTCGTCGCGAACCATCCGCTCCAGCCGCTCGACCCGCTGATACAGCCGGTGGCTGCGTTCCAGCAGGCTGCGCAGACCGGAAGGCAAATCTTCGTTTTCCGGGCCGCTGCCATCGGTGCAGACCTCGCCGCCTGACAGCGCGAAATCGTCGCTGGCCCCCTTGGCCTTGCTGATTTCCCCGGCGTGCACCGCCTTTTGCGCCAGAAGCCACGCCATCACCTGGGTCAGGCGGCTGGTGACGCGCATGGATTCATAGGAAATCTGCAAACGCACTTGGGGCGACAGTTTTCGATGCTCCGATGCGTCGTGATAGGCGATGTAGTTCCGCGCCTCGACCAGCAGAGCCATGGTGTCGTCATAGGGACCATTGAAAAAGAAGGTGTGCGAAATCATGACACCATCCCCTCTCCGCAACCATCGGTGCAAGATTTAGGGTCTGCCCAACTGATTAACAATCCGTGACTCGACCATTCGCGTGAACCCTAAGCCCCGACCGCGCGCAGACGATCACACCACCCCCTTGAACGCAAAAACCGCCTTCCTATCTCTGGCTCATCGGCGGATGCCCAGTTGGGGTTCGCCGGATCAACCGCCAACGGGGGCCGACCATCATCGTGGCTCCCATCACGCTGTATCGCTCTTTGGAGGATAGGCCATGCGCAATTACGACCTTTCGCCGCTGTTCCGTTCCACCGTCGGTTTTGACCGTCTGTCGCGCTTGCTGGAAAGCGCCACCGCCGGGGACGACGCGGCCAACGCCTACCCGCCCTACAACATCGAGAAGCTGGGCGAGGACTCCTACCGCATCACCATGGCCGTGGCCGGTTTCGCGCTGGAGGATCTCGGCATCACCGCTCACCAGAATTCGTTGATCGTCACCGGCAAGGCGACCAAGCCGGAGACCACCGGCCAGTTCCTGCACCGGGGCATCGCCGGGCGTGCCTTTGAACGCCGCTTCCAATTGGCGGACTTCATCAAGGTGGCGAACGCCTCGCTGCTCAACGGGCTGTTGCACATCGAATTGACCCGCGAGGTGCCGGAAACGATGAAGCCCCGCGCCATTCCCATTGTGACCGCCCCCAGCGCGCCGTCGGCCACCGTTTTGCCGAACGGGCAGGAACCCCCGGCGCTGACGCAAGCGGCCTGATCGCGTCGCGGCATCCCGCGTCACGCGCACACGCCCAGACAAGGACGCCCCGGTTTCCCGGGGCGTTTTTGCGTGTCCGGGCGTTGGTACCACTCCGGAAAGACTGGCTGGGGAACCGAGTCCCCCGCCTCAGTCCAACAGATCCTCAATCGAGACAATCCGCTCCGGCGGCAGACGGATCGTCACCGTGCAGCCCTGGTCCAACTGGCTGTCGATGGACAGGGTGCCGCCGTGGGCCTCGACCAGACGCCGCGCCAGCGGCAGACCCAGCCCGACCCCGTCGAAGCGCCGGGCCATCGATTGGTCCAACTGGACAAAGGGTTGTGTGACCTTCGGAATGTCGGCGGGATCCAGCCCGATTCCGTGGTCGCGCACCGCCAGCGCGACCCACCCGGTCGCATCGACGCCCGCCGCCACGGTGACGACGCCGTTGGCGTGGCTGAACTTGATGCCGTTGGAAATCAGGTTGCCCAACGCCTGCCGCAACCGGCGCTCGTCGCCGCGCACCGGCGGAAGGTCGGGATCGAGTTCCACGCTCAGGCCGATCGCCTGATGATCGGCGAAGAATTGCTGCTCGGCCACCGCCCGGATCACGACAGCGCCCAGATCCAGGGCGTCCTCCACCAGTTCCAACCGCCCCGATTCGACGCGGGCGATGTCCAGGATCTCGTCGATGATCGCCAGAAGCTGTTCACCCGACTGCCGGATGGAGCGGACGTAATCGGAATAATGCGCCATCGCCACCGGGTCCTGAAGCTTCTGCTCCAGCAACTGGGCAAAGCCGATGACGGCGTTGAGGGGTGTGCGCAGCTCGTGGCTCATCGTGGCGACAAAGGCCGATTTCGCCTTGTCGGCGGCCTCCGCCGCCTCCTTGGCGGCGATGATGTCGCGTTCGAAACGGCGGCGTTCGCTGATGTCGCGCAGGATGCCGGTGTAGAACCGCCGCCCGTCAACCTCGCTGGCGCTGACCGACAGTTCGATGGGCAGAAGGGTCCCATCCGCCCGCCGCGCCTCGATCAGGCGGGAACGGGCGATCACCGCCGTGGTCTGCCCCGGGGAAAACGCGAACCGCTCCCCCGCCGCCTCGCGCAGATGCGTCGCCGGGAACAGGGCGTCAACGCTGTTCCATTGCACATCGGCGGCGCTGACGCCGAACATCTCCTCCGCCGCGCGGTTGAAACCGACGACGCAGTCCTGATCGTCGATGGTCAGGATGGCGTCGGCCACCGTGTCCAAGGTCGCCTTGTTGCGCGCCTCCGACAGCAGCAGGGCGTTGGCGGTGCGCACATACTCGCTGACGTCGGTGATGGTGCCGATGAAGCCGCCGCCACCCTCCAGCGGCACGCGCTGGCACAACACCCGCATGTCCACCGCCGCCGCCGAATCGTGAAAGCGGAAGTCCAGCAGCAGCGGCAGGGCGCTCGTCAGGCTGCGCCGCCAATCCTCGACCACCTGCGCCCGGTCCTGCGGGTGGATCGCGTCGAACCAGCCATCCCCCAGCAGCCGTTCGGGCGGCAACCCGGCGATGCTGGCCAAACGGGCGTTGGCGAACAGGATGCCGCCATCGGCGTCGGTCTGGAAAATGCCGAAGGGGGCCGATTCGGCGAGCGTCTGGTAACGCGCCTCGCTGACCCGCAGCCGTTCGGCGGTGTCGAGCTGCTCGGTCACGTCCCGGACGTTCAGCACCACCCCGCCGATGTCGGGATCGTCGGATTGGTTGTTGGCGGTGGCCTCGACCCAGCGCCACCGCCCATCGGCGTGGCGGAAGCGGAAAACCGCCGTGCCCGACAGGGACGATGGCGCGGTCTGGCGGGCGGCGAAACGGCGCAGGATCTCCTCCCGCTCGTCCGGGTGGGCGTGGTCGCCCAGCCAGGTGCCGATCAGACGGTCGGGCGCGTAGCCCAGCACCCGCGCCGCCGCGTCGCCGACATAGGTGAAGCGCCCGTCGGCTCCAACCACCGCCGCCACGTCACGGGCGTTGCGCATCAGGGCGCGAATCGTCTTTTCCGTAACCTGCACAGCGCCCTCCGGTTGGTTTCCCAGGTGACACGCGCGCCGGGTTGCGGGGGGTGCCGATCCCCGCACCGCAGCATCTCTCACAATAGACCGTCAAAGATTAACGGACCATGTGACGTGTGACCGAACCCTCCATCCCTTTGGATGGATGTGGATCAACCGCGCCGCAAGTCCAGAAAGCCGCGCAGGGCGTCCACCGTGGCGTCCGGTGTTTCGGTCATCATCATATGACCCGCCTGCGGAATTACGACAATTTGCGACATCTTGAGCCGGCTGGCCAAGGCCCGTCCGGCTTTGGCCGAGGCCATGCGGTCCTGCGCCCCGATCACCACCAGGGCCGGACAGCCGACCGCCTCCGCTGCGGCGGCTCCGGCCGCGTAGGCGTTGCAGGCGGCCAGATCGACGCCCAGCACACCGGGCGTCACCCCGGCCATCAGCCGCCGCCCGGCGGGAATCAACGCCAGGCCGGGCGCGGCGCTGCCGCCGGTGTGGCCGCGCGGGCCATGGCCCCAGCCGATCACCAGGTCATTGGCGGAGGGATCGCCCGCCGCCGCCGATGCCAACAGATCGGGATGGACCGGCATCCGCTCCGCCGCGCCCATCAGGACCACGGACTCGACCCGATCGGCGTGGCGGGCGGCGGCGTCCAAGGCCACCAGCGCCCCCATGGAATGGCCGATCAGCGTGGCCTTGGCCACCCCCGCCGCGTCGAGCAGCGCCACCACCCAATCGGCAAGCGCGGCGATGCTGTCCAACGGCGCGCCGCCCGAGCGGCCATGGCCCGGCAGATCGACCGCCAGCACCGACCGGCCATGATGGGCGAGGTAGCGGGTTTGCAGGCTCCACACCGTGTGGTCCATGCCCGCTCCGTGCAGCAGCACGGCCACAGGTTTGGACGGGTCGAACGGACGCCCGCCGGTGTGGGCGTAGACGGGATGGCCGTGAACACGAAAGGACGGTTGGGTCATGGCCCGGCTCACCCCTTGGCGGCGGCGCGCAGCGCCTGTTTCAGATCGTCGATCAGATCGTCGGCGTCCTCCAGCCCGATGGACAGGCGGATCATGTCCTCCCCCACCCCCGACGCGGCCAGGGCGGCGGCGTCCAACTGGGCGTGGGTGGTGCTGGCCGGGTGGATGACCAGCGATTTGGCGTCGCCCACATTGGCAAGGTGCGAGAACAGCGACAGGGCTTCGATGAAGCGCCGCCCGGCGTCACGCCCGCCGCCCGGCCCCTTGACGCCGAAGGAGATGATCGAGCCGCAGCCGTGCGGCAGCAACCGCGCGGCGAGCGCGTGATCGGGATGATCGACCAGTTCGGGATAGGACACCCAGGCGACCGCCCCCTTGTCCGACGCCAATTCGGTTTCCAGAAAGCCGACGATCTTGCGGGCGTTGTGGATATGCCCCTTCATCCGCAGCGACAGGGTTTCCACCCCTTGCAGAATCTGGAAGGCGTTCATCGGACTCATGCAGGCCCCGAAATCGCGCAAGCCCTCCGCACGCGCCCGCATGATGAAGGCGGCGGGGCCGTATTCCTCGGCAAAATCGATGCCGTGATACCCGGCGTAGGGTTCGGTCAGCGTCGGGAACTTGCCGGACGCCTCCCAATCGAAGGTTCCGCCATCGATCACCACCCCGCCAATCGCCACGCCATGCCCGGCCAGCCATTTGGTGCAGGAATGCATCACCAGATCGGCCCCATGCACCAACGGGCGGCAGAGATAGGGGGTGGTGAAGGTCGAGTCGATCATCAGCGGCACGCCCGCCGCGTGGGCGATGGCGGCGACGGCGGGCACGTCCAGCACCTCAAGCCCCGGATTGCCCAGCACCTCGCCAAACACCAGCCGGGTGTCCGGACGGATCGCGGCGCGGATGCCGTCGAGGTCGCGCGGGTGGACAAAGCTGGTGGTGATGCCGAAGCGCGGCAGGGTGTAGGCCAACAGGTTGCGGCTGCCGCCATAGATGGACGACGACGCGACGATGTGCCCGCCCGCGTCCATCAGGGTGAGGATCGCCAGCGTCAAGGCCGCCTGTCCGCTGGCGGTGCAGACCGCGCCGACCCCGCCCTCCAACGTCGCCAACCGCTCCTCCAGCACCGCCACCGTCGGGTTGGAGATGCGGGAATAGATGTGCCCGGCCCGTTCCAGATTGAACAAGGCCGCCGCGTGGTCGGTGTCCTGAAAGACGTAGGACGAGGTCATGTGGATCGGAACCGCCCGCGCCCCGGTGGCCGGATCGGGCTGTTGCCCCGCGTGCAGGGTCTGCGTGTCGAATTTCAGGAATTTGGCGTCGGCCATCCCGGCATATCCTCCCCTGGACCCGCGCGGGGGGATGCCGCCGTCGGAACGCCGCGCGTGACGCGCGGATGCGGGGCGGCCGCACGGGGGTTTGAAAAGTGAGGGCCGCATCGGATGCGCGGCCCTCGGTCTTTTTTTAGAGCGCCGTGCTCAAAACATGAAACAGTCCACGGCGCTCTGTGCCTTTGTTTATCGAGCCTCTTCACGCGTCAAATCGATCCCGATTTAACGCGATCTGCTCTAAACCGTCGGCCAGTCTGGCGTCGGTCTTTTCTTGCCTGCCCTGTTCAACCCGCGTTGGACGGTGTTGACGGTGCGGGAGCGTATGGAGGGCCGCCGCAAAGGTCAAGCCGAAGCAACACGCCACCCCATCGGCCAAACGGCAGAGGGGGGAGCCAAAGCCCGCTTTGCCGATACCCGTTTGCTAGCAACCCAGGACAATCGCTTGAACGAGCGATCACCGCCACGCACGCAAGAATGGACACGGATGTCACGGACAAAATGAGGGATTGCACGGATTTTCGACCCCAATCGCATCCCGTCATGAGCTTTGCGCCAGACCGCAAACAGAATGGCTCTGGGACGCGTTCCGTGAAATCTGTGAAAAATCCGTGAAATCCGTGTCCACTCTTGTTCCGGTCAACCGCAAGGTGCTTCAAGCGATTGCCCTGTGCCAATACCCGCTTTGCCAATACCCGCTTTGCCAACACCCGCTTTGCCGATACCTGCTCTGATTGACAAACGGCGGAGCAAACCCCACATTCGGGGACAGGCAGACGGGGACGGCTATCCCCGCCCGCCCATCCCGATCCTCAGCGGTTCAGCCGGTCAAGGCACGCCTTGATGAGCTGCAACAGCAGGATCAGGAGAGTCAGGATCTTCGTCATCCTGTGTTCTCCCCTGTGAGCGGCGGGGGGCGACGGCCAATCCGCCACCCCGTCCGCACCCCCTCGCACCACGTCACGCGCGCCGCACTCCATCCGGGTTGTAGAAACGCGCTTCAAACAGCCTTTCCGGTTGCGTTCTGCGTTGGCGCGCGGGTCCGGGGCAATCCCCCTTGCGAATGTGAAAAATATCTCATGTAAGATGGCCGGGTCGCCCGTTTGGGCATCACCACCGAAAGGCCCGTCATGCGCGCCGTCACCGTTGCCCTTGCCGCGTTTCTGATGGCCGTGCCGATGGCCGTCCAGGCGGCCGACGATCCGCTGGAATCCTTCAACCGGCCGATGTTCGCCTTCAACAAGGGCTTGGTCGATTGGGTCATCAACCCGATGGTCAACCATGTCGGCCCCTGGATCCCCGGCCCGGTGAAAACCGGCCTGGGCAACGCCTACACCAACCTGACCGAGATCGAGATGATCCTCGACAACGCGTTGCAGGGAAAGGCGACCAACACGGCGGTGTCGGCGGCGCGGTTCGCGGTGAACTCCACCGTCGGCATCGGCGGCCTGTTCGATCCGGCGAGCGCGGTCGGCCTGACCCGGCGCGAGGCCAATTACGGCGCGTCGCTGTGCCAGACCGGCTTGCGCCCTGGCTCCTATCTGGTGCTGCCCTTCGTCGGCCCGACCAACACGGTGGGGGCGGCGGCGCTGACCGTGGGCGTGGCGGCGGAGGTCTACGCGCTGAGCTTCATCTCAACGACCTTGGCGACGCTGGACTTCCTGGTGATCGATCTGGGCGGATCCGCCTCCGCCCTGCGCCACGCCAAGAACGTGCCGACGGCGGGCGAGGATCTCTACGCCGTCCAGCGCGCCGATTATCAGACCTACATCACCCAGAGCTGTGGCCCGACCGTGACCAAGGCCGCCCTGCCCGGCCCGCGCGCGCCGACCAAGCCGGGCGCGCCGTCGCACAGTTGACGCCCGGCACAGTTGACGCCCGGTTGACGCCCGGTTGACCATGAGTCGGGGGCCGCGCCGGTCGCGCGGCCCCGCAAGGCATGACCGGCATCACGCGGCCTCGCGCACCCCGACCATGGTTTCCTCGGCCAGCCAATCCACCACCTTGTGCAGGGCTTCCCAGCCGGTGGCCCCGTTCTCCAACGCCTCCTGATAGATCGCCACCTGACGGTGGGCGCTGGTTCCGCGCGCGAGAATGTCGCGCGCCCGCTCCACCTCGGCGGTGCAGCCGAAGTGCGCGGCGTCCTCGCGCGTCAGGTCAATGATCTCTTCCAACAGGTCGGAATAGGGCACGATCCGCCCCTGGCCGAAATCCACCAGCCCGCTGTCCAGGCCATAGCGCTGGGCGCGCCAGCGGTTTTCCTCGATCAGCATGTTCTTGTAGGGCCGCCAGGTGACGTTGCGCAGCTTCAGCCGCCACAGCATCCGCAACAGGCAGCGGTAGAGCGCGGCGACCGTCACCGCGTCGTCCAGGCGGGTGCAGATGTCGGTGATGCGCATCTCCAGCGTCGGGAACCGGGCCGACGGGCGGATGTCCCACCAGAGCTTCGTCGCGTCTTCGATCACGCCCGCGTTGACCAGCGCGCCGACGTGGCTCTGATACTCGCCGAAGCTCTGGAAACTGGCGGGCATGCCGGTGCGCGGCAGTTCGTGCCACACCGACAATCGGTAGGACCGCCGCTCCATGTCCCGCCCCCGCCAGAAGGGGGAGGAGGTGGACAGCGCCAGCAGATGCGGCAGGAAGTAGCGCACCTGATTCATCAGATCGATGCGCAGATCGTCGTCCTCGATGCCGATGTGGACGTGCATCCCGCAGATCATCAGCCGCCGCGCCGGCGCGCCCAGATCGCGGGCGAGCATGTTGTAGCGGTCGCGGTTGGTGTGCTTCTGCGGTTCCCACGCGGCGAAGGGGTGGGTCGAGGCGGCGATCGGGGCCAGACCATGGCGGTCGGCCACCCCGGCGACGATGGAGCGCAGCGAGGCCAGTTCCGCCCGCGCCTCCGCCAGCGTCGAGCAGACCGGGGTTCCGACCTCGATCTGGCAGCGCAGAAACTCCGGGTGGATGCGGCCGGGGGCCTGGGCCTGGCAGGCTTCCAGCATGTCTTCCGGCGGGCTGGTGACGATGTCGCGCGTGGCGCGATCCACCAGCAGATACTCTTCTTCCAGCCCCAGGGTGAAGGAGGGTTCCATGCGTTCAGACCCGTGGATATTGGCGGATGATCGTCAGATCGGCGGCGGACAGCAGCGGGGCCAAGGCGTCGCCCAGCACCTGCGCCCACAGTTCCACGCCCGCATCGTCGGCGATCAGATCCTGGCGCAACTCCAGCAACACGTTTGGATAGCCCGCCGGGGTGGCGTGGGTTTCCACCGTGCCGCCGGTGGTGTCGCGCCCGGAATAGGGTTCGTTGTCGCCCACGCACCACCGCCCATCGGCGCGCAGGGCGGCGAGCAGCGGGACCGGAAGGCGCGGGTCGCGGTCCCACAGCACCCCGATGTGCCAGGGTCGGGCCACACCGCGCATGGTGGGCGTGAAGCTGTGGACCGACAGCAGGATCGGCACCTGACCGTTGGCGCGAATCCGCGCCACCTGCCGCCCCACCGCCTCCTGATAGGGGCGGAACACCGCATCGACGCGCTGGGCCTGGGCGTGGGCGTCCAAGGCGCGGTTGCCGGGAATCACCACCCCGTCGCTGATGACCGGAATCGCGGTCGGGTCGTCCAGATTGCGGTTTGGATCGATCAACAGCCGCGAATAACCCGACAGCACCGCCGTCGCGTCAAACCGCGCGGCCAAACGGTGGGTCAGGGCGGCGGCACCAATGTCATAAGCGATGTGCCGTTCCAACTCCGCGTCCGGCAACCCCAGGCTGCCCAGCGCGCGCGGCAGGGCGCGCGACGCGTGGTCGCAGACGATCAGCAGCGGGCCGGTCGCCTGCGGGTTCACCACTGTGTAAGGCGGGGGATCGTCTGGACCGAGCAGGGGGACATCGCCCGCCCGCGCGGGAAAGGGCGCGGTGACAGGACGGTCGTGCGCGACCGGTCCATGCCCGCCATCAGAGGAAGTGGAGGAGGTCATTCGCACACACTACCCTAAGCCGTTGATCGGGTGAAGCCATCCCAACCTCCAACCGCTGTTGCCCGCCTGTGCGTCATGGCGAAGCCTTTGTTATCTTGCTAGACTCAGGCGGCACATTTGGGGGGAACCACACCGATGCTTCGTCTGTTGACGCTGTGTCTGGGTCTGATCGCGCTGCTCAGCGCCTGCGGACCGATCTACGAAACGCAATACAGCATGATCCCGCCGACCAGCGCGCAGGGCCGCCTGTGCGTGTCCCAGTGTCAGCAGGAGCGGAGCATGTGCCGCCAAAGCTGCACCATGCAGGAGCAAACCTGCCGGGCCGAAGCCCGCAGCCGCGCGGCTTATGATTACGAAGCCTATGTCCGCCGCCAGACGGCCGAAAAGCAGCCGATCAAAAAGCGCGTCAGCGACTTTGAAAACAGCTATGGCTGCGGCAACAGCAGCTGCCACGACCGGTGCGAATCCAACTACCGCGACTGCTTTGGGGGCGTGTGCGGTGGGCAGGTGATCGCGAACAGGGTCTGCACCATGTTCTGCGATCAACAGGGTTCGTCCGCCCCGGCCATGACCCCGGCCCCGTCCTCGGGTGGCCAGAACACGGTTCCGCTGTCGTCCCTGTCAGGGTCAACATCCGGCTCGGCCCCGACTTCCGGGTCGCGCACCCTGTGCTCGCGCGGCATGCAGGTCGAGGTCCAGTGGCAGGGCGATTGGTATCCGGCCGTCGTCACCGGCGCGCAGCGTTCCGATGGCCGTTGCCCGGTCCATTACGAGGGCTATGGCGCGGAAGACGACGAATCGGTGTCACTGAACCGCATCCGCCCGCGCTGAGTCCCTGCCGCGCCGTCCCCGGATCACCAGCGGACGGCGCGCAGTGCTGCTATGACACCCCCACGGCGCGCGCCGTCTGGCACGCCCGTGGGGGGCTGGCTATAAGCGTGGGATGAGCGACACGCACGCCCTTCCGCTTCCATCCGCTGCGCATGCCCAACGCAACGCCCTGCTGATTTTGCTGGCGGGTGCGTTGAGCATCGCCTTTGCCCCGATCTTCGTCCGTCTGGCCGATGTCGGGCCGGTGTCCATCGCCTTTTGGCGCATGGCGCTGTCGACCCCGGTCCTGGCCTTGTGGATGGCGATGGAACCCAAGGGCCAGGGGCGCAGCCGCCCGCCCTCCTCGCCGCGCGACTTCGCCCGCCTGATTCTGGCCGGGCTGTGTCTGGCGGGCGATCTGGTGATCTGGCACATCTCGATCGGCTACACCTCGGTCGCCAACTCCACGCTGCTGGCCAATTTCGCCCCGCTGTTCGTCGCCCCGGTCGCCTGGTTCCTGTTCAAGGAGCGCTTCACCGCAAAGTTCGTGCTTGGCATGGCGATGGCTTTGGTTGGCGCGATGATCCTGATGGGCGACAGCGTCCGCCTCAGCGCCGACCATCTGTTCGGCGACGCGCTGGGCTTGCTGACGGCGGTCTTTTACGGCGGCTACATCCTGTCGGTCGGCCATCTGCGCAGCGAGTTTTCCACCGCCACGATCATGACCTGGAGCGGCGTCATCACCGCCGTGATCCTGTTGCCGATGGCGCTGCTGTCCGGCGAGGCGCTGCTGCCCGCGCAGTGGAGCGGTTGGGCGGTGCTGGCCGGGTTGGCCTTGTTCAGCCACGCCGGGGGGCAAAGCATGATCGCCTACGCTCTGGCCCATTTGCCCGCCTCCTTCTCCTCGGTCAGCCTGCTGTTGCAGCCCGCTGGGGCCGCGATTCTCGCCTGGATGCTGTTGGGGGAGCCTCTGGGTGTCCTGCAAGCCATCGGGGCGGCGGTGATCCTGGCGGGCATTCTGCTGGCGCGGCGCGGCAGCCGCTGATCCTTTCCGTTTCCCGCGCCGCCTTCGGTCGTTGGTCTTGGCGCGCGGAACCGATGTCGCTACCATTCAACGCTTTTGATTGAGAAGGTGATGCCCGTGCCCGGCACCGACGACAGCGTTCAAGGTTCCGCCTCCCCACGCATTTCGGAGTGGGTCGCGCAGCAACTGCTCGACCGCATTTCCCGTGGCGAGTTGGTCCCGGGGCAACGTCTGCCCGGTGAACGGCAGTTGGCCGAACAGCTCCATGTCAGCCGCGTGTCGGTGCGCGCCGCCTTGCAAACGCTCAAGACTCAAGGGTTTCTGACCGCCGTCCAGGGCGGCGGCACCCGAGTCGTCTCGTCCGCCGGGGTGATGGATGGGGCGCTGACCGCCATGGTGCGCGGCAAGCACGACAATCTGTGCGACCTCGTGGAAATCCGCATGGCGCTGGAAGGCTGGGCCGCCCGCCGCGCCGCCCAGCACGCCACGCCGGAGCAGATCGCCAACATCGGCCGCATCCTGGCGGCGATGACCCAAACCAGCGGTGACGGCAACCGCGCCGCCGACGACATGGATTTCCACCTCTCCGTGGCCCAGGCGTCGGGCAGCCCGGTCTATCTCCACCTGTTGGCGACGATCCGCGAGATCCTCGGCAACATGGTGGAGCTGAACCACACCGAACCCTACATGGAAAACCACGAGGCGCTGATGATCGAGCATCACCGCGCCATCTACGAGGCCATCGCCAACCGCGACGCGGATTCAGCGGCGGCGGCCGTCACCGCTCATCTGGGCTGGGTGCTCGCCCGCTACCACGCCATGAACACCCCAGCCACCGCGCCGCCTGCGCAGCAGGAAAACCCAGCAACCACGGGGGCCTGATCCCGGCGGGGCGCACCCAATCACGCTATCCGCACACAAACAGAAAGACCGCAGCCCTTCGCCGAGGGCTGCGGTCTTTCTGTTTCAAAGCCTTAGAGCAGATCGCGTTAAATCGGGATCGATTTGACGCGTGAAGATGCTCGATAAACAAAAGCATAGAGCGCCATGGACTGTTTCATGTTTTGAGCATGGCGCTCTAGCGGTTTGCAAGCCGTGACGTTTGGAGAGTTTGGCCCGTTGCCGGGCCAAAGACACCAACCGTCAGGCGAGAATCGCTTCGATCTGTCGGGTGACTTCGTCGATGTCGGCCATGCCGTCCACCGTCTTCAGCACCCCCCGCGCCTCATAGTAAGGCAGGATCGGCGCGGTTTGCTGGTGATACTGCCCCAGACGGGTCGTGACCGTTTCGGCGTTGTCGTCGGCCCGGCGCTTGAACTCCGTGCCACCGCAGGAGTCGCACACGCCCTCGACCTTCGGCTTCTCGAAGCTGTCGTGATAGCCCTTGCCGCACTTGGCGCAGGTGTAGCGCCCCGTGACCCGCTCCACCAGGACGGCGTCGACAACGCGCATCTCGATGACGTGGTTCAGCTTCAGACCCTTCTCGGCCAGCATGGCGTCCAACGCCTCGGCCTGGGCGACCGTGCGGGGGAAACCATCCAGGATGAAGCCGTTGGCGACGTCCGGCTTGGAGATGCGCTCGGCGATGATCTCGACCATCAGGGCGTCGGGCATCAGCTTGCCCGCCGCCATGATCTCTTTCGCCTGCTGGCCCAGCGGACCACCTTCGGCCACCATCGCGCGGAGCATGTCACCGGTGGACAGCTGGACAAGCCCCCGCGTGTCCTCCAACCGGCGCGCCTGCGTCCCCTTCCCGGCACCCGGCGGTCCGAGCAGTATCAGGTTCATTACTTTCTCCCCCGGAGCTTTGATTTCTTGATCAGTCCCTCATACTGGTGGGCCAGCAGGTGGGAATGAATCTGAGCAACCGTGTCCATCGTCACGGTGACGACGATCAGCAGGCTGGTGCCGCCAAAATAGAACGGAACGGAGTGCTGGGAAATCAAGATTTCCGGCAGGAGACAAACCGTCACAAGGTAAGCCGATCCGATGACCGTCAGACGGGTCAGCACATAGTCGATGTGATCGGCGGTGGTCTTACCAGGGCGGATGCCGGGGATGAAACCGCCATACTTGCGGAGATTGTCCGCCGTCTCACCCGGGTTGAACACGATGGCGGTGTAGAAGAAGCAGAAGAACACGATCATCGCCGCGTACATCGCCATGTACAGCGGGGTCCCGTGCGCCAGATAGCGCGACACCGTTTGCAGCCACTCCGGCCCCTCACCCCCGGCGAAGCCGACGGCGGTCAAGGGCAGCAGCAGCAGCGACGACGCGAAGATCGGGGGAATGACGCCGGCCGTGTTCAGCTTCAGCGGCAGGTGCGACGCCTCGCCACCGAACACCCGGTTGCCGACCTGGCGCTTGGGGTATTGGACCAGCAAGCGACGCTGGGCGCGTTCCATGAACACGATGAAGAACACGACGCCGACCGCCATCACCAGCATGACGATGATGAAGATGGTGGACAGCGCGCCCTGACGGCCGAGTTCCAGCGTGTTGACCAGCGCGCGCGGCAGTTCAGCGACGATGCCGGCGAAAATGATGAGCGAGGTCCCGTTGCCGATCCCGCGCGCGGTGATCTGCTCACCCAGCCACATCAGGAACATCGTCCCGCCCACCAGCGTGATGACGGTGGCGATGCGGAAGAACAGGCCGGGGTCGATGACCGCCGGGCCGGTGGCCCCGCGCATGGCTTCCAGACCGACCGCCAGGCCGTAAGCCTGGACAGTGGCGAGGACGACCGTGCCGAATCGGGTGTATTGGTTCAGCTTCTTACGACCGGCTTCGCCTTCCTTCTTCATCGCTTCCATCTGCGGCGACACGGCGCTCAAGAGCTGCACGATGATCGACGCCGAGATGTACGGCATGATGTTGAGGGCGAAGATGGTCATGCGGTGCAGCGCCCCACCCGCCAGCATGTCGAACATGCCGAGGATGCCGCTGCCCTGCTGCTTGAACACATCCTGCAAGATGTGCGGGTCGATGCCCGGAATCGGGATGTAGGTGCCCAGCCGGTAGACGATCAGGGCCGCCAAGGTGAACCAAATCCGCTGTTTCAGCTCGGTCGCCTTGGAAAACGCCCCGAAATTGATGTTGGCGGCAAGCTGCTCGGCCGCTGATGCCATGGTCCGATCCCTGTCCCGTAAGTGCGAGCCTAAAAGCGCGCATGGGGCGGTCCTGCTGGTGCAGGCCGCCCCATGCGACTACGCGTCTTGTAGTGCCGAAAACGGCGCCGCGCAAGCGCGACGCCGTTTTGTCACTGTCACTCGGCGGCTTCGGCGGCGGGTTCGGTCAGCGTAACGCTGCCACCAGCCTTCTCAACCGCTTCAATGGCCGACTTCGAGGCACCCGCGACGGTGAAGGACACCTTCGCGGTCAGCTCGCCCTTGGCCAGCAGGCGGACGCCGTCCTTCTTCACCCGGCCGGTGATGCCAGCCGCGAACAGGGCGGCGGCATCCACGGTTTCACCGGCGTTGAGCTTGCCGGCGTCGATGGCCTTCTGGATGTGACCCAGATTCACCACCGAATATTCCTTGGCGAAAATGTTGCGGAAGCCGCGCTTCGGCAGACGGCGGTGCAGAGGCATCTGCCCGCCTTCGAAGCCGTTGATCGCCACACCGGTGCGCGAGGTTTGACCCTTCACGCCACGGCCAGCGGTCTTGCCCTTGCCGGAACCGATACCGCGACCAACGCGCATGCGCGCCTTGCGGGCACCGGCGTTGTCACGCAGGTCGTTGAGCTTCGTCATGGCATCAGCCCTCGTTCTCGACGCGGACCAAGTGCGCGACCTTGGCAATCATGCCCCGCACCGCCGGAGTGTCCTCCAGCTCGCGGGTCCGGTTCAGCTTGTTCAGGCCCAGGCCGACCAGCGTTTCGCGCTGATCGTGCTTACGCCCGATCGGGCTGCCGGTCTGGGTCACGACGACGGTCTTCTTCTCGGACATGGCTTAGGCCTCCTGTCCAGCGCCGGCCTCACGACGGCCGAGGATGTCGCTCACACGACGACCACGGCGCGCCGCGACCGAACGCGGGCTGGTGACTTGAGCCAGGGCGTCGAAGGTCGCCTTGATCATGTTGTGCGGGTTCGACGTGCCGATCGACTTGGTCACGACGTCCTGGACGCCGAGAGCCTCGAAGATCGCGCGCATCGGACCACCGGCGATGATGCCGGTACCGGCCGGGGCCGCACGGAGAACGACGCGACCGGCACCGAAGTGGCCGTTCGAGTCGTGGTGCAGCGTGCGGCCTTCGCGCAGCGGAACGCGGATCATGCCACGCTTGGCCTGATCGGTCGCCTTGCGGATCGCTTCCGGCACTTCACGGGCCTTGCCCGATCCGACGCCGACGCGGCCCTTGCCGTCGCCAACAACGACCAGAGCGGCGAAGCCGAAGCGACGACCACCCTTGACCACCTTGGCAACGCGGTTGATGCCAACGAGCTTTTCAATCAGCTCGCTTTCTTCCCGCTCGCGCGGCTGCCGGTCGCGGTTGTCCCGACCGCCTTGTTCACGTGCCATTTCCGGGCCTCCTTAGAACGACAGCCCGCCCTCGCGGGCGGCGTCGGCCAGGGCCTTCACCCGGCCATGGTAGATGTAGCCGCCGCGATCGAACACGACCTCGGAGACGCCAGCCGCCTTCGCACGTTCGGCGATCAGGCCGCCGACGCGCTTGGCCGCATCGACGTTGCCGCCGTGCTTGAGCTGCTCGCGCAGCTCCTTCTCGACCGTCGACGCCGCAGCAAGGGTCTTGCCGTTGGCGTCGTCGATGATCTGGGCGTAGATGTGCAGATTCGACCGGAAGACGGAGAGGCGAACACGCCCGCCGGCCTTCTTGGCAATCTGCGCGCGAACGCGCTGCTTGCGACGCTCGTTGAGTTGCTTGGGCTTCAGCATGGCGGTTACTTCTTCTTACCTTCCTTGCGCAGGACGGTTTCGGTCTCGTACTTGATGCCCTTGCCCTTGTAAGGCTCCGGCTTCTTCCAACCGCGGATTTCCGCAGCGACTTGACCGACCTTGTGCTTGTCGTACCCCGACACCGAGATCGAGGTCGGCTTGTCGCACTTGATGTTGATGCCTTCCGGAATCGGATACTTCACATCGTGCGAGAAGCCGAGCTGCATGACCAGCTCCTTCCCCTGCACCGCTGCACGATAACCAACGCCGTTGATTTCGAGGTTGATCGTGTAACCGGTGCTGACGCCCGTGACCATGTTGTTGATCAACGTGCGCGAGGTCGCCCACATGGTGCGGGCGCGCTTGCCGTCGTTTGCCGGCTTCACCACGACCTTGCCGTCTTCCAGCGAGACCGTGATGTCGTCGATCAGGGTCAGGCTGAGGGACCCCAGCTTGCCCTTGGCCGTCACCAGCTGGCCGTTGACGTTCACGTCAACACCAGCCGGGACCGGCACAGGATGTTTGCCAATGCGCGACATCGCGAATCCCCCTTAGAACACGCGGCAGAGGACTTCGCCGCCGACATTGGCAGCGCGGGCCTCGTTGTCCGACATCACGCCACGCGGAGTCGAAAGGATCGACAGGCCCAGCCCGTTGAACACGCGGGGCAGGTCCGAGATCTTCGAATAGACGCGGCGGCCGGGCTTCGACACACGGGCGATCTGCTTAATCACAGGTTCGCCTTCGTGGTACTTCAGCTCGATCTTCAGGTTCTTCACGCCAGGGCGCAGGGTCTCTTCCGAGTACCCGCGAATGAACCCTTCGCGCTTCAGGACTTCCAGAACATTGGCGCGCAGCTTGGACGCCGGGCTAACCACAACAGACATGCGAGCGTGCTGACCGTTGCGGATGCGGGTCAGCATATCGCCGAGCGGATCGCTCAAAGACATCGTCAGCCCCCCTTACCAGCTCGACTTCGTCATGCCCGGAATCTGGCCGGTCGAGGCCAGTTCACGGAGCATCACACGACACAGCTTGAACTTCCGGTAGAACGCCCGGGGACGCCCGGTCAGTTCGCAGCGGTTGCGCACGCGAGTCTTGGAGGAATTGCGGGGCAGTTCGGCCAGCTTCAAGCGGGCGGCGAATTGCTCCTCGGGAGGAAGCGAACGGTCGCTGGCGATGGCCTTCAGCTTGGCACGCTTGTTGGCGTACTGCTTGGCCAGCTGGGCGCGACGCTTGTTCTTTTCGATGGAACTGGTCTTAGCCATGGTCGTGCTCCAGCCTCAGCTCACGAACGGCATGTCGAAACCCTTCAGGAGAGCTTTCGCTTCCTTGTCGGTTTTCGCCGAGGTGACGATGATGATGTCCATCCCGCGGATTTGATCGATCTTGTCGTAATCGATTTCCGGGAAAATGATCTGCTCTTTGACACCCATGGCGTAGTTGCCACGGCCGTCAAAGCTGTTGCCCGGGATGCCACGGAAGTCACGGACGCGCGGCAGAGCAATCGTCACCAGGCGGTCGAGGAATTCGTACATCCGGTCACGGCGCAGCGTGACCTTGCAACCGATCGCCATGCCTTCGCGCAGCTTGAACTGGGCGATCGACTTGCGCGAACGGGTCACAACCGGCTTTTGGCCGGTGATGGCGGTCAGTTCGGCAACGGCGAGCTGGATCTTCTTGGAGTCGGCGACGGCTTCGCCCACACCCATGTTGATGACGATCTTCTCAAGGCGCGGAACTTCGAGATCGTTCGAGTAGTTGAACTCGGACTTCAGCGAAGCGCGGATCTTGGAGTCGTAAACGTCTTTCAGACGTGCGGTCATGCCCCGGCCCTCACAGGTCAATGACTTCGCCGGACCGCTTGGCGACACGCACCTTGCGGCCATCCTCCAGAATCTTGAAACCGACGCGGGTCGGCTTCCCATCCTTCGGATCGATGTGAGCGAGGTTCGATGCCTGGATCGGCGCTTCGAACTCGACAATGCCACCCTGCGTCGTCTGGGTGGGACGCTGGTGCTTCTTCACCAGGTTCACACCCTGCACGACGACACGGCCCTCCTTGGGGAGGACCTTGATGACTTCGCCGGTCTTGCCCTTGTCACGGCCGGTCAGAACGACGACCTTGTCCTTGGTCTTGATCTTCGCGGCCATCACAGCACCTCCGGCGCCAGCGAGATGATCTTCATGAACTTCTTGCCGCGCAGCTCACGAGTGACCGGCCCGAAAATACGGGTGCCGATCGGCTCGCCTTGCTTGTTGATCAGCACGGCAGCGTTGCGGTCGAAACGGATCGCGGATCCGTCCTCCCGACGCAGTTCCTTCGCGGTGCGGACGATGACGGCACGATGCACGTCGCCCTTCTTGACGCGCCCCTTGGGAATGGCTTCCTTGACCGAAACGACGATGACGTCGCCGACCGTGGCCACCTTCCGCTTGGAACCGCCAAGCACTTTGATGCACTGCACCCGGCGCGCCCCGCTGTTGTCGGCGACTTCCAGGTTGGTTTGCATCTGGATCATGGTTTACGACCTTTCGGTTGTCACGCGGCGCCGGTATCGGCGACCGCCTCAGTCACGACCGTCCAACGCTTGCGCTTGGAGATCGGACGGCATTCGATGATCGAAACCGTATCGCCGACCTTGAACTGGTTGCCCTCATCGTGGGCGGCGTACTTCTTCGACTGGCGAATGAACTTCTTGTACACGGGGTGCATGACGCGGCGTTCGACGAGAACCGTAACGGTCTTGTCGCCCTTGTCGCTGACCACCGTGCCCTGCATAACGCGGCGAGGCATGAGAGTCCCCTTACTTGCCGGCTTCGGCGGAGCGGGCACGCTCGCCGATGATGGTCTTGATGCGGGCGATGTCGCGACGCACCACGTTCACCCGCGCGGTGTTTTCCAGCTGGCCGGAGGCCTTCTGGAAACGCAGGTTGAACTGTTCCTTCTTGAGCTGGATGAGCTGCTCCTGCAGCTCATCCGCGCTCTTGCTCCGAATGTCTACGGCTTTCATGCCGCACCCTCCTCGACACCGCCGAGGCGGGTCACAAGCTTAACCTTGATCGGCAGCTTCGCAGCGGCCAAAGCGAAGGCGGTTTTTGCCACATCTGCGGGCACGCCGTCCAGCTCAAACAGAATGCGACCCGGCTTAACGCGCGCAGCCCAGTATTCCGGCGAACCCTTACCGGAACCCATGCGGACTTCGGCGGGCTTCGTCGAGACCGGCAGATCCGGGAACACCCGGATCCAGACGCGGCCCTGACGCTTCATCGCGCGGGTGATCGCGCGGCGGGCCGCTTCGATCTGACGCGCGGTGATGCGCTCCGGCTCCAGAGCCTTCAGGCCATAGGCACCGAAGTTCAGGTCGGTGCCGCCCTTGGCGTTGCCGTGAATGCGGCCCTTGTGGGCCTTGCGGAATTTCGTGCGCTTGGGAGAAAGCATCGCTCGGCCCCTTTACTCGCGGTCGGAGCGCTCGGAGCGCTCGCGACGGTCACGGCGCTCGTGGCGCTCGCGACGCGGCTCACCATCGGTGGGCACGGCTTCCGAACCCATGCGCTTGTCCTGCGCCATCGGGTCGTGAGCCATGACCTCGCCCTTGAACACCCACACCTTGACACCGCAGGTGCCGTAGGTGGTCTTGGCGGTGCCGACGCCGTAATCAATGTCGGCGCGCAGGGTGTGCAGCGGCACGCGGCCTTCGCGGTACCACTCCATGCGGGCGATTTCCGCCCCGCCCAGACGGCCGGAGCAGTTGATACGGATGCCCTGAGCGCCCAGACGCATGGCCGATTGGACGGCCCGCTTCATGGCACGACGGAACGCCACACGGCGCTCCAGCTGGCTGGCGATGTTCTCGGCGATCAGACGGGCGTCGATTTCCGGCTTGCGGATTTCGACGATGTTCAGGCTGACCTCGCTGCCGGTCATCTTCGACAGCTCAAGACGCAGCTTCTCGATGTCCGCGCCCTTCTTGCCGATCACCACACCCGGACGGGCCGAGTGGATGGTGATGCGGGCCTTCTTGGCCGGACGCTCGATCACGACGCGCGACACACCGGCCTGTTGCAGGCGGCCCTGGAGGTAGCCGCGCAGCTTCAGGTCTTGGTGCAGAAGGTTGGCGTAGTCGCGCTTGGCGAACCAACGGCTGTCCCAGGTCCGATTGATGCCGAGACGCAGCCCAATCGGGTTGATTTTCTGACCCATCTTACTCGGCCCCTTCGGCAACAGCAGCGTCGCGTTCGCGAACGATGATCGTCAGGTTGCTGAACAGCTTTTCAACCCGGGCGCCGCGACCGCGGGCACGAGCGTGGAAGCGCTTCATCACCAGAGCGCGACCAACGGTCGCCGACGACACGTACAGACGGTCGACGTCGAGCTGGTGGTTGTTCTCGGCGTTCGCGATCGCCGCCTGCAGGACCTTCTTCACCTCGCCGGCGATGCGGCGCTTGGAGAAGGTCAGCTCGGCGACGGCACGGCTGGCGTCCATGTTCCGGATCAGCTGGGCGACGAGGTTGAGCTTGCGCGGGCTGGTGCGGATCATCGGATTGCGGGCCAGGGCCTCGTTCTCCGCGACCCGGCTGGGGTTGGCAGACTTGCCCATGGCTTACTTCCTCTTCGCCTTCTTGTCCGCCGCGTGACCGTAGAAGGTGCGCGTCGGAGCGAACTCACCGAACTTGTGACCGATCATGTGCTCGGTGACGAGAACCGGCAGGAACTTGTGGCCGTTGTAGACGCCGAACGTCAGACCCACGAACTGCGGCAGGATGGTCGAGCGACGCGACCAGATCTTGATGATCTCGTTGCGACCCGAAGCCCGGCTCTTGTCCGCCTTCTTGAGCAGATAGCCGTCGACGAACGGGCCTTTCCAAACGGAGCGTGCCATCGTTCGACCTCCTTACTTCGAATGACGGCGGCGCAGGATCAGGCCATCCGTCTTCTTGTTGTGACGCGTCTTCTTGCCCTTGGTCGGCTTGCCCCACGGCGTGACCGGATGACGGCCGCCCGAGGTGCGACCCTCACCACCACCGTGCGGGTGGTCGATCGGGTTCATGGCCACACCGCGCACCGACGGACGAACGCCGAGCCAACGGTTGCGACCAGCCTTGCCGAGGTTGGTGTTCATCTGGTCCGGGTTCGACACCGCACCGATCGTCGCCATGCACTCGCCACGCACCACACGCAGCTCGCCCGAGGGGAGCTTGAGCTGGGCGTAGCCGCCGTCACGACCAACGAGCTGGAGGTAGGTGCCGGCCGAACGAGCGACCTGACCACCCTTGCCAGCCTTCAGTTCGACGTTGTGCACGACCGAACCGACCGGAATGGAGCGCAGCGGCATCGCGTTGCCGGGCTTCACGTCGACCTTTTCGCCCGACACGACCGTGTCGCCAACCTTCAGGCGCTGCGGCGCCAGGATGTAGGACAGGGTCCCATCCTGGTACTTGATGAGCGCAATGAAGGCCGTGCGGTTCGGATCGTATTCCAGCCGTTCGACAACGGCGGGCACGTCAAACTTGCGGCGCTTGAAGTCCACCAGACGGTAGACGCGCTTGTGGCCACCACCAATCCGGCGCGCGGTGATGCGGCCGGTGTTGTTGCGACCGCCGGACTTGGTCAGACCCTCGGTGAGGGACTTGACCGGCTTGCCCTTCCACAGCTCCGAGCGGTCAACGATGACCAGCTGGCGGAGCGACGGGGTAATCGGGCGATATTGCTTCAGAGCCATCGGATCACACTCCCGCTCAGATGCCCGTGGTCACGTCGATCTTGTTGCCCTCGGCGAGGGTAACAACGGCCTTCTTGACGTCCGACCGACGACCAACGATGCCACGGAACCGCTTGGTCTTGCCCTTGGAAATCAGGGTGTTGACGGCAGTCACCTTGACGTTGAAGAGACCTTCAACGGCGGCCTTGATCTCCGGCTTCGAAGCCGAGAGGGGCACCCGGAAGACAACCTGGTTGTGTTCCGACACCATCGTCGACTTCTCGGTGATGACGGGAGCGAGGATCAGGTCGTACATCCGCTCCTGAGTCACCGAAGGTTTCGACTGCTTGCTCATTTCAGGCGAGCCTCCAGTTGCTCAACCGCGTTGCGGGTCAGGACCAGCGTGTCGCGGCGGAGAATGTCGTAGACGTTGGCACCCTGTTCGGGCAGCACGTCGATCAGCGGGATGTTGCGCGAGGCCTTGAAGAAGTTCTCGTTCAGGTTCGCGCCATCGATGATCAGAGCCGAGGTCAGGCCCAGGCCAGCCAAACGGGCGGCCAGTTCCTTGGTCTTGTGGCTCTCAGCGGCGGCGGCGTCCAGAACGACCAGCTTGCCTTCGGCCAGCTTGGCCGAGAGGGCGGTCTTCAGGGCCAGCTTGCGGACCTTCTTGGTCAGGTCATGCTCGTGCGAACGAACGACCGGACCGAAAATGGTCGCACCACCACGGAACTGCGGCGAGCGGATCGAACCCTGACGGGCGCGGCCGGTGCCCTTCTGCCCGTAGGGCTTCTTGGTGGTGCCGCTGATCTCGCTGATGCCCTTGGTCTTGTGGTTGCCCGACCGACGCTTGGCGAGCTGCCAGTTGACCATGCGCGCCAGCAGATCGCTGCGGGTGGGCAGGCCGAACACGGCGTCCGACAGTTCGATCTCGCCAACGGCTTCGTTGTTGAGGTTCTTGATCGTGGCCTTCATGGCGCTCACTCCTGCGACTCGGCCGGGGCCTCAGCCGCCGGCGCGGCCTTGATGGCCGCCGGGAAGGGCAGGCCTTCCGGGGCCTTCTTCTTCACAGCGTCGCGGATGCGCAGCCAACCGCCTTCGGCGCCGGGGACGGCACCCTTCAGCAGGATCAGACCACGGGCCTCGTCAACCGACACGACCTGGAGATTCAGGACCGTGACCTTCTCGTCACCCAAATGGCCGGCCATCTTCTTGTTCTTGAAGACCTTGCCGGGATCCTGACGGTTGCCCGTCGAACCGTGCGAGCGGTGCGACACCGACACGCCGTGCGTGGCGCGCAGACCACCGAAGTTCCACCGCTTCATCGCACCGGCAAAACCCTTACCGATGGAGGTGCCGGTGACGTCAACGAACTGCCCAGCGACAAAGTGGGCGGCGGAGATTTCCGCGCCAACTTCGATCAGAGCATCGGCATCGACGCGGAACTCGGCCAGCTTGCGCTTGGGTTCCACGCGCGCCTTGGCGAAATGCCCGCGCTCAGGCTTCGTGACATTCTTGACCTTGATGGCGCCCGCGCCGAGCTGAACGGCGGTGTAACCGTCCGTCTCTTCGGTGCGAACGGCGACGACCTGGCAGCTGTCGACTTTCAGCACAGTCACCGGGATATGTTGACCGTCGTCGGTGAAGACGCGGGTCATACCCAGCTTCTGCGCGATCAAACCGGATCGCATTGTTCTTTATCTCCTGACCAGGGACATCCGTTGAGCGGAGAGGTCCCTTACCAAACCGAAAAAATCAGAGCTTGATCTCGACATCCACGCCAGCGGCCAGATCGAGCTTCATCAGCGCGTCGACCGTCTGCGGCGTCGGATCGACGATGTCGAGCAGACGCTTGTGGGTGCGGATTTCGAACTGCTCGCGCGACTTCTTGTCGATGTGCGGCGAACGGTTCACCGTAAACTTTTCAATCTGCGTCGGCAGGGGGATCGGCCCCCGCACGCGCGCGCCGGTCCGCTTGGCGGTGTTCACGATCTCGCTGGTCGACTGGTCGAGCACGCGATGATCGAACGCCTTCAGGCGGATGCGGATGTTCTGGCTGTCCATGTCCAAACGTCCCTTGCACCTCGTAGCGATGACGCGGACGCGCCACCGGAACCCCCACAAACCTTCACGGACCGCAGACGGCAAAAGAGCCACCCACCGTGCCGCGAAAGCGGGCGACGGGCGACGCTCTGACCGTTTTGACGGGCCGATACGAAAAGAACATCCCCCGCGCTCACGCGCGGTCGGGATGTTCCGGTCGACTCTGAGCGCTGCGTTGCCAGAACTGGCCGAGGCGCTGATTGCCGTTCGTTATCGGGCTGCGTCTAGGCCGAAAACGCCTACCACCAACCCATAATCCAGAGGGCGTAATCTCTATGACGACGCCGCCCCCGTGTCAATCCTGATTCTCCCCGCTCGGGGAGAATGCCTGATCGGCACATGGTGGCGGCGTGACACAGAGCGCCCGATGTCTAGAACCCACCGGTGGGGACGGTCGGACACCGCCCTTCCCCACCGGCTTAACACACACTGACGGACGTCAGATCACGCGATGATCGTGGCGACGACGCCGGCACCGACGGTGCGGCCGCCTTCACGGATGGCGAAGCGCAGACCTTCGTCCATGGCGATCGGAGCGATCAGCTCGACGTTCATGGCGACGTTG
>JAIXPD010000047.1 GCA_027486405.1 Azospirillum sp. | reverse complement strand
GATTCTATAAGACAAGCGCCGTGCTCAAAACATGAAACAGTCCACGGCGCTCTATGCCTTTGTTTATCGAGCATCTTCACGCGTCAAATCGATCCCGATTTAACGCGATCTGCTCTAACGCTGGCTCCACGCGATCAAGCGCCGGGCGGCTTCGGCGATGGTCTCTTCCGAACCGGCGAAGCTGAAGCGCAGGAAGCGCCGACCGCGCGCCGAGTCGAAATCGATGCCCGGCGTGCAGGCGATCCCGGTCTCCTCCAGGATTTGCTTGGCCAGCGCCTCGCTGTCGTCGGTCATCGCGGAGATGTCGGCGTAGATGTAGAAGGCCCCATCCGCCGGGGCGAAGTTGCTGAATCCGGCCTTCGGCAGTTCCTCCAGCAGCAACGCGCGGTTGCGGGCGTAGCGGGCGATGTGGCCCTCCAGCTCGTCGGTGCTGGTGAAGGCCTCCACCGCCGCGATCTGGCTGATGGTGGGGGCGGAGATGAAGAGATTCTGCGCCAGACACTCGACCGAACGGATCAGGTCGTCCGGCACGATCATCCAGCCCAACCGCCAGCCAGTCATCGAAAAATACTTCGAGAAGCTGTTGACCACCAGCGCCTGCGGGTTGATCTCCGCCGCCGTCACCGCGTCGGTCCCATAGGTCAGGCCGTGGTAAATCTCATCCGACACCATGCGGACACCGTTGGCCTGGCACCAATCCGACAGGGCGGTCAACTCCTCCCGGCTCAGCATCGTGCCGGTCGGGTTGGCCGGGCTGGCGACGATCAGGCCCTGCACCGGCTCGTCCAACTGGTCCAGCAGCGCTACGGTGGGCTGGAAGCGGTGCTCCGGCCCGGTCGGCAGCTCCACCGGGATCACCCCGGCGGCGGTCAGCGTGTGGCGGTAGGCCGGATAGCTGGGGGACGCCATCGCCACCCGGTCGCCCGGATCGAAGGCGGCGAGAAAACCCAACTGGAACGCGCCGGAGGATCCGGTGGTGACGACCACCCGGCTTTCGGGCACGGCCACGCCGTAGCGGTCCTGATACCAGCGGGCGATGGCGGCGCGCAGCGGCGGAATGCCCAGCGCCCCGGTGTAGCCCAGCGGGTCGCTGCCCTGCATCAGCGCGGCGGCCTTCTCCAGCACCGCCTTGGGCGCGCCGGTGGAAGGCTGGCCGACCTCCATGTGCAGCACCTCGCCGCCAGCGGCCTCGCGTTCGGCGGCGGCGCGCATCACTTCCATCACGAAAAAGGGCGGGATCGCGCCCCGTTTCGACACTTTCGGCGGAATCGTCATTCTCGTTCGTCTCTGCAAAAACCGATCAACGCTCGCGGATGGATTCGACGACGACGGCCAGACCGTTGCCGCGCGGATCCGTGCCGGACTGGCAATAGCGGATGCCGTTTTCGACGGACACCTGACAGGCCACCAGATTGACCCGCCCCGGCGCGGTGGCCGGACGGCTCATCAGGATGGCGTCGCCCTGGAGACCGTCCAGCGCGGCGGGCAAGGCAGCGGTCAGCAGCGCCAGCGGACCCGCCGCCGGGCCGTCGTCGCCGTTGGCCACCCCGACTCCGGCGAACAGGGTGCGCCCGACGATGGCGTTGGCCACCAGGGCGGGCGCGCCGAAGCCGCCGCGCTCCACCCCCTGGGCGGCCAGCACGCCGGTCCCGGCAATCGTCCGCCCGGTGCCAAAGGGCGCGCCCTGGGTCAGGGCGCAGGCCACGCCGTTTTCATCGCGGTCGATCACCATCAGGCTGGCCCCAGCGGCGGTGCTCCCTTGCCCGGTTGCGCCAAGGGCGGAGGCGACGCGGGCGGCGCGCTGGGCGGGCGGCAGATCGGCCGCCGCGTTCCAGGCCTGGACCAGCGCCGCGCCCGACTCGGGCAGATCGGTGTCGGCCAGATGCAGGGACACCAGCCCCAACGGAACCGACCGCGTGCCGGTGACGCGCGGCTGATAGGCGCGCAAGGCCGCCGGATCGACGCCCAAGCCCTGGGCAAGCGTCGCCGCCATCGGACCGGTGTAGAAGGACCCGACACCGTTGCGGCGCAGGAGCGACAGGGTCCCCGACAGCTCCGGCTGGTTGATCGCGGCCCCCACCGCCGGAACGGCCCCGCCGGGCAGGAAATGCTTGCGGGTCTCCGAGTCCGCCGACAGGCGGTTGCCGAAGGCGGCGAGATCCTGGGTGAAGGCGCGGCTGACGCCGGGTGAGAATTGGGCGAGTTGCTCCGCCGGGGAAATCACCTGCTCCCAGCGCTGCACGCCCGCCAGCGCCTGGACGGCGTAAAGACCGCGCGGCAGGGTTGGCAGGGCCACGCCGTTCGGTCCGGCCGGGCGCGGCAGGAAATCGACCGTGCGCGCTTCCTTCTTCGTCGCGTCGAACAGCACGCAGACGCCGCCGCCGGCCAGACCGACGCGCGAGGGCAGCGTTGCGGTCATCGCCAGCGCCATGGCGACGGCGGCGTCGCCCGCCCGTCCGCCCTGATTCAGAACGTCGCGCCCGATGGAGGCGGCGCGCGGTTCGTCGGCGATGACAAAACTTTGCACCAGGGCGTCGGTCTTGAACTTGGTGTTGACGCAGCCGGTCAGCAGTGATGCAGCTATGGCAAGCGCACCCACGCGGTGCCACATCAGCAGGGAAGACGCCGCGCCCGGTCGCGCGGAGGCCCGTTCATCAGAGCCGGAGGTCGTCACGGTGCGCAAGCCCAGCAGGCTGGTTTCGGTCGTCGCCATCATGTCCGTGTTGGTCGTGTCGCTGGTGGGGGGAGCGCCACCCGCACAGGCGCAGCGTCGGCCCGAGATGCAAATCCTCAGCGACGCCGAGACGGACCATATCATCCGCAAGATGGCCCGGCCAATCTTCCAGGCGGCGGGCATCGATCCAGAGGCCGTCACCGTCCTGCTGGGCAAGGATTCGACGCTGAACGCCTTCGTCGCCGGAGGGCAGAACATCTTCCTCCACACCGGGTTGTTGCTGAGCATCGACGATGTCGGCCAGTTGCTGGGCGTCATCGCGCATGAAACCGGCCACATCTCCGGCGGGCATCTGGTGCGCGGGACCGGCGCGATGGAAAACGCCTTCCTGTCCTCGCTGGTCGGCATGGGGCTGGGCATCGCCGCCGGGCTGGCGGCGCGCAACAGCAACGCGGGCATCGCGGGCGTCATGCTGGGCCAGCATCTGGCCGAACGCAACTTCCTGGCCTTTTCCCGCACGCAGGAGGCGTCGGCCGATCAGGCCGGGCTGTCCTATATGGAGCACGCCGGGCTGTCCTCCGTCGGCATGCTGACCTTCCTGGAAAAGCTGGGGGTGGGCGAGCCGCTGTTGAACGACCGCGACGCCGGATACCGCCTGACCCACCCGCTGACGCGCGAACGCATCGAGGCGGTGCGCAACTTCATCGAAAAATCGCGCTTCACCAAGGTTCCCACCCCCGCCACCGTGAACGAGGACTTCCGCCGCATCCAGGCCAAGCTGTCGGCCTATCTCGATCCGCTGGGCACGCTGCGCCGCTTCAAGGCCGACGACCGCAGCGTGGTTGCGCGCTATGGCCGCGCCTACGCCTATTTCCGCCAGGGCGACATCAAGCAGGCCGCGCCGCTGGTCGATGGCCTGATCGCCGAGGATCCGAAGAACCCCTATCTGCACGAGATGAAGGGCGATCTCCTGCTGCAAACCGGCCGGGCCGCCGACGCCGTTCCGCCCTACCGCAAGGCGGTGGAGTTGGCCGGGACCGAGGCGGGCGTCATCCGCGTCTCGCTGTCCCACGCACTGTTGGAGCAGCGCGATCCCAAGCTGGCCGACGAGGCCCTGAAGAACCTGCAAATCGCCACCAAGACGCAAGGGCAGTCGGCCTTCCTGTGGCGGCTGACGGCGCAGGCCTGGAGCATGAAGAACAACCCCGGCATGCTGGCCTACGCCACGGCGGAAGAGGCGCTGGCGCGCGGCGATCTGCCGATGGCCAAGGCCCAGGCCGAACGGGCGGAAAAGCTGCTGCCCACCGGGTCGCCCGGCTGGCTGCGCGCCCAGGACATTCGCGGGCAGACGGGCGGTCTCGACAAACCCAAATAAGCGGGCCGACGCAATCCATCCGGACCGGGGCGTCACGCAACGGTCATGGGTTCGACCGACGGGCGTCACACGCCGTTGCTATGCCGCTGGAAACACCCCTCCACACGCCTGGATGTGTCCTTCCTTCTTGCGGAAAGCCGGTTCCATGACCCTGTCCCGTTTCCTGTCCGGCGCGCTCAGCGCCACGGCGGTCCTTGCGCTTGCCACCGCCGCAGTCGCCACCCCCGCCCTAGCCGACGAAGCCACGCGCTTTCCCGCCACGCTGGCCGGGCACGCCGCCTTGCCCGCCGCCACGCTGGTGCAGGCCCCGGCGGACGCCGGGCCGCTGTTCGCCACCGCCGGGAAATTCACCGCCGCCGACCGCAAGCGGGTGGAGGCGGTGGGCAGCCTGATCGCCACCTCCTTCGCCGCCGATCCCAAGGCCCCGCGCCAGACCGAGATCGGCCTGCCGGTCGCCGGTCAGGCCGTGCAGGGCTTTTCCGCCGTCGTGCCGCAGGGCAAGGACAGCTTTCTGGCCCTGACCGACAACGGGTTCGGATCCAAGGTCAATTCGGTCGACGCCCTGCTGATGGTCCATCGCGTGAAGGCCGATTGGGCCAGCGGCGCGCTGACCCGCGAACACACCCTGTTCCTGCGCGATCCGAACAAGAAGGTTCCCTTCGCCATCGTCAACGAGAACACCAGCAGCCGTTATCTGACCGGTGCGGATTTCGATCCCGAATCGTTGGTGGTGCAGAACGACCGCCTGTTCATCGGCGACGAGTTCGGCCCCTACATTCTGGAGCTGGACCGTGACGGCGTGGTGCTGGCGGTGCATGAGACGGTGGTGGACGGCAAGCCCGCCCGCTCGCCCGATCATTACCGCAACAACGGCCTGCCGCCGATCCCCGGCGCGGTGTCCTTCGAGGTCCGCCGTTCGCGCGGGTTTGAGCCGATGGGCGTGTCGCCGGACGGCAAGACCCTCTACCCGGCCCTGGAAGGCCCGCTGTGGAACGCCGACGCCAAGGGCTTTGAGAACAAGGACGGGCGTCTCTACACCCGCGTGCTGGAGTTCGACGTGGAAAAGCGCGCCTACACCGGCCGCTCCTGGAAATATTTGTTGGAGGACAACGCCAACGTCGTCGCCGATTTGGCGATGATCGACGCGGGCAGCGCCCTGGTGATCGAACGCGACGACAGCACCGAGGGCAGCGCCGCCCAAGCCTGCAAGGGCGCGGTGACGCCGACCTGCTTCAACGCACCGGCCAAATTCAAGCGCATCTACAAGATCGACATCACCGGGGCCGACGCCGACGGTTTCGTGCGCAAGATCGGCTACATCGACCTGACCGACATCGCCGACCCCGACCACAAGGCGCGCATCGGCGAGGCGTCCGACCGCTTTGTCATGCCCCATCTGGGGCCGGAGGGCGTGGGCATCGTCGACGCCGACCACATCGTGGTCGTCAACGACAACAACCTGCCCTACTCCACCGGTCGGACCATCGGCAAGGCCGACGGCGACGAGATCGCCTTGCTGAAGGTCAGCGAGCTGCTGCGGGCACCCTGACCCGACGCAGTGACCCGGCACGAGTGTGTCCGTCAACACAGTGAACTGAGCACGGTGAACTGAGCACGGCGAACTGAGACTGGGACCAGCGCCGCTCCTCCCGCATTCGTGATGGGAAGCGGCGCTGATAGCCCTTGTTCCGCCGCAATTGCCGGTACAGTGTGGGCCGCTTTTCGTCTTCGTCCGTCGTTTCGGGAGACCGCCCACCATGCCGTCGTTGTTCCGCTCCACCCTTTTTGCCCTGCCCATCGCCGCTGTTGCGCTCGCCGCCACGGCTCTGACCCCGGCGACGGCCAAGGCCCAATCGGCGGCGGTGGACGACGCCCAGCGCGCCGCCATCGAAACGGTGATCCGGGATTATCTGATGAAGAACCCGGAAATCATTTTGCAAGCGGTCGAATCCCTGCAACAGCGGCAGAAGGTTGCGGAAGCGGAACGATCCAAGCGCGCGCTGGTCGACAATCAGCAGGCCCTGACCCGCAACCCGGCGGACCCGGTCGCGGGCAACCCGCAGGGCGACATCACCGTCGTCGAGTTCTTTGATTACCAGTGCGGCTATTGCAAGGCGGTGCAGGCCGACGTCCAGCGTCTCATCAAGGACGACGGCAAGCTGCGCTTCGTCTTCAAGGAGCTGCCGATCCTCGGCCCGGCGTCGGTCGTCGCCGCGCGGGCGTCGCTGGCGGCGCGCGCGCAGGGCAAATATCTGGAATTCCACAACGCCCTGATGGGCCAGCGCGGCCAGATCGACGAAGACACCATCCTGCGTCTGGCCAAATCGGTTGGCCTGGACACCGAAAAGCTGAAAAAGGACATGAGCAGCCGCGAGGTCCAGGCGGTCATCGACGACAATCTGGCCTTGGCCGAAACGCTGGGCATCCACGGCACGCCCGGTTTCGTGTTCGGCACCGAACTGATCCCTGGTGCGATCAAGCTGGACGAGATGAAGCGTCTGGTCGCCGCCACCCGCAGCAAGAGCTGAGAGGGATCGTTTCATGACCGGAACGAAAACTGTGCCCTCCATCGTCGTCTTTGACGTTGGGCAGGTGCTGATCGAATGGGATCCCCGTCACCTCTACCGCGACCTGTTCGACGGGTATGAGGATCTGATGGAGGATTTCCTCACCGCCGTCTGCTCCCCCGCCTGGAACATGGAGCAGGATCGCGGCCGCCCCTGGGCGGAGGCGGTGGCGCTGCTGGCCGCCGAACACCCGGATTGCGCCGAGTTGATCCGCGCCTATGACGAGCAATGGGAACAGATGGTTCCCGGCCCGATCCCCGGCACACCGGAGATCCTGGCCACGCTGAAGGCGCGCGGGGTTCCCGTCTACGCCATCACCAATTTTTCCGCCGACAAATTCGCCCTGTCGCAGAAGCGCTTCGATTTCCTGAACAGCTTCGACGGCATCGTCGTGTCCGGCGTGGAAAAGGTCATCAAACCGGACCCGAAAATCTACCACATCCTGTTTGATCGTTACGGACTCGATCCGAAATCCTGCCTGTTCATCGACGACAACGCCGACAACATCGAAACCGCCCGCGCCGTCGGCATGACCGCGCATCACTTTGTTGGCGGGGCCGAGGCGTTGCGGACGGAGTTGGAAGGCTACGGCCTGCTGTGAGCGGTCGCGGGGCCGTCGCCACGGCGATGGCCCCACGCGGCAAGACACGGCACAAGACGCGGCGGGTTACTTGGCCGCCGCGTCGCGGTCGGTGGCGGAATTGTAGGCGTAGGTTTTCCAGGTCGGTTCATAGCCGTCGTCGGCCTGGTTGCCCCACACCGACCAGTTGGGCCGCGCGCCGCGCGCGAACATCTCCAGATAGGGGCCGGGGCTGCACGCCTCGATCAGCTCATACTGTTCGTCGGGCTTGCGGCTGTGCTCGCGCTTGCGGGTGCTGATGCAATTGACCTGGGTGCGGCCCGGCGGCAGGGTGCGGGCGTTCTTGCCGCGCACGCCGAACAGGATCAGTTCGGTCACGTTGCGGAAGTAGAAACCGACGCCGCGCCCGTCCGACCCGCCATCTTTGCGGATCTTGTGCCAGACCAGATTGGTTTTGTACTCGAACCCCCAGGCGTTCATCACCTGCAAGCCTTCCGGCAGCAGCGCGTTGGGAACCCAGAGATAGAGATGGGCGGTGGGGGCGGCGATGTCGGCCACCGGCAGCGCGCAGATGTCGGCGATGGTCATGGTTCCATAGCGCGACAGGCGGCGGTGCTCCGGGGCCATTTTGCCGGTGCGGTTCACGAACCGCCACGGCGGATCGGCCATCACGGTGGCAAAACGCCGGTCCCCGGCGAAGGACACGAGATCCTGAACGGGATCTTGCGCCGTCGTCACCGTTGTCGTCGTCTCGCTCATCGCGTCCTCAAACAGAACCCGAACGCCGGTCGGCGCCCATCCATGGAAGGGGTGCAAGCTCGCACGCGGGCACCACCCCCGTCAACCACCGCCCCGGCCTTGTCCGGACAAAAGCGGAACAGCGGCGGGCCGATCAACCGCCCGCGCTCAACCACCATCCGTTTCGCCACCCTCGGCCTCGACGAAGCGGCGCAGCGCCGCCAGATCGGCCACCGTCACGGCACCGCCCTGGCTGTCCACCCCGACCGGGCGCAGCTTCGCCAGCGCGCGGGAGAAGGTTTCCGGCTGCATGCCCAGGCGGCGGGCGATCAGCGCCTTGTCGAACGGCAGGGCGAAGCTGGCCGCCCCCTCCCCCGCCGGGCAGAAGCGCAGCAGAAAGGTGGCGACGCGCTGGGGGGCGGGCTGAACCTGCAACTGTTCGATCTGCGTCACCAGATGGCGCAGGCGCAGCGACAGCGACCCCAGCATGCCAAAGGCGATGCGGTCATCCTCGCGCAGGCAGCGGGCGAAGCCGTCGGCGGTCAGCGTCATCACCCGCGCGTCGGTCACGGCCTCCGCGCAGACCGGGAATTTGCCGTCGGCGAACATGGCGGCCTCGGCGAAGCTCTCCGCCGGGCCGATGACGTGCACCACCGCCTCCGCGCCCTCGCGGGTCAGGCGGAACAGCTTGACCCACCCCTCCAGCAGCACGAAAAAACGGTCCGCCGGTTCGTCCTGGACAAACAGCGTCGCCCCCCGCGCCACCGCCCGCACCTGCGCCGCCCCGGCCAGCAGGGCCAAGGCCCGGTCCGACAGCTTGGCAAACAGCGGAATGGCGCGCAGCGCGGCCAGATCCTGCGCCGACAGGCTGTTCGGCGGCCAGGAACGGCCGGGCGCTGGTGAGTCGGTCATGGCAACGCTCCCGATTCGGAGGGCCGACGGCGACGGGCAAAGGCCCCGCTGCGGGCCAGCATCCACAGATTGACCGACATGCCGACCACATCGGCCAGCATGCCCGGCACCGACCCCAGCAAGACGCTGTGCGTGAACCAGCAGGGCAAGGCCAGCGCCATGAACAGGCGAAAGCGCAAGACCCCGGTCTGGTAGCGCGCCACGCTGACCAGCGTCATCGCCAGCGCGGCGAACAGCGACGGCCAACCGTTCCAGGTCATCGCCATCAGCCCGGCGATCACCGGCAGAATCAGCAGATAGGCGACACGGAAATTCGGGCGCGTCCCCAACGGGATCGCCGCCACCCCTTGCACCACGGCCAGCAGATTGAGCGCGGCCCCGGTGACACCGCCCAACAGCCAGAAATGCACCATGAAGAACAGCGACGGGACCAGTTGGGCCAGCAACAGGGCGACGCGGCCGTGAAAGACCGGCCACAGCATCGCGCTGAGCGTCCCCAGATAGCCGACGATCTGGGCGGCGGACAGATCCAGCGTGGACCAGGGAAAAAGATCGGGCATCGGCGTCACACACCCGGTGGTCGCGCGGCACCAAACGCGGTGCCTCTGGCAAACAATGTCTGGCGGGAAACGGAGCCTGGGGAGCCGCTGCGGTCAAACCGGTACCGCCGCAACCCCGGACCGACGCCCCGGCACCCTGAACGGCGTCGGTCCCAGAGGTGAACGGATCATCAGAGACAAAAACGCACGGCACCGCCTTGCGGAGCGCCGTGCGTTGACACCGACACGAAGGCCGGTGGTGGGTTCGACGAACCGAACGGCGTGGGCTGAAACCAGCGACAGGCCGTCCGGCGTCAAAACCGAGCCGAGACCTTAGAGATACTCGACCTTGCCCGCTTCCGGACCCTTCTGGCCCTGGCGAACGGTGACGCGCACCTGATCGCCTTCCTGAAGGGTCTGCATGCCCGAACGGCGCAGCACGTTGACGTGAACGAACACGTCCTTGCCGCCGGTGCTCGGCGTGATGAAGCCAAAGCCCTTGTCGGCGTTGAACCACTTCACGGTGCCGTTGACTTCTTCGCCACCGGCGTCGTAACCGCCACGGTCGTAACCGCCGCGATCAAAACCGCCACGGTCGAAGCCGCCACCGCCCGCGCGCGGCGGACGGGGGGAGCTTTGGGCCGTCGAGGCGTCCACCGAGTGGATGGAGGCAACCTGCGGACCCTTCGGCCCACGGGCCAGGTCGCAGGAGATGGTGGTGCCTTCGTCGAGCGCGTCGTAGCCGGCGGCCTGAACCGCAGAGACGTGCAGGAAGGCGTCGGGCGAACCGTCCTCAGGCGACACGAAGCCGAACCCCTTGGTGGGGTTGAACCACTTCACGGTGGCGGTGACGTTGGACTTGGTGATCTCGGGAGCGCGGAAGCCCTGGCGGGGCGGGCGATCGAACATGTGTCTTCAAGCTCATAGAGTGTGCCGAAGGTCCTTTGTCACAGGGATCGGACGATCCGTCAAGCCCGCCAAAAGAAAGAGACCTGATTCTCTTTCATTTGTCGCAGGCCCCTCCCCGATGCTGCGTTGCACAGGAACGAACCGCCCAACATTGCGGCAGGCCGGAACCGGGGACTCCGCTTGACTTGGCACCTCGCCACCCGCGCCCCATCCGCCACCAGGGCGGGTGCGGTCGCGCCCGGCTGCGGGGAATAGGAACTATGCCGATGGTAAACTGTTTGGGAATCATATTGACGTAAGCGTCAACTCAACATACCGTCACTCTCCAACAATCCGCCCGTTCCCGCGCGTCGCACCGCGCCGGAGACGAGGTGGCCAAAGCAAGCGGGCCGGAAACAAGGCCCCACACACCGCGCCGGGGGAGCCGCATGACCACCACACCCACCACACCGCCCAACAACCGTCTGTCTGCCCGTCCGTCCGCCCTCCCGTTCGCCGGTGGCCACCCCGCCGCGCACCGGGGGCTGGCACCACGGCCGATGGCTGCGCAACCATGGGATCCGTTGCCCAAGGATCCGCTGCCCGTGGTTCGCCCGCGCGTCTGACGCGGAACCACCGACGGACCGCGCGACGCCGCCGCGTCGCCCCGCACAATTCGCCGCTTGGGCCGCGCCACACCGGTGCCGACCCCGCCGCCGCCGTCTCAGTCGGACCCTGTCCGGTCGGGCCATGGGCGATGGCGGGTGGCGGAGGCGTGTGGCCGCCGCCCTGGCCTGACGCTCGCCTCCAGCCCCCTGGGGAGACTGGTTCCGTGATGCTTGCGCTTTCGCGCACCCTTGTGTGCGCCGCCGCTCTGCTGGCGATTCCCGCCCCTGGACACGCCGATGTGACGGCCAAGGATGTCCAGGTCGCCGCCCGCACCTTCGGTTTTCTCGCCACCAAACCCAGCGGTTCGCTGACCCTGGCCATCGTCTACGCCCCCGCCATCGCCGACTCCAAGGCGGAGGCCGACGCGCTGTCCGGCCTTCTCGGCAGCGGTCTGGCGGCGGGCGGGGTGACGCTGGTTCCAGCGCTGGTCCCGGTCGATCAGCTCGCCAAGCTGGCCGGGGCGGGCGCGGTCTTTGTCACCGCCGGGCTGTCGGCCCATCAGGACGCGGTTTTCGCCGCCGCCAAGGCGGCCAAGCTGCTGACCATGGCCACCGACATGGGCTGCGTGCAGTCCGGCAAATGCGTGCTGGGCGTGCGGGCCGAACCCAAGGTCCAGATCGTCGTCAACAAGGCCGCCGCCGAAGCCTGCCAGATCGGCTTCCAGCCCGCCTTCCGCATGATGATCAGCGAAATCTGACCGCCGCGCCGCCCCTTCCGTCAAAGGACCATCACCCATGCCCAGCCACCGCCCGCGCGCGACGGACCGCCTGCGCGCCTTTCTCCGCCCCGGCACCGCCGCCGCGCTCCTTCTCGGCGGGATCGCCCTCCCGCTGTCCAGCGCCGGGGCGCAGGCCATCGACCATGGCGCGCTCGAAGCGCTGTTCGGCGAGCCGGTGACGACTTCCGCCACCGGCAAGCCGCAGCGCGTCAGCGAGGCCCCGGTGACGATGGACATCGTCACCGCCGACGACATCCGCCGCGCCGCCGCCACCGACATTCCGGGCATTCTGCGCCAGTTGGCGGGAATCGACGTGTGGGAATGGGGGCGCGGCGCGTCCGACGTCGGCGTGCGCGGCTACAACCAACCCTATTCGCCCCGGCTGCTGGTGCTCATCAACGGCCGTCAGGTCTATCTCGACCATTACGGGATGACGGCCTGGAGCACCCTGCCGGTTCAACTGGCGGAAATCCGGCAGATCGAGGTGGTGAAAGGCCCCAACACCGCCCTGTTCGGCTTCAACGCGGTGTCGGGCGTCATCAACATCATCACCTTCAACCCGTTGTACGACACGGTGTCGAACGCCACCGCGCGGGTGGGCACGCCCGGTTACGCCGAACTGTCGGCGGTGCGCAGCGTCAAGCTGGGCGACCGCATCGGCCTGCGGCTGTCGGCGGGCGGGACCAGCGCCGACGCCTTTGACAAGCGGGTGCGGTCCGACGACCGCCAAATCCTGACCAAGCCGCAGCGCCGCGCCTTCAACGCCGACGGGCTGATGCAGGTCAGCGACCATTCCCAGCTTGGCGTCGAACTCAGCTATTCGACCGCGCGGCAGAACGAGTTCTTTCCGCAATGGGAAATGAACATCGCCGATTACCGCACCCTGTCGGCCAAGGCGACCTACGCGCTCGACAGCGATCTGGGGCAGGTGGAGGCCTCGCTCTACCACAACATGCTGAAGGTGGACGTCGACAGCGCGTCCTTTCCCATGCTGAACGTGACGAACGGGGTCACGGTGGCCCGCGTGCAGGATCTGTTCAAGATCGGCACCGACCACAGCGTCCGGCTGGCCGGGGAATACCGGCACAACGCCATGGACAATGTGGCGATCGGCGGCGGCAACACCGCCTATTCGGTGTGGTCGGCCAGCGGCATGTGGGATTGGGCGATCACCGATCAACTGGCGCTGACCAACGCCCTGCGCCTCGACCATCTCCGCCTGGACCGCAAGGGCGCGACCACGGTCTATGGCGAGCAGGCCTATGACCGGACGATGACCAAGCCGTCCTTCAACACGGGGTTGGTGTTCAAGGCGACGCCGCAGGACACCATCCGGCTGTCGGCGGCGCGCGGGCTGCAAATCCCGACCCTGATCGAATACGGCTATTCCGAATCGCGGGTGGTCGGCATCGATCCCCGCAGCGGCCGACCGATTCCGGGGGCATTTTGCGGCACCCCGAATCTGAAGCCGACCACGGTGATGAATTACGAGCTGTCCTATGACCGGGCGCTGCCATCCATCGACGCCGTCGGCCGGATCAGCCTGTTTTTCCAGACCTCCGACAACATCAAGGCGCTGCCCGGCTACACGCCGACCCGGCTGCGCGGCGGGGTGCTGCCGGAATTCACCTTCACCAACGTCGGCAAATCCCAGGCCTGGGGGCTGGAAGCCGGGCTGAAGGGCAAGATCGGCGGCGATTGGCGGTGGGGCCTGAACTACACCTTCGAACGGATTCGCGACCGTCTGACCGTGAACACGACGGCGATCACCAACTCCACCGAATTCGGGCGCGAAACCCCGCACCACAAGCTGAACGCGTCCATCGGCTTCACCGCCGGGGATTGGGAGGGCGACCTCTACGCCCGCTATTCGACCTCCTACGACATGCTGCGGCGGTCCGACAACGCCCGGCAGACGGTGTATGACCGGGTGAAGGTCCCGTCCTACGTCACGCTCGACACCCGGCTTGGCTACAAGCTGACCGACGCCACCACGGTCGCGTTGCAGGGAACCGCGATCACCCAGACCGCCTACCGCCAGACCTCCGGCCCGGCGGTGGAGCGTCAACTGTTCCTGACGCTCAGCACCCGGTTCTGACGCCCCCCCCTGCCTGACCCGACCGCCGACCCCCAACCCGTCCACCGCCCCCTTCGGGAGATCGCCATGGCCCGCTTGCGCCTGTCGCTGTCGAATCTGCCTTTTGCCGCGAAATTCGCCCTGGCACCGGGCCTGGCGGTGTGCCTGATGGCCAGCGTCGCGGCGGTCGGTTGGAGCGGCCTTGGCACCCTGGTCGGCGAGGTCCGCGCCATCGTGGACCGCAACATGGTGGCCAGCACCGACCTGTCGGCCTTCGCCGGTCGGGTGCAGCGGATCAACGGCGCGCTGTTCCAAACGATGACCGAGCAGGCGGCGGGCATCGTCCAGGGCAGCGCCGCCGACCGGCTGGGGCACCTGGCGCGGGACGTCGATGGCGTCGTCCAGGATTTGGCGGCGTTCAAACAGCGCGCCGCCAGCCCGGAGATCGACGCGCTGGTCGACCAGATGACCGGGGAACTGACCACCTACAAGGGGGCGGTCGAGTTCGTGGCCGCGATGCTGGAGATCGATTTCAACAGCGCCGTGTCCTTCCTGCGCCCGTTCGAGGCCAATTACACACGAATGATGACGCTGATCGGCGCGGCGGTGGACGGGGTCGTCCGCGATTCGCGGGCGCGGGCCGAACGGTCGGCGGAGGAGGCGGAGCGGCTGAACGCGCTGTTCGTCGGCACCACCCTGCTGGCGGCGCTGATGGTGGCGCTGTCGGCCGGATGGGTCGGCGGTGCCACCACCCGGTCGATTCGCCGCATCGCCGAGGCCACCGGGCGGGTGGCCAAGGGTGGGGAGGCGGGCAATTTGCGCGCGCTGGAGCGGCGGGACGAGTTGGGGGCCATCGTCGGCTCGCTGGAGGTCTTCGCCGAGCATGTCGCCCGTTCCCAGGCCAGCGCCGCCCAGCATGAGGAGTTGCGCTTGCGGGCCGAGATCGAAAAGCGCCGGGCGCTCGACGAACTCGCCTCCACCTTCGAGGCCAGCGTTCAGGGGGTGGTGGACAGCGTGTCCGCCGCGTCGGGTCAGGTGCGCGACAGCGCCGAGCGGATGTCCGACACCGCCCGCCACACCAGCGCCCAGGCCGGGCGGGTCAACGGCGCGTCGGCCACCGCGCTGGAGAATGTCCGGCAGGCCGCCGACACCGCGCGCGGCTTGGCCGAGGCCACCGACAGCATCGGACGGCAGGTGCAGGAGGCCGCCGACATCGCCCGCGCGGCGGTGGGCGAGGTCAACCGCACCAACAGCACGGTCGAAGGGCTGTCGCGGGTGGCGCAGCGAATCGGCGAGGTGGTGGACATGATCAGCGGCATCGCCAAGCAAACCAACATGCTGGCCCTGAACGCCACCATCGAGGCCGCCCGCGCCGGGGAGGCCGGGCGCGGCTTTGCCGTGGTGGCGGTGGAGGTGAAGAGCCTCGCCACCCAAACCGGGCAGGCCACCGACGAAATCGCCAACCAGATCAGCGCCATTCAACAGGCAACATTGGAGGCCGTGGACGCCATCCGTGGCATCGACCGCACCATCGTCCGCATGAGCGACATCGCCGTCGGCGTGGCGTCGGCGGTGGAGGAGCAGAACGCCGCCACCCGCGACATCGCCCGCGCGGTGGCCCTGGTCGCCGACCGCACCCACGCCGTGTCCGACAGCTTGGGCGATTTCACCGTCGCGGCGGACGAAACCGGGCGCTCCGCCTCGGACATCCTCGCCAGCAGCGGCGTCCTGGCCGATCAGGCGCGCGTGCTGCAAGGCTCGGTGCGCGGCTTCCTGGCCAGAGTGCGGAACGCCTGAGGTGCGGAACGCCTGACCAGGGCAATCGCTTGAACGAGCGATCACCGTCACGCAAGCAAGAATGGACACGCATTTCACGGATAAAACTAAAAATTACACGGATTTCTGATCCCAATTGCCTCATCCATGCCGTCATGTGGTTTGGGCCAAGATCACAATCAGGATGGTTCTGAGACGCGTTCCGTGAAATCTGTGGAGAAAATCCGTGAAATCCGTGTCCATTCTTGTTCCGGCCAAGCTCACGATGCTTCAAGCGATTGCCCTGAACGCCTGAGCCTCCCCCTTGCCGCTTTGGGCCGGATCGGCTAACGATTCGCTTCCCCTGAGCCGCCGGATGACCACGACGCGATGCTGGCACGCTGCCGCACACTGAACGACCGTTGGGGGCTGGCGCTGTCGCTGGTGCTGGCCCTGACGCTGTTCGCGCGGCTGGTGGCGCCCGTCCTTGGGGCCGCCGACCGGGCGGGCTATGTCGCGATTTGCAGCGGCAGCGAGATCGTCTATGTGCCGGTCACGGCCAGCGGCGAACCGATTGCCGATCCGGACAGCTCCACCCCGGGCAAGGGCGATCCGCAAGCCGCCCCGCCGCTGCACAGCCCATGCACATGGCTGGGCCAATACGCCGCGTTGCTGCCCGATGTGCAGGGTCTGGCGCTGCCCGCCGACCGGATGCGGACGCCGGAGCCGCAGGGGCACGCCACCGCGCCGTCGCTGCGCTCCGCCAAGCCCTTCCACTCCCAAGGTCCGCCACCGCCGTCCGCCTGACGCAACCCGCCGCCCGAATCCCGCGCGCACTCCCACAGGGACTCCCTGCGCGGACTCCCCCTCGGGCGGTTGCTTCCCGCTGACCGAACGGACCTTTTCCCATGTCGCACGCCCTCACCGGCGGAGCCATCGGCTCCGCGCTGTACCGCGCCGTCTGGCGCTGGCATTTCTTCGCCGGACTTCTGATTCTGCCCTTCGTTCTGGTGCTGTGCGTCACCGGCGCGCTCTATCTGTTCAAGGATGAGATCAACGACGCCCTGTACAAGGACATGCGGATCGTCACGCCGATGACGACCGCCCAACTGTCCCCGTCCGAACTGGTGGCCAAGGCGCTGGCCGCCCACCCCGGCACGCTGAAGGGCTACGCCCCGCCCGCCGCCGCCGACCGCGCGGCGGAGGTGCGGATCATCGGCACCGACGGGGTCAAGGACGCCCTGTTCCTCAACCCCTACACCGGGCAGGTGCTGGGCAGCCAATGGGACGCCGGTTTCGCCGGATCGCCCGCCATGCACGTCGTCCGCAAGCTGCACAGCCTGCAATATGTCGGCTGGGTCGCCGAACGCGTGATCGAAGCGGTGGCGGGCTGGATGGTGCTGATGAGCGTGTCCGGCGTCTATCTGTGGTGGCCGCGCGGACAGGCCGGGGGCGTCGTCACCGTGCGCGGCGAACCGGGCAAGCGCGTGTTCTGGCGCGACCTGCACGCCGTCACCGGCATCGTCGTCAGCGGCTTCATCGTCTTCCTGGCGATGACCGGCCTGCCCTGGTCGGGCTATTGGGGCAAGCATTTCTACGACGCCGCCTACGCCGTCGGCCTGGGCATGCCCGATGGCTATTGGGACAAATACCCGGTCTCCACCGTGCCGCTGAAGGACACGGTCGACCGCGCCCCCTGGATCGTCGAAAACCAGCCCACGCCCTTGTCCACCACAGCGACCGGCGTCCCGGCCAAGCTGGACGACGTGGTCAAGACGGTCAACGCGCTGGGTCTGGCGGCGGGCTACACCATCGCCATCCCGACCAAGCCGGAGGGCGTCTTCACCGCGTCCGTCTACCCCGACGACATCACACAGGAACGCGTCGTCCACCTCGACCAATATTCCGGCACGGTGCTGTTCGACATGCAGCTGAAGGATCTGGGCCTGTTCGGGCGTCTGGCCGAATGGGGCATCAGCATCCACATGGGCCAAGCCTTTGGGCTGGGCAACCAATTGGTGTTGCTGGCGTCGCTGATTGCCATGGTTCTGATGACGGTCTCGGGCGTGGTGATGTGGTGGAAACGCCGCCCGGCGGGCACGCTGGGCGCGCCAAGGCTGCCCGCCAACGCCCAGGTGCCCAAGGTGTTGCTGGGCATGGCGCTGGTCGCCGGCCTGTTCTTCCCGATGGTCGGCCTGTCGATGCTGGCCTTCGCCGCGTTCGAACTGATCGGCCACGGCGCGCGCCGCCTGCGCACGGCCTGATCGGACGGGGCGCGGGACACACGCGCCAACGAAAAAGGGCCGGAGCAAACGCTCCGGCCCTTTTCTTCGTTCACAGCGTCCGGCGCACGCACGCCGGGCGGCGGTCGATCAACGCAGGTTGCCGCAGGCGCGTTGGATGCGGCGGCAGGCCTCTTCCAGCGCGTCGGTGCTGGTGGCGTAGGAGATGCGGAAGTGCGGGGCGAGGCCGAAGGCCGACCCCTGAACCACCGCCACACCTTCCGATTCCAGCAGGTAGGTGACGAAATCCTCGTCGGATTCGATCACCTTGCCATCCGGCGTGGTCTTGCCGATGGTCCCGGCGCAGGACGGGTAGACGTAGAACGCCCCTTCCGGCTTCGGGCAGCTCAGGCCGGTGGCCTGGTTCAGCATCGACACCACCAGATCGCGGCGCTGGCGGAACACCTCCGCACGCTCCTTGATGAAGTCCTGCGGACCGTTCAGCGCCTCGACGGCGGCGGCCTGGGCGATGGAGGTCGGGTTGGAGGTCGATTGGCTCTGGATGACGCCGATGGCCTTGATGAGGTCCTTCGGGCCACCGGCGTAGCCGATGCGCCAGCCGGTCATCGCGTAGGACTTCGACACGCCGTTCACCGTCAGGGTGCGGTCGTACAGCGACGGTTCGACCTGGGCCGGGGTGACGAACTCCAGACCGTCATAGAGCAGGTGCTCGTACATGTCGTCGGTCATCACCCAGACATGCGGGTGCTTCACCAGCACGTCGGTCAGCGCCTTCATCTCGGCGCGGGTGTAGGCGGCCCCCGACGGATTCGACGGGGAGTTCAGGATCAGCCACTTGGTCTTCGGCGTGATCGCCTTTTCCAGGTCGGCGGGCTGGAGCTTGAAGCCCTGTTCGGCCGGGCAGGACACCGTCACCGGGGTCCCTTCCGCCAGTTCCACCATGTCCGGGTAGCTGACCCAGTAGGGGGCGGGGATGATGACCTCGTCACCCGGGTTCAGCGTGGCCATCAGGGCGTTGTACAGCACCTGCTTGCCGCCGACGCCGACGGTGATCTGGTCGGGCGTGTAGGTCAGGCCGTTCTCGCGCGCGAACTTGGCGCAGATCGCCTTCTTCAGCGCGGGCGTGCCGTCCACGGCGGTGTATTTGGTGTCACCGGTCTCGATCGCCTTGATGGCGGCGACCTTGATGTTGTCGGGGGTGTCGAAGTCCGGCTCCCCGGCGCCCAGGCCGATGACGTCGCGACCGGCCGCTTTCAGCTCGCGGGCTTTGTTGGTCACGGCGATGGTCGGCGACGGCTTGATGCGGGACAGGCGGGACGCGAGAATCGACATGGCGGCAGGCCCCCTCAGGGCAATGGGTGGGGATGGGTGGTTCGGGTGTCCCGCCCCAGCGGCGAGACGCCGGACCTTACTGCCGCATCACCGGCGTTGCAAGGTTGACTCCGCCACAATTCCGCAGCCCAAAGCGTCGCCCGGCGCGGGGCCACGCGCCGTTCAGCCTGGGTTCAGACAGCCGCGCTTACACAAAACGGGCCGCTTTGTGCCGTGGAATCAGGCGGTTGCCGGGGCGTCCACGGCTTGACAGGGTCGGTTGCCCCATGTCTATCGTTTCGCTGTTCCTGCTTATTCACCCAATTCGTCCAATCATTTGAGGATCAGGCTCACCATGCTGACCCGCATCGCTTTTGCGGCCACCGCCGCCTTTTTGCTGACCAGCGCCGCCATCGTCGCCCCGGCGACCGCCCAGGACCCGATCAAGGCCCGCCAGGCCGGGTTTGAGGATCTCAAGAAGGCGATGGGCGAGGTCAAGGACGCCCTGGGCAAGGACAAGGTGGCCAGCGCCGCCCCCGTGGCCACCCGCGTCGCCGCCTTCGCCAGCACCATTCCCAGCCTGTTCCCGGCTGGCTCCGACAAGGGCAAGACCGGGGCCAAGGAAGTGATCTGGGCCAACTTCCCCGACTTCACCGCGAAGGCCAAGGATCTGGAAACCGCCGCCACCGCGCTGGCCGCCGCCTCGGCCACCGGGGACAAGGCCGCGACCGGCAAGGCGTTCGCCGCCATGGCCGACACCTGCAAGGCCTGCCATCAGCGCTACCGCGCCGATTGATCGCTGTCGGCGAGTGATCGAAGAGGTTGCCCCCGTCCGGTCCGCCGGGCGGGGGTTTCCGTTTGGGCCGGACCGTCCGCCAAGGCAATCGCTTGAAGCATCGTGCACCCGACCTGAACAAGAATGGACACGGATTCCACGGATTTTTTCACGGATTTCGCGGAACGCGTCTCAGAGCCACCCTGTTTGCGATTGTGCGGCAACCCTTCTGGCGTGATGCGGAAGGCAATTGGAGTCGAAAATCCGTGCAATCCAACCTTTTGTCCGTGACATCCGTGTCCATTCTTGCTTGCGTGGCGATGATCGCTTGTTCAAGCGATTGCCACGGGCCGTCCGCCTTCAATCCACCATCAGCCCGCCGCCCGCACCACCAGTGACACCAGCCCCAGCGCCGCCAACAGAATGGTCAGCGCCAACAGCGGCGAGGCCCGGCGCGGCTCGTCCACCGGCGGTTCGTCCACCGCGTGCGGCACGCGCTTGCGCCCGGTGATCATCGGGCCGATCAGATTGTCTTTCTTGACCAGCAGATAGACCAGCACCGCCGCGACATGGACGGCGATCATCAGCAGCAGGCCGTTCGGCAGCAGGCGGTGCAGCGTGCTCAACGCCTTCACCGTGCCCTCGGCCACCAGCGGGACCAGCGGACCATCGACGACCACATCGTCGGTGGTGAACAGGCCGCTCGACGCCTGGACCAGCAGCACCAGCAGCAGCGCCACCACCATCAGGCCGCCCAACGGGTTGTGCCCCAGCGTGACCGGGGCGGCACCCGGCGTCCGGCTGTTGGCGAGATAGGCCAGCACGGCGCGCGGTCCTTTGATGAAATCGGTGAAGCGCGCGGTCTGGCTGCCAACCAGCCCCCAGATCAGGCGGAACAGCACCAACCCCAGAATTGTTTCCCCGACCAACATATGAATCGACAAGGCCCCGGCCTTGCCCGACAGGATCGCGACGGCGACCAACAGCACCAGCGTCCAATGAAACAGGCGGGTCGGCAGGTCCCACACCCGTATGTCGCGCGCGCGTTGCTCCCGAGTCGCGGTATGACCACTTGCCATCGCTCGATCCTCGCCGTGTTGCCCAGCCTCGGGACTGGAAAATGGGGTTGTTTCTTTTGCGGCTGTTCCCGAAAAGCCATCCCGTTTTTGGTGACAAAGACCGCATCGGCTGTCAACACGCTTGATGGTATGGCCACACGGCGGATATGACTGGTCGCAAGATCGGCCCGCGTTCACCGCCCGAGGCCGACGCCGACCCGCATCCGCGTTTTCAAGACATCAGCCCCTCAAAACATCAGCCACAAGGACCCCGTCCATGCCCGACAAACAGCTCCTCCACCTCGTGTTCGGCGGCGAACTGGTGCGCCCGGACACCGACCAGTTCGTCGATCCGTCGAAGCTGCACATCGTCGGCATCTTCCCGAGCTATGACGAGGCGTACAAGGCGTGGCGCGGGGCGACCGGGCAGACCATCGACGACGCCCACACCCGCTATTACATCGTCCACCTGCACCGCTTCCTCGATCCGAACGCGGGCCATCAGGACGGCGACCACCATCATTGATGGGGATGGCGGGCGGCGCGTCACCGCCGCCGCCCGCCGGTTCACCGTTTCCAGTGTTGCCGTTCCGATTTTGAAAAGCACGCCACTGTGAACGCAGCGCTGTGAACGCAGCGCTGTGACCGCGCGCCCCGCTCAGGCGGGTTCCGGCACCGCAAGGCTTTTCAGCCGCTTGCTCAACAGGTCCAGCGCCGCGTCGGCGGGGACCGGCCGCCCGGTCAGCCAGCCTTGCACCTGGGTGCAATTGTGGTGGCGCAGGAAATTGGCCTGCTCCGTCTTCTCCACCCCTTCGGCCACCACATCCAGCCCCAGCATGTCGGCCATGGCGATGATGGTGGACACGATGCTGGCGTCCTCGCGCTCATGCGGGACGCCGTTGATGAAGGAGCGGTCGATCTTCAGCGTGGTGATCGGCAGCTTTTTCAAATAGCTCAGCGACGAATGGCCGGTGCCGAAATCATCCACCGCCACCCGGATTCCCATCGCCTTCAGCGCGGCCAGCACGCTCATCGCGTGGTCGATGTCCTGCATCACCGCACCCTCGGTGATTTCCAGTTCGATCAGTTCGGGCGGCAGGCCGTGGCGGTCGACGATGCGGCGGAAATCCTCCGCCGTGCGGTGGCGCAGATGGCGGGGGGAGATGTTGACGGCGACCGGGACCGGCCGCATCCCCTGGTCCAGCCACGCCCGCTGCTGGCGGCACGCCTCATCCAGCACCCAGTCGCCCAGCGGCACGATGAAACCGGTGTCCTCGGCCACCGGGATGAACTCACCCGGCGACACCATGCCCTGCCCCGGCACGTCCCAGCGCAACAGCGCCTCGAAGCCCTCCAGGTTGTAATCGATCAACGAGACCTTGGGCTGATAGTGCAAACGGAACTGGCGGTTGACCAGGGCGGAACGCAACTCCCCGTCCAGGGCCAGATGGCGGCGGGCCTGATCGGCCAGCTCCTTGCGGAAAAAGGCGTGCCGCCGCCCGCCCAGCCGTTTGGCCGCGTAGAGCGCGGTGTCGGCGGCGCGGATCAGCTCGTGCGGTTCCTCGGTGTGGTCGGGGAACAGGGCGATGCCGATGGCGGTGCGCACATAATGCTCGTTCCCGGCCAGGATGACCGGTCGGTCAAAGGCGGACAGGATGCGGTCGGCGATGACCGCCGCCTCCGCCCCGTCGGCGATCTCCTCCAGGATGATGGCGAAATCGTCGGTGCCGATGCGGCCGACCACGTCGGACGCGCGCACCGCATCGCTGATCCGCCGCGCCACCTCCTGCAACAGCGCGTCGCCCGCCTGATGGCCCAGCGTGTCGGTGACAAGCTTGAAGCGCGACAGATCCAGGCACATCACGGCAAAACGACGGTCGTGGCGGCGGCAGCGCTCCACCGCCGTTTCCAGCATGGATTCGACCATCGCCCGATTGGGCAGGCCGGTCAGCCGGTCGCGCGTCGCCAGCCGCATCAGTTCGCGCTCGTGCCGCAACCGCTGCGTCATGTCGGTCAGGGCGCAGACATAGCCGCGCTTGCCCTGCACCACCAGCGGCGACACCGACAGCGCCGCGTCCACCCGCCCGTCGGCGCGCGGAATGCCCAACGCCTCGGCCCGCAACGGCTCCCCCGCCCCACCGGCTCCGGCCAACAGGGCCTGCACCCGGCCCCGGTCCGTCTCCGCGAACAGACCGGCCAGCGCGCGGCCCGGCAGCGACTCCGCCGCCACGCCGAACAGGGCGACCGCCGCCGGGTTGTGCTCCTCGATCCGGCCATGCTCGTCCACCAGAACAATCGCCTCGCTGACGTTGTTCATGATCCCGGCCAGCCGCTCGTCCCGCTCGATCAGCGCGCTGGCGGAACGGCGGAAATACTCCATGGCGCGGGCCATCGCGCCGAACTCGTCGCGGCGGTGGCGGCCCGGCACGTCCACATCGGTCCGCCCCTCGGTCAATTGCCGCATGCGGGCGGACAGCGCCTCGATCGGGCCGACGACGTTCTGCGAGAGATAGAGCGAAAAGGGCCAGCTCAGGACCAGCAAGGCCAGCAGGAACAGGATGAAGGCCGCCGCCTCCATCAGAAATTCGCGGTCGATGTCGTCGATGTTGGCGGCGGCGGCGACCACCCACCCCCACGGTTCAAACCGGGTCTGGTTGATGACCGCGTGGGAAAAGGGCGGCCAGCCCGACGGCGCGCTCCCGTCGGTGAACAGCGTCAGATGAAAGGGTTCGCCGCCCAGCGCGCGCAGGGCCAGACGCGCGCGCGCCTGCGCCTCCTCACGCGGGAGTCCCCCGTTGGCGGCCTCGCGGTCCAGATCGTTCAGCATGGTGCGCGCGGATTCGACCAGCGCGCCCGCCATCCGCTCGCGTTCCGCGATCAGGCCATGGCGCAGCAGGTACAGCGCCGGAATGGCCGCCATCAGGCAGCCAATCAGGCCGATCCAGGTCAACCAGCGTATCTTGCGGCGAAGCGTCATCTGGCCCCGGCGAGGCTCCCCTGACCATCGGTCATACGGATGGTCTCCTGTGCGCGGTGCAGGTTCGCTTTTTTGTTTCAAACCTGCAATCGTAATCTTGTTTGCTCACGCAACATTATCATGCAACACCGCCCCGGATGGGCGAGATGCGTCAATCGGTCTCGCGTCATGGTGTCATCCCCGCGACACCCCAACGCCGTCACCGCGACGATCCCGCCAATCACGCCCGCTTATGCGCGGTCAGAACGTTCCGACCCCGGTATTACATGCGGCTGGGGTACAGGCGTTGGAACCCGTCGGTGACGCGGGCGATCACCGCCGGGTCACGGTCCCGCCAATAGCGCGGGTCGCGCATCAGCGCCCGCAACTCCGTCTCGCCATCGGCGGCGGTGGCCCGGCCCGGTCCCAGCGCCAAGGCCGTCGGCTCGGTCCCCGACATCATCGCGTGCAGGGCCATCACCCCTTCATAGGTGGTGGACAGCCCTTCGACGGCGGCGGGCGGCAGATTCTTGCCCGCCCAGGCGAGGAGCTGGCGCGACACCTCCCGCCATTTCTCTTCGCCGCCAAAGCGGGCGACCAGCCGCTCGACCTCGCGTTCGGCCTGGAATTCGGCGGCGAGATGCTGGATCAGCGGCATCATCCGTTCGGCGGCGAGGTCATAGAGCAACTGCGCCTGACCAGGGGTGTAGCCCGCCTCGAACAGCCGGCCGTTGATCTCCGGGTCGGGCTGGAACAGACCATGGTCGCAGGCAATGCAATAACCCTCCGGCGACTCGGGCGCGCCCAACGCCCGGCGCAGCGCGACCGGATCGAAGGACGCCGGGTCCGGCGGGCTGTTGGCGGGCGGCGCAACCGGGGCCGATGCCGACAGGCGGCGTTCCAGCTCCCGATAGGATTTCAACAGGGCGTCCACCCGCAGCGCGCCGGTTTTCGGATCACGGAACTTCTCCGGCACCAGATCCATCGGCGGGATCGACGCGTCGGGCAGCGCGCCGGACGCAGCCCCGCCCACGGGGCCGGTCAACGGGGGACCGAGGGGGGGACTTAAAGGGGCGATCAGCAGATTGTCGGCCATCGGTCACACACTCCAATGATAGAAACAAGGGAAAGGCGGCTCAGGCCCGTTGCCCGCGCGCCGTCAGCGCCAGGATGACCGCCACCAGATGCCGTTGGCCTTCCAGATGGCGCAGCGCGGCGTCGGGAACATCGGGGCCAAGGGCGCGGCCCAAGGTCATCGCCCGCAGCGTGTCGAGCACCCGTTGCCCGTCCGGCCCGGCGAAACAGCGGGCAAAGGCCGGGGCCGGATCGGCGGCGCTGGCGTTGGTGGCGCTGGTGGATGCGTCCGGGGGTGTCGGCCCGTTCAACCACCCCCACCCCGCCGTGGCGTCCACGCTCGGATCCAGGATGCGATCAACCATGGACGCCCCCGGTCGTGGGGGACGCGGAGACAGGCGGGACCGTGGTGGGCGGGACGGCAGCGGGCGAAATGGCGGCGGGCGGGACGGCAGCGGGCGGAACGGCGGCGGGCGGGACGGCAGCGGGCGGGACGGCAGCGGGCGGAACGGCGGCGGGCGGTGCCGGGACCGGCGCGTCTTCCGCCCGCATCAGCGTGGCCGGAACGCCAAAGGCTTCGCCCAACCAGCGCGCGGTCGCGGCGGCGTCCACCGTGGCGGCGGCCTGCGGCCCCAGTTGCTGCACGGTGTCGAGCCAGCGCAGCGTTGCCCGCACGTCGCGTTGCGCCTGGGCCTGAGCCAATGGGGAGCGGTGTTGCAACGCCACCAGCCGACCATCGACGGTGATGTCGGGAATCTCGCCCCGGCGGCGCAGGATGGCGACGGCGCGCAGCAGCAACGGCGTCAGCATCTCCGCTTGCAGGCGGCCATAGGTTGCCCCCAACAGCCGCGCCATTTCGGCGGAGCGCTCCATCACCTCGGTGGCGGTCATCCGCGCCTGATCGACCGGCCCCAGCCGATCCGTCAACAGGGCGTGGCGAATGCGCGACCGCAGATCGTCGAGCACCAGTTGCGACACGTCGAACCGCCCCGGATTGGCCAACGGCGTCAACCCGGCGGACCCCACCGCCTTGGGGATGATCGTCCCCGGCACCAACCGGATCGTCGCCGGATTCAGCACCCCGTCGTCATCGGCCTGCCAGATGCTAGGGAAAAGCTGGCATTATGATTGCTATTCAACGGATTGGTCATAGGCCGGGGGAGCATGTAAGCGCCATGTAAGCAAGGCGGCGGCGGCGGCGATCACGCTCTGTTCGGTGCCCAGCCGCCCGCCACCTTGCCCGCGCTGGTCAACAGCGCGGTCAAACGAAAAACTCTTCGTCGGACACGTCCAGATCGTAAATGGAGCCTCCCACCTCGCCGTGCTGCGCCAGCGATACGGCGATGGCGCAGGCAACGGCCCCGTCGATCCGCTCGCGCGCCTTGCCCTTGCTGAACAGACGGTTTCCGGCGCGGTCGGTCTCGACTTGGATGTTGTCGAAACACCAGCGCAGCACCTCATGCCCGCCGTGCTGGAACTGTCGCCCGACGATGGCGCGCTCAAGCTCCTTGATGGCGGGGGCCATGGTGATCCAGCCTTGCCGCACCTCCACAGCCGGATAGCCGTCCTCCGTCAGCGTGTTCAGCGTGGACCGGGCCAAGTGCGGATCGATTCCCACCGACACCACGTTGAAGCGGTCGCACAGATCGCGGATGCAGTCCTCCACCGCGCGGAAGTCCACCACGTTGCCCGGTGTCGGCTCGATCAGGCCGTCATCCGCCCAGCGGACATAGGGCACGCCGTCCCGGTCCTGTCGGCCCCGGAGGTTGTCGCCAGGGCAGAAGAAATGCGGCAGCACCGCATAGCCCGTCCCAACGCGCCAGCACGCCACCACCACCGTCAGGTCAGAATTGCTCGACAGGTCCACGCCCAGCCAGCACGGTGCGCCCGCCAGCGCGTCGAGGTCGAGCGGTTCGGACCCTTCGTCGTAGACCGACATGTCAACGAACGGGTCGGTCGAATGATCCAGCCACACGTTCAGATGCAGTTGCTTGAACGCCTCCCGATCCGCCGGGCGGTTCTCCGCTTCACGGGCAAGCTGCCGCAACCCGTCGATGTCGGGGAAGCCATGGGCCAAGCCGGGGTTGGCGCGGAACCACACCCGTTCGTCGCGCCAATCGGCGTCATGGGCCGTCTCGAACAGGACGGGCAGCGTGCCGGGGTCGTCGATCTCGCCACGGGCGACGCGGCGGGCGTAATCCACGATGTCATGGGCGACGTTCTGTTGCCCGCGCCCGGCGGTGGAGATGACGACGCACAGGGAGCCGGGGACCTTCACCAAGCCGGTGCGGATCACGTCCCACAGATCGCGCTTGGGCCACGCGTGCAACTCGTCCATCAGGGCAAAGGTGGGGGTCGTGCCGTGGGACCGGGCGGCGTCGCAGGAAATGGCGCGAAGCTGGCACCCGGATTTCGGATGCTCGATCCGGTGGCGGTAGTCGATGAACCGCAGCTTGTCACCGATCCGGGCGTCCTCCCGGCAGATACCGGCGGCTTCCTCAAACCCGATTCGGGCTTGCTCCCGATCCGACGCGGCGAACAGCGCCAGCCCGCCGGGCACCCGCTCCGGGCCGATGGTGTGCAGCAGCCCCAGGCCAGCGCCCAGGCTGGTTTTGCGCCCGCCGCGCGGCAGCAGCATGACAACGTTGCGCACGATCCGCCGCCCGTCCGGGTGGCGCGGGCCATAGATGCGTCTGACCAGGCGCTCTTGAAAGTCGTGAAGCTGGAACGCCCGCTTGGGCAGGGTGGATTTCGGGTGGCGCAGCAGGCGCAGGAAATCGACGGCGCGTTGCCCACAGCCCAAGGGGTCGGGGATGTTGGAACCGTCATAGATCCAGGCCGGATAGGTCGTCATCGTCGTTGTCCGTGGGAGCGGCCTTGTTGCGGCTGGCCGGGGTCAAGCCCAGTTCGGCAGCCAACCGGCGGCTTTCGGTCAGGGCCTGGAACATGGTCTGAAAGGCCGGGTGCCGCCGCACCTCGCCCTTGGCGCTGGTGATGGTGTCGCCTTCGGTGGCAAGGGTCGCCTGCATCCGGCGGACGGTGCCAGCGGCCAGACAGTAGGATTCCAGCATGGGCAGGTCTTCGCGCGTCACCGTCTTGCGGGCGCGCAACCCCGGAACCACCCGCCGCCATTCGGCCTTGGCCTCGGGCGGCAGCCAGGACGGCGCGGGCGGCAACCGGGCAAGCCCGCCGTCAATCGCCTTCAACTCTGGTTTCCGTCCACGCATCGCGGCACCCCTTATCCGATTTGCTCAATTCGCCTCTTTCGGGAGGAAGACCCCTGTCCGGTACCGGCCCCTTTCCCCCGAAATTCGGAACCCCCTACCCCAACCCATTGCAATCATGATGTTTTTCCGTGTGTCTTCCGGTTGTGGTGCAGGCGGCAGAGCGTTTGAAGGTTGGACGGGTCAAGACGACGGTCGGGCCGGTCCTTGATGCTGGCCTTGTGGTCCACGTCCACCCCCTCGGTTGCCCCACACACCACACAGCCGGGGTGCGCCTTCAGATGGGCGCGGCGAAGACGGGACCAATCAGCGTCATAGCCGCGCGCGTGGCGATCCGGGCGGGCGGCTTCCACAGCCTTGGCGCAGCGTCGGCACCGTTGCCCGGCGGGAATGACCGAACCGCACGCGCAGACGCGGGGAGCGGCGTAGGGCATGGCGTCACCCGATCACGCGCATTTCGATGCGCACCAACGCGCCACGGGCATAGACCGGCCCCACGGCTTCCACGTTCCGCAACGCACCGCGAACAACCACCGAGTCGCCTTTCCTCGGCACGCGCGGGTCTGGGGTGCCCGACAGACCGGAACCGCCGGGCCACTTCGCCCGCTCGATCTCCGTTGGTGACAGGATGACGAAGATGTCCGTCTGGGTGATGCTCCCGATCAGTTCTTGCGGCTTGTAGCCTCGCACGAAGGCCATGCATTCCACGTCCACGCTCGTGCGCGGGTTCACGCCGTAGAAGCGGCGCAACAGGATGGGTTCACCGGCCACGGCAAGGGCGCGGTCAAGGGCTGCACGCGCCGCGCTCATCGGACGGTCGCCCGCACGGACACCACGCTGTTGGCATAGGTGCCGGTGGTCACGATCCGCGCGCGGAGCCGGTCCCCGAGAATGCCGTCAAGAATGGTGTCATCCGTCAACGCGCCATCGGTGGGAATGGCGGGGGTGCCCTTCGGCGTCAGGCCGGACACATTCACCACCTTGACCGCGCCCGCCGCGCCAAAGGCGAGACACGCCACGTCAACCCAGGTGATCCCGCCGTCAAGACTGGTCGCCACATAGACCTTGGCGGACGTGCCGCCCGACCCATAGGCCAACCGGGCTTGGATCGTGACGGCGGTCACGCCTTGCAAATCCACGATGGGGGACTGCGCTTCGTTGATGGCGGTGGTGATGGCGCGATCCGCAAGCGCGTAGGTGCCGGGGTTGAGCATGGCGGTTCACCCGATGGACGGTTGACGATGGGGGGAGAGAAGCCCTTCAACATCCGGGGGCAGGCACACGCCCGCGCCAAAGCCGCCCACCCAATAGGTGGTCGCCATGACGCCCGACACGTCTTCCGTGCGCACCATCGGATCGCGGGATCGGGCGAACCACCCCGCCTTGACCAGCATGATGGTTGCCCGTTCGATGTCTTCCGGGAGCGTGCGGCCCGGTTGTCCAGGCGCGACGTAACCGGCGGTGTACTCCACCGTCACTTTGCCAACCGGCCAATCACAGCGGCGATCCAAGCCGGTCAGCCGATGGATGAACCCGGCTCCATCGTCGGTTTCATAATCGGCAGAGGTCAGCGCCTTTCCCCCTTCGATGATCGAGAGGATGGAAACCACCGGCCAACGCCCCAGGGACAGCGCGTCAGCGGCGACCGACAGGCGGACGCTTTCGCGCACGGTTTCCAGGGCGAAGACACGGTTGCAGAACCGTTCGACCGTCGCGCTTGCACGGTCGATCAGGTCCGCGATGAACGGATCATCCGCCCCCGCCACAAGGGACAACTCAGCCTTGATCGCGGCCACGGTGGTGAGTCGGCGGGTGGTGGCGGGGGTGATGACGGTCAGCATGGCGGGCCTCACACCGGCGGGTTGCTGGTGGGGGCGTTGACCGGATGCCCCAGGATCGCCACGGCCCCCAGGTTCGCCGCACTGGCGTTGCCGGTGGGGGTGATGGTCAGGCGCTGGTAGCGCTTGCCCCCGACATAACCCACCTTCCGCGCCTTGCCGTCGTCGGCGAAGGTGAAGCCCGCCAGGGCCTCGGTTCCGACCAATAGACCATCGGGCACGGCCACCGCGTCCGACAGGTTCGCCGCGTCGCCATGCTCGACCAGAACGGCAAAGGTGGCGTCCGCGTCGGCAAGCGTGCCGGTCAACAGGACGAAGGTCACGGAGCCGTAGCCCAGCCGGTCCACGATGGCGGAGACCACGGGCGTGTTGTCGCTGGTCGCCACGCCCGGCGGGATGACGGTGACGGGGTGGATGCTGTTCAACAGGTCGCGCATGATTGGTTCTTCCCTCAGTTCGCGGCGATGCGCAGCTTGCGCAGGGCTTCGGATTTGCGAACGCCACCGGCCACCCGCTTGCGGGCGTGGAAGCGGCATTTCCCCTTCGTGCGTTGGGTCAGATCGTCGCGCAGCAGGGAGAAGCCCACCCGGTCGAACACGCGATAGCCTTGCGCGAAGTCACCGAACACCAGGGGGACAGCCCCCGCCGCGATGTCGGGCAGGTCGGGCAGTTCCACCACCGGACGGCCCAGAATGGTGGTGACGGGGGAACCGGCCAGCCCGGTCATGGACAGCAAATAGTCGCCCGTCGAGGTCTTCAGCTTGCGAACCGCCCCCAGGGTGGTGGAGTTCATCCCCCAGACGGCGTTGGTGCGGTAGGGCGACGGCAGGGCGTGGAACAGGTCGATCAGCGCGTCGGCGGTGATCTTCGCCGCGTCGCCGCTCGCCACGGTCGGAATGCTGGTGTCGGACATGAAACCCATGGGGCGCTTGACGCCGTTGCCGGTGACGAACGCCTCGCCCTCGGCCTGCCCGAACTCTTCGGCCAGATCGGCGGCGAGTTCCGCGAAGATGTCCACGGCGGCGTCTTCCAGCGTGCTGAACGCCACATCGACATAGGCGGTCAGTTCCTTCACCTCATAGGCCGACTTGCCGTAGCGGCTCCCGGTCTCGGTGTCCTCCCGGTCTTCCAGTTCCTCCACCCACGTCGCGGTGGGGCGACCGATCCGCTTGGGCAGTTCCACCGATCCGCGCGCCGTGTTGCGCACGGTGGCGAGTTGGCGGACGGGCGACCAGAGGACGATGTTTTTGCCAATCTCGCTGACGAACTCGGGCGGAGCCAGATAGCCCGCGCTGGTGTCGTCGCCCGTGCGCAGGGTCTTCACCTCGGTGAACTCCATCCCGGCGGTTCCGCCCCGGAGGTAGGCTTCAAACGCCTTGCGTTCGGGGGCGGTGGTTGCCGTGGTGTCCGTGGTCGCGGCGGTGCCCGGACGGCGAAGGGCGGTTTCCACCTTGCCCAGACGGTCAGAGAACGGAGCCAGCGCGGCGGTGATCGCCGTCGTCATCTTGGTTTCCAACGCGGCCAGATCGGGCACGGCGGGGTTTTCGTCGTCCATGGTGTTCTCCTGATGAATGACCGCGCCAGCGGCCAGGGCACTCTTGATGCTGGTGATGGTCGCGGCGGGGGCCGCCGGAACCGACACCAGCGAAATTTCGAGCAAGTCCACCTCATCCAACCGCCGGATGTCGCCGGGCAGGCGGGTGGCCTTGATGGTGCGGAAACCGATGCTCAGGCCGGTCAGCGCCTTGGCGCGGGCCAGGGCATAGGCGTCATCCCCGGCGGTGGTCCCCAGGGTCAGCCGCCCGGCCACCGTCAACCCACGCGGGGTTTCTTCAACCCGGTCCCACGCCCCGACAACCGCCGCCGGATCGTGGCTCAACAGCATGGCGGGCATGGTGCCGCGCGCCTTGTGTTCGGCCAGGGAGCGGGTGAAGGCACCGGGGGCCACGATGTCGCGCACACGGTCGGGCGCACCCCCGAAGGGCGATGCAAGCCCCTCGATCAGCCCGGCGGCGCTGGGGACGGCTTTGAACTCCAGATCAAGCCGTTCCATGCGCACCCCCTGTGGTCGGGGCGGGCGCGGTGTTGACCGGGCGCATGAAGGTTTCGCCCCCGGCGTAGGGTGGGCGGTTCTCCATGGCGCGGGCCTCATTGGGGTTCAGGATGCCCGCCGAAATCGCGCCGCTCATCGCAGAGAAGCGGGCGGCGATGTCGGCGCGGGCCAAATCGTCCACCAGGAACTCGAAATACAGTGTCTCGCGTTCGTCGGGCGAAAGCAGGGTGATCGCCAGCGCGTCGCACCACAGCCGCAGGATGGGCAACATGCAGAAGGTGAGGAATTGTTGCCCCATGCTCTCGGCGTTCGCGTGGGTGGCGCGGTCCATTTCGTTGACCAGATGCAGCGGCACCCGCCAGAAGCGCGACACCTCTTCGATTTGGAAGCGGCGCATTTCCAGGGTTTGCGCGTCCACGCTGTTCAACTGGATTTGGGTGAAATCCATGTCGTCATCGAACATCATCGTTCGGTGTTCGGCGTCCGCTCCCGAATAGAACCGGGTGAACAGGGCGCGGATGCGCTGCAACGCCTCGGGCGTCTTCTTGCCCTTGACCTTCAGAATGCCCGATGGCTTGGCACCGCGACCGAACAGCCCGGCGCAATGGGCCTCCAACGTCAACGACAGGCCGATGGCCTCCCGGCCCAGCGTGACCGGCGACGCACCCTTGTGAACGTCCAGCCCCACGCCCCGGATGTGCAGGATCTCGGATCGGTCATAGTCGCGGGCGGGCAGCGCCGGGTTGCCGGTGGCGACGCTGTAGACCGGGGCCATGGTGCGCGGGTCTTGCCGGATGGAAACCGCGCGGGGATCGAGCGGGATCAACTCCACCACCCGGCCAGCACCATCCCGGTTGACGAAGGCAAAGGCGTTGCCGTGGGTGGCAAGGTGGGTTCCCAGCACGAGCCGGAACTCGCTGGCCGGGGTCCAGTCGTTCGCGGCCTTCGTCACCAGGGCGTAAAGGGGATGGTCGGTGGCGCGCTCCCGATCCTCGCCCTTGCGGCGGTACAGGTGCGGGGTCAGTTGCTCGATGGTTTCGGCAATGACCTTGATGCAGGCGAAGGACACCGAACAGCGCATGGCGGTTTCCGGGGAGACCGACACACCGGCAGCGGTCGGCAACGCGCCGCCGGTCAGAACCTCGTAACCGTCCGCGCTCTTGCGTTCAGGCCCCTTGAGAAACGCTTTGATGCCCGTGAACATTCACGCCAACCCTTGCTGTCCAGTCGCAAGTTCAGCGCGAATATTTTCTCTGTAAACACCTGCTTATAAAACGCGCGCAGTTATTTTTTCTTATGTTTTCCCGAGTTTTCCCGATTTCAAATCACGCCGTCCCGCTGGCATGGGTGATCTCCAGGACCCGATGACAGCAGGCGTTCACGATGTCGTCGCACCACCCCGAAGCAACATCCTCCGGGCAGCCCTTGGCGATCAGGTCATCCCGGATCGGCGTGAGGAATCCATCAACCCGCGCCTCAAACTCGTCCTCGTTCTCATACTCGCCATGGGTCAGCAGGGCCAACTTGTCGCCCCAGGCCTTCAGCGGATAGTGGTCCCATGGCTTGAAGACGGCGGTGCGGATGCGGTCCCTCAGTATGTGGGCCGCCTCTTTTGCCATAGCCGGGTCAACCTTCCCGGTCTGAATGAGTTTTGTTTCAATGTCTCCTTCAAGCGAATCCAAAATCGTGTCCAACGGGTGGTTCTTGCGTTCTCGATTGGCGAAAGCGGCAAGTCGTTCAACGTCGCCGCATTCCTCGAATATTTCAACAATACCCATTTTCACGCTCCTTTTCAGTAATGGTTCCAGTAAGTCGGCGTCGCCCCCCTCGAACCGTCATGTCATTGCGGCGGTCAAAGGGCTTTGTCATCGGTTGCCTTCCATGGGGGACTGCGACTCAGCACGGACGTCCGGCATGTGCTTGATGCCAGCGGCCTCCAACACAGCGCGAACGGCGGCTTTTCGTTCCTCGTCAATCAAGGGCGGGTCGTCCACCCTTTCGGCGCGGCGTGCGCGGTCGGCGGCGACCCGAAGTCGGCGCGCGGCATGCCGCCGTTCCTCCAACTCCCCCCGGATCGGTGCCAGGAGTTCAGCCGGGCGCGGAAAGAATTTCAGGGATTTCCGGGCATGCTTCAAAGCCACCTGAACCAGATCGAGGGGCACATCCTCGAACGCCTCCAAGTAGAAATCGGCGATGTCGCCCCAATTCTCCGGGGCACCGAACAGCGCGAGCGTGCGCTCCACCTCGACGGCGACCACGCAGGGATTGGCGGGTGCCAGCGCCGCATCGACCAGCATGATTGCGTGCTTCACGGCCTCCGCCGGGACCGGCACCGGCTCATGGGCTGCCCATGCGTCGAGCCAAGGCGTCCGCCATCCCTGCCCGACGACGAGCAGTGGTTTCGGTGGTGGTTTCGCGGCGGGGACGTTGATCGGAGTGGGCATGAGGTTTTCCCTCGGGCATGGGACGATTGCGGGTGGCGATGGCGTCGGCAATGGGGCGGTCGAAGTATTCAAGCCCGCCGGGAGGCCCCTGCGCGCCTCGTCGGATCATGACGCGCTGAACGGTCGGGTAGATGTCCAAGTCGGGGTTGGCACCGTCGGCAAGCCACTGCTGAACCCGGCCATAGCTGCCGAACCATCGGGGATCATCGGCAACGCCGATCAGAGACAGCACCCGCATGCCGACTTCGGCCAGCCTCGCCCGCGCGTCAGCAGCAGGATCTCTTTCTGTTATCTGTAATCTGAGATCTGTCGCGCGCAGAGGCGGCAACGTTGCATCTTGGCTTTGTAACGTTACACCATCGTTGCTTTGGTCGATTTCCAGGGATGTAACGTTACAGCTATCGGTTTCCGCCGCTTTTCTGGCGCGGTAACGTTTCACCCGTTCCTTCACGTCATCGCCCTTGAACTGGCGCTTGTCCCAGGCGGTCAGCCGGTCGCCGTCGAGAACAACCCTCTGCATCGCCGTGCGAATGGCATTCACGACGTCGCCCTTCAAATCCAGGGCGGCCCCGGCCAGGCGGTCGTTCCAGCCGGTCAGCGTTCCACGGGGTTCGGCTCCCGAGGCATGGCACAGCATGACCATCCACACGGCCAGCACGGCATGCACCGGCTGTTCGGCCTCGATAGCGATCATGCGCCACTTCGGATCATGGACGGTTTCGTTGTAGAGGCGGAGCCACTTCATGCCGAACCTGCGCAATTGGAGCGTAAGGGGGGCGTCGGATCAGGGCCGTTGCGGCGCTTGATCGAAATCCGCCACAAATGACGGATCGGGTACTTCCCGGAGTTCACTCCCCCGCGTCGCTGGTGGACTGACGGAGCCGCCCCAGGCGGGCAGCGGCCCAGCGGTCCAGTTCCTCCGTCGGATAGAGCGGGGTCCGGTTCGCACGGTTGTAGCTGGGGCCTCCTCCGACGCTCGCCAGCTTCGCCAGCGTGGCCGGGGCAACGGTGAGGCCGTGGACGGTCCCCAGATATTCGGAGGCTTCCCAACGGCGCAGGCGCGGCTTGCGCAGGGCGGGGGGAAGGCAAAGTTCATGCGTGGCGGGGGCGGCCCGCGTTTCAAGGTCGGTCATTGTTGGTGATCCTTAGTTACAAAGCCAATTAACCAGCGGTTTCCGGCGACTCACTTTGCGGCATAACCATGCCATCAAAATTCAAACCGTTCGGCCAAGTGCGCACGATCAATCGTCGCACCATCCTATCGATCTGAAGAACGACAAAAGAGTCCGGAAGTTTGGAAGGGTCAAAGCTCTTACCTTCCTCATCAAGTTCTGCTTCGGATACACCCCAGTCATCCCCGATCCGGGCATAGATGAGGATTTTGCTTTGGGTTAGATTTACATCCCCCACAAGACCAGACACCTTAAGCGCTTCCCCGATAAGAAGCCTCCGCGCGCGGGGCGCGATCTCGTCAAGAGTGTTGGAGACGACGTTCGCGGGCAGACCAGAGCGCGCACCAGCGTGCATCGCCGCGATTGCAACCAACCCGTCGAAATCATATAGCCGCTTTCCCGATTTTCCGGGGGCCTCATTGACAGGCTGAACGTAGCCACGATTGACCCAGTTTTGCACGTCAGAGGGCTTTGCTCCGGTCAAGGCGACGACTTCAGCCTGTGTCCAATTCACGCGCATCCTAATATCACCCGATGTTGGCAAGAGCAATATCGGCCGATGTTGGTCCTCAGTCAAGCGGTGAAAGCGAAACCACCTTGGAAGCCGCATTCTAAAACGGGTCAACAGAACCAGTCCGCATCAGGTCGTCCTGCATGAAACCCGCGCCCCATCGCCAGCGCCTTTGATGGCCGCCCCCTCACCCCAGCGAAACCAACGGGTCTACCGGAATCTCGGTAGATGACAAAAGTGCTGCCACGAAGTTGCGCAGCAGCACGATGGCTGTTTCCTGTCTGGGGATCATGCCGCCGGGCACGCCGCTTTCCTCGCAGGCCAGCCGGTTCAGCATCGCCAGCGCATCGGCCAGCGTCTGGGGCGGGGTGGACAGGATGGCGTCGCGCAGCTCGCACGCCACCACGATGTCGAATTCGGCTTCAGATTCGGTGCCTTCCCCCTTGCCCCACTTGCTGTTGGCGGCGGCAAGCAGGGCCACCACCTCGGCGTCAGCGTCGGCAAAGGTCATGCTCTCGACGGAGGGAAGGCGCGTCGATCCGGCCAGGATCGAAGCGGCGGACAAAGCGGGGGTGTTCACGCCCAAGGGCGTGTTGGTCGGGGTCGTCATGTGGAAAACTCCGTTTGGGGTGTCCGCCAAATGTGGCGGGTGTGGGGGAGTTGTCCGATTTCTGCGGACAACTGTCCGATCAGGGCGGACGGTTGGCAGTCAGGTGGAAGGGGCGGATGAGTAGCCAGGCCCCTTGTTCGGCTGTTCCCGGCGGTGCCGACCGATTCGATCCACCAAGCGATCTCCGGGTTGAATCATACCCCAAAGCCCGCCGACGAACGGATCGTTGTCGATGATGTCATGAAAATCCTGATTTGGATCGTCGCCGAACACGAGCGTGTCCCAAGCGCAATCCGCGTCAATGTATCTGGTCAGCGCATAGCGAAGCCGAATTTCGACCCCTTCCAGGGTCTTCGGTTTGAACGCCTCGATGCGCTCCCCGATGTTGCCCACCATTTCGCAGTAACGGTTGATCTCTCCATCCGGGGCGCACTGGTAGGCCGTGGCGGCGGCTTGGAAGGCATCCCAGGCGAACAGCAGTTCGGCGTCGGGGTGAAGTCCAGGGTTTCGACCACGCGGCGGCATGCCGTTCACACAGGCGGGAATGACGCGGCTGCCAGCGCCGTTGGTGTTCTGGTCCGACGGCGTGCCGGTCAGCAGACGGCGGGCTTTCCACTCGGCAGCGGCCTTGCCGTCGTCGGTGGTGTCCAACACTCCCTCTCCCAAGCGCTTCCCGTCCCTCTCGACGGTCCACAGGACGATGCGGGGCCAGCCGGTGCGTGATTGGGAGTCGTGAACCTCCAGGGCATAGGGGCCGACCTGCGCGGCAGAGATGGTGACGGAGCCGCCGCCGGGGCCGGGAAGGTGCCGGGTGGTCCAGACGATGGGCGTAGCGGGGGCGTTCGCGCCTTCAGGCGCGTTGGTGATGGTCGGCATGGTGGGAAGCTCCAGGGGGAAGAGAGACACGCCCCACGGTGGGGCTGGTGCCGTGGGATCAGGCGGCGGGCTGGTCGCCCTTGAGCGCAAGGCCGTGGACTTGACCGAAGTGCTTCCGGATGTCGTTCAGGTGGGCGCGGATCGCGTCGGCGAGGTAGACGATGGCAACCGACCTGTCGTCGTCCTCAAGCTCGCTGGCGATCATGTTGAGCGTGGTGGCGGCAGCCTCGGCGGACGTGAGGGGCGACTCCAGATCGGAGACTGCCCGGAAGAGCGGGGAGCGGGTTTCATCCATGGTGGTTCTCCAGAGCGCAGGGGTTCGGCGCGAGGTGGTTCGGATGAGACGGGTCTATGGGAAATCCCATGGACCCGTTGACAGGGGAGGCGTCGGGCAGATGGTCGAACACGCCCCGGTCCTCTTCCGGTTCAAGGTCGGGGTCGCCGTCGCGGGCGTCGAGTTCGGCTATAGCCGCGTCGATCAGGTCCGCCAGCGCGTGGCGGGGCAGTTGGGTGAGGTCGGGGCAAAGCTTGGGCGTGGCGAGAAATGTTCGCATCGTTACACCTGTGGCGTTGCTCGAAGTGTCGTTTTCGGTCATAATGACCGACATGAGCCATATTATCCCGAGCGAGATTGAAATCAAGATGAAAAGTCCGACATCGGATGAAACATCCGTTTCCCCTGCTCAGTGTCGGGCGGCACGAGCTTTGATCGAGTGGACCAGGGATGACCTTGCGGCAGCGTGTCAAACAGCGCGCTCAACGCTGGCGGACTTTGAAGCCAACAAGCGCCAGCCCCATCCCCGCACTCTTGCCGCGATTCGCACAGCCCTTGAAGCGGCTGGCGTGATCTTCATCGCCAGCAACGGCGACGGCCCCGGCGTGCGGCTGCGGAAGGATGTTGAATCGGGCGCAACGCCATGAAGCCCGCGCCCTCCGCGTCGTCGATCCAGATCGAAGAGACCGGCCCCCAGAAGTTCACCTTGGCTGTGACGTTCGACGGCCAACGCTTCGAGTGCGGAAGCTACATCAGCCGCGCCGCCGCGATGCAGGCCGGGCGGTTGTTCGTCCAGCGCAAAGAGGGGGAAGCAGGCAGCCAGCGCGGGCGACGCAAGCCGGGCAAAGGCTGAAAGGCGGTGAGTTCATCCCCGATGAACGGCGGCGGTTCTGGTGTCCGTTTGAGCAAGCGAGCCTCCTAAAACAAAAAGCCCGCCACGGCGGAACCGGGCGGGCTTCGATGGTTTTCTGGCGTTGGCGGGGATATTCGTTCCATATCTGTTCTTAGCGGTCAAGCCCTTTCGCGAAACGATCCAGGCTAGTAATTAGAAGAAGCTTCCAAATTATTTCCGCTTTTGTGCTCGCCTTGCAGGTGGCTGCTTACGTGGTTGTTGGGGCGGTAAAGCTTCGGCAGGCTCCTCCGAGGTTGGAGGACTAAACAAATTTCGCCCTTTTATGAAGGCCGTAGCCATTCCTACAGCGCTGGTAGCAACCAAGGCTCCCCCCAACCACTCATGACCTGATATTCCCAGATACACAGCCCCAACTATAAGCCCTATACTCACGAGAAACGCTAAAATAAGCCCAACTAAGGCTAAACAAAATTGAGCCTTAATGGCAAATTTTTCCCACCATATTCGCAAGTCCTGCTGCTTCTCTGCCATAGTAAGAATGCGATTTGCGGAACCTGGAAGAACATCCTCGAAACCTTGATAATGGCTGGGATGGGGAAGTGGCCCGGCATAGGACTCACTTACAGCCCGCATAACCGCAGTAAGCGCCTTTTGCCGCTTAGGCGGCTCAACTAAAGGCTCGAGCGCCCGCTCAATTTCTTCCTTCATAGGCGTAGAAACAGAAAGCCCATTCTCAGCTTGAGAATGGGCTTCAGCCTGATCTGTTCTCACCATTATTCTTGCCTCAGAGGCTTCTAATAATCGGCTTACCTCTGTCAACACTCCTCCATTCGGCGCATAGCGCCTCGGATGTCGTTACCAACGGCTCGCCAATCACCTGCAATTCCTGCACTGCGATAGCGAGGGGGATTAAAATCTACACTATAGAGATGGGGAATAGCAGCAAGCCCCATTACCACACCAGACCAGAAGCCCCGGCCAGCCTGCGACAGCGCCTTTGCCGGATATGATCCGCGCTTAGTCTGCTTTGCGTCCCTGCTGTGCATCACGATAACCTCCTTAGTCCTTACGTACCTATCACGTCGCACCATGCGTCAGATGCGCGCGCACCCTATAACAGATGGCATCAAAAACTGTTAAGGCAATCTGTCCGATGGCCGTAGCCCTTGCACACGCGTGCAAATGCCTACGGACATGAAAGTTACTTTCACCGCCCCCCACAGGCACCCCTGCGCACGCGTATACCGCTTGCTTTCCAAGCCACCGCACAGGACACGTACGCATCCTGAAAGCAGTTGAGCGTTCTGTCAAACATCGTAATGGCTTTATGGGCGCGCTCTGGCCTGTGGTGAGCCGGTTACTGCGGTTACTGCGGAAATCAGGTGTCACCTGCGCGTTTCCGCGTCTTCGCGGTCGGCAACGTCACCACGTTGTCGGTGATTTCCCCCTTCATCGCGGCGGCAATTGTCCCGGCGATCCGGTCGGCGGCAGCCTTCAACGGATCGTTCGACAGGTGGGCATAGCGTGCCGTGGTGGTGGTGTCCCGATGGCCCAGCAAGGCACCAATCACAACAAGGCTGTCACCACCAGACGCGCCGACGCTGGCGAAGCTGTGGCGCAGATCGTGAATGCGCACCCCCGGCAACTCAGCGCGCGTCCGGGCCTTGTCCCACACCTTCCACACGGCGGTGGTGGTCCCATCACGCCCCCGGCCAGGAAACACCGGGCCAGTTCGCTCATCACCCTGCAAAGCGGTCAGCAGCCCCAGCGCCGCCGCGCCCAGCGGCACCACCTTTGCCCCGGTCTTGGAGTCGGGGAAACGGATGCACGCCCGATCCCAGTCCACCCACTCCCAACGCAGCCCGGTGATTTCACCGCGTCGGCAGCCGGTCAGCGCCAGCAGGCGCGCGACGTTGACCGCAACCGGATTGGCTCCTTCGTCGATCAGATCGGCCAGCGCCTTGCCAAGCCGCGCCATTTCGGACGGCGACAGGAACCGTTCGCATTTCTTATCGGCGAACCGCTTGACGCCCCGCGCCGGGTTGTCCGGGCGCAGGTTGCGGTTCACCGCAAACTGAAATACGCCCGACAGCAGCCCCAGGACGCGGGCGGCAGCCCCTCGCCCGCCGGTGACGGTCGAGCGGGATTTGAACCCACCCTTGATGTCGGCAGCGGTCTTGCCGGTGGCAACGTCCGCCTGGAAGCGCTCGATGTCCGCGCGGGTGATGGACCGCAGCAGACGCTTGCCCAGCAGCGGCTTGACGTGGCGCGCCAGCTTCCCCTTGTCGGTGGCGATGGTGGACGGCTTTTTGGTGGTCATCCCCTCCGACACATAGAGGTCACACAGTTCGGACACCGTGAGGTCACGCCGCTGCTCCTCACGCCGCTCCGCCGGGTCCAGGCCGCGCGCCACGTCCGCCAGGATCAAGCGCGCCTGCTTACGGGCCTCATCCGGGGTCATCACCCCATGACGGGCGACGGTCATCCGCCGGGACCGGCCACCGAAGCGATATTGCGCCACGTAGGACTTCACGCCAGCCACCGTGACGCAGAAGCCGAAGCCAGGCAACTCGTCATCCCAGAGGAAGCGCGTCCGTCCATCGGCGGTGGTGGCATCGACCAGCTTTTTCGTGATTTTCGGCATTGGGTGGCGTCTCCATGTAAGCGCCATGTAAGCAGGCGGCGGAAAAAGCGCGAGTTTTCCCGGCGTATCGCTGACCTACCATTCTGCCAAAAACCGAGACAAATCAATGGGTCTAGCCAATTCTGGAAAGCTCACGCAAACACCGGAAAATATAAATCACGAGCCTGCCAGATGCCGGTCACGGCGATGGAGGCGTTTTTCAGCACCAGTTCCACCACCTTGTTGGCGGTTTTGATGTCGGGCAGCGCCTTCATCACCGGGGAGCGGCCATAGGTTTCGCCGGGGGCCTTCAGCCAACGGAAATTGACGAAGGGCGATTGGGCGAAGCGCCCCTGGGCCAGCCAGGACGGATCGGCCAGACCGCTGTCCAGCACCACGCCCCAGCGGTAGGCCAGACCATCGGGCAGCACCGCTTCGACCAGCGGGAACCGGCGGTCCGGCTCGTCGGCTCCGCCCCGCTCCACCGCGTCCGGCAGGGCGGCGGCGGGGAAGCGGTGGCGCAGTTGGGCGAGCGTGGCCTCGCTGCGGCGGAAGGTGGCGTCAAGACGACCGTCCGGCCCCTCTTCCAGCACCGCTTCGGCCAGCGGCACGGCGGTGAAGCGCAGGGCCGACTCGCCACCGGGGGCGGCCTCCTCCATCAGCAGGCAGGCGGTGCCGACGGTGACGAGGTCGAGAAACGCCTGATGCGCCTCCACCGCGAAGTTGGAGCGGTCGAAATGCGCCTGGACCAGCCCGGCGGCGCGGTCGAGCATCGGGGCGACGCGGTCGCGCTCCGCCCCGGTCAGCGCCGGGCCGGGCTGAAAACCGAACCAGCGCGACCAGGGCGGCGTCAGTTCCGACAGCAGGCTGGCGGCGAGCTGCTCCACCGCGTCGGGGGCGGTCCCGTCGAACAGCCGATCGACCCGCCGGTCCCCCGGCGTGCCGACCCCGCGAAAGGGCTGGCCGTTCGGCAAGGCGTGGTCGTAGCACTCCTGCCAATGGCTTTCCCACACGGTGCGGCGTTCGCGGGCGGCGCGGTAACGCTCCAGCAGGCGTTGCGCCTCCTCCTGGTCCGGTTCCGAAGGGGGGCGCGGATGATCCGGTGGGGCCAGATCGGCGCGGTTGCGGTTGGGCATGGCGGAACTCTCCCTCAAACGAACTCTCCCTCAAACGCTGCGGCGGCGCGGGTCAGGTGGCGGTGCAATTGCCACGGGGTGACGACGAAGGGCGCGTGCAGCCCCAGCAGCCGCTTGACCGCCTCCACGCAGGTGAACGGCCCCCAGGGGGCCGGGCGGGTCAGCCCGCGCCGCAGCGGCGCGGTGTCCACCGTCAGCCCCTGGTCGCGGTACCAGCCGGGCAGATCGAAGCCCGGCGGCAGATCCAGCACCGCGACGTCGGTGAAGGGGGCCAGCGGATCGACCACCACCCAGCGCCGCCCGTCGTTCAACAGGGCCAGACAGTGGCGGAAACCGGGTTTGAGCGGGCGCAGCCACCACAAGGGCGACTCCCCCCGGAACACCACCCAGGCGGCCGGGGCGGTGGCCGGTTCCCCTGGCGCGCGGTTGGGGACCGGGAGTGACGCGGGGGCGAGGCTCATCGCACGATGCCCTTGGCCCGCAGCACCGGGGCCAGCCGGGCGAACGCCTCCCCCCACAGGCTGTGGGCGCGCTGCTCGAGGGAGCGGCCGGGATCGGGAGCGCTCAGGCGGCGGCCGTAATGGGCCAGCACATGCAGATGGTCGCGCAGCAGGCTGCGGCTGCGGTACAGGCGATCCACCGCCCGCATCACGTCGGCTGGTTCGCAGGGGCGCTGCACCGCGCCGCGCCCGGCGGCCACCCGCGCGCCCGCCGCCTTGGCGTCCTCGGCCTGGACCGACCAGAACCACGCCTCCTCGGCGCTGTCGAAGGGGGTCCCCTCGACGCCGAACGGATCGCCGGAGCGCACGATCACGCCCGGCGGCGGATTGGCGGCGGGGCGGCTGGTGGGGGCACAAAGGGGGATCGCCATGCTCGTCTCCTGTCGGGCGGATTGAGGGAACAGGGGGCGGTCCGCAGCCGGTCCCACACGGTCGGAACCCAAGCTTTGTTTCCCAACCACACCCTGCCCCACCCGCCGTGCCGGGATTTTTCCCGGTGGGGTGGTGTTTGTGTTCCCTTTTTGTTTCTATTGAGGGACGAGGTCAATGATTTTATGAAAAAGTTCCTAGGGACGGTGCGGCGGGATTATGTGATTATCGTCCCATGCTGAAACACACGGACATCTGGCGGGCCATTGATCGCCTTGCGGCGCAAAGCGGCCTCTCCGCGTCGGGCCTGGCGCGCCGCGCCGGATTGGATCCGACCACCTTCAACAAGAGCAAGCGGACGACCGGCGACGGCAAGCTGCGCTGGCCCTCGACCGAAAGCATCTCCAAGGTGCTGGACGCGACCAGCGTGTCGCTGACCGATTTCGTCTCGCTGATCGGGGAGACCGCCGGACCCGGCGCGTTCCAGCGGGTTCCGGTCATCGGCTACGCCCAGGCGGGCAACGCCGGTTACTTCGACGACGCCGGATTCCCGGTCGGCACCGGCTGGGACGAATTGCTGTTCCCCAGCCTGGGCGATCCGCAGGCCTACGCGCTGGAAATCGCCGGCGACAGCATGGAACCGGTCTATCGCGACGGCGACACCATCATCGTGTCGCCCGCCGCCCAAATCCGCCGCAACGACCGCGTGGTCGTGCGCACGCGCGGGGGCGAGGTGATGGCCAAGCAGTTGGTCCGTGAAACCGCCACCCGCATCGAACTTCTGTCGATCAACCGCGCCCACCCCGACCGCAGCATCCCGCGCGGCGATGTGGCGTGGATGGCCCGCATCATCTGGGCCAGCCAGTGACCATCACGGGGTGAGCGTCACGGGGGTGAGCGTCGCAACCGGAACGCCCACACCTGCGGCGCATCGCTCCGAATTTTAGAGCAGATCGCGTTAAATCGGGATCGATTTGACGCGTGAAGATGCTCGATAAACAAAGGCATAGAGCGCCGTGGACTGTTTCATATTTTGAGCACGGCGCTCTAGGATAAATTTCCTTGATTGGGCGGCGCGGCGGCGCGATGCTGCCGCGATGCCGCGCACCGATCCCCCCGCCTTCCCCGACCTCGCCACCCTCCACCGGCTCTATGACGGGCCGCCGCCGCGTGACGCGGTGCGAGCGGCGCAATGGGGCGGATCGGCCCGCGCCGCCGCCGCGCGGCGGGACGCCGCCATCAGCGTGAACGAGCGGTTGGCGGCGGACGCCCGGTTGGCCATCGCCCGCCGCCGCGCCGCCCTGCCCCTTCGTTCATGCCCATCCGACGGGTGGCTCGCCCGGCTGTGCGCCGCGCTGGCGCATCACCGGGCGGTGGCCCTGCGGCTGCGCCAGACGGTTTAGCGGAACGCGTATTCCCAATAGAGCGCGCGGGCGCGGGCGAACAGCGGCCCCGGCGCGAAGACCCGATCCTCCACCTTTGTCACCGGCACGCATTTGGCGTGGTTGCCGGTGGAAAACACCTCGTCGGCGTTCAGAACGTCGGCGGGGGTCAGGGTCACTTCCTCCACCGTCACGCCGTCGGCGCGCAGCAGGGCGATGATGCGCTGTCGGGTGATGCCGTTCAGGAAACAGCCGTTGGGAACCGGTGTGCGCACCACCCCATCCTTGGCGATGAACAGGTTGGCGGTGGCGAATTCGGCGACGTTGCCGATGGCGTCCAGCATGATGGCGTTCTGGAAGCCGCGCTTGCGCGCCTCTGTCAGCGCCAGACCGGCGTTCGGGTACAGGCAGGCGGCCTTGGCCTCGGTCGGGGCCATGCTGGGGAGCGGGCGGCGGCGGCTGGACAGACAGGCGGCGAAGCCGGTCGGCTTGGGCATCGGATCCTCATAGATCGACAGCACAAAGCGCGTGGTCGCCGGATCGGGTGAGACAAAGCCCTCCTCCGCGAAGAACATCGGGCGGATGTACAGCTCCGCGTCGGGGCCGAAACGGCGGATGCCGTCCCAGCACAGCTCCTCGATCTCCCCCGCCGTGACCATCGGGGCCAGCCCCATGGCCAGGGCGGAGCGGATGGCGCGTTCGCAATGCAGCCCCAGATCGGGGGCCACACCCTGGAAGGCGCGCGCCCCGTCGAACACCACCGACGACAGCCACAGGGCGTGCGACAGCGGCCCGACGATGGGAGGATTGCCCTCCAACCATTCGCCCTGCACCCAACTCCACGCCTGCCCCGTCGTGCCGCCCATGATCGTTGTCCTTCCTGGGATCCAAAATTGCCTGTTCGTTGAGCATACCCGCTCGCCGCGTCGGGTCAACCGGCCCCATCAGGCCCAAACGCAAACGAGGCGCCCCTTGCGGAGCGCCCCATCACATCCAAAAACAAACGAGGCGCTCCACAAGGAGCGCCCCATCAGGACCAAAACAAACGAGGCGCTCCACAAGGAGCGCCTCGTCGGGGTCACGGACCAGCGTCGCGGATCGGGTGGATCAGCGGCGGGCCACCATCAGCTTCTTGATCTCGGCGATGGCCTTGGCGGGGTTGAGACCCTTCGGGCACGCCTTGGTGCAGTTCATGATGGTGTGGCAGCGGTACAGACGGAACGGATCCTCAAGGTTGTCGAGGCGCTCGCCCGTCATCTCGTCGCGGCTGTCGGCGATCCAGCGGTAGGCTTGCAGGAGGATCGACGGGCCGAGGTAACGGTCGCCGTTCCACCAATAGCTGGGGCAGGAGGTCGAGCAGCAGAAGCACAGGATGCACTCGTACAGACCGTCCAACTTGGCGCGGTCTTCCGGCGATTGCAGACGCTCGCGGCTCGGGGCCGGGGACTGCGTTTGCAGCCACGGCTTGATCGAGGCCAACTGGGCGTAGATGTGCTTCAGGTCGGGCACGAGATCCTTGACCACCGGCATGTGCGGCAGCGGGTAGATCGCGACGTCGCCCTTCACATCCTCGATGGCCTTCAGGCAGGCCAGCGTGTTCGTGCCGTCGATGTTCATCGCGCACGACCCGCAGATGCCTTCACGGCAGGAGCGGCGGAAGGTCAGCGTGCTGTCGACCTGGTTCTTGATGTAGATGATCGCGTCGAGGATCATCGGCCCGAACTTGTCGAGGTCGACGATGTAGGTGTCGACGCGCGGGTTCTGGCCGTCGTCCGGGCTCCAGCGGTAGATCTTGAAGCTCTTCGCCCGCTTGGCGCCGTTCGCGACGTTGATGGTCTTGCCGACACCGACCTTGGAGTTGGCGGGCAGGTTGAATTCAACCATGGTTGCTATCCTTGCCGATGCGGGGCTTAGTAGACGCGGGCCTTGGGCGGGAACACCTGGACCTCGTCGGTCAGGGTGTAGAGGTGGACCGGACGATAATCGATCTTCGTCTGGCCGCCTTCTTCCACCCAAATCGCCGTGTGCTTCATCCAATCCTCGTCGTCGCGGTTCGGATAATCCTCACGCGCGTGCGCACCACGGCTTTCGGGGCGGTTTTCCGCCGAATGCAGGGTGGCGACGGCCTGGAACAGCAGGTTGTCCAGCTCCAACGCCTCAACCAGATCGGAATTCCACACCAGCGAACGGTCGCTGATGGAAATGTCGTTCTTCTTGGCGAAGATGGCGTCGATCTTCTTCACGCCTTCGCTCAGCACGTCGCCGGTGCGGAAGACGGCGCAGTTGTTCTGCATCGTCCGTTGCATTTCCAGGCGCAGGTCGGCCGACTTGATCGACCCCTTGGCGTTGCGGATGCGGTCGAAACGCTCCAGGGCGGCGTCGGCGCTGTCGGCCTTGACCGACACCGACTTGCCCGGCGTGACGATTTCCGCCGCGCGGATGGCCGCCGCACGGCCGAACACAACCAGATCCAGCAGCGAGTTCGAGCCGAGGCGGTTCGCGCCATGGACCGACACGCAGGCCGCTTCGCCGATCGCCATCAGGCCGGGCACGACCTGATCGGGGTTTTCGGCGGTGGGCGAGACCACTTCGCAGCGGAAGTTGGTGGGGATGCCGCCCATGTTGTAGTGGACGGTCGGCAGAACCGGGATCGGCTCCTTGGTCACATCCACGCCCGCGAAGATCTTGGCCGTCTCGGCGATGCCGGGCAGGCGCTGGTGGATGATCTCGGGCGGCAGATGCTCCAGGTGCAGATGGATGTGGTCCTTGTGCTCACCCACGCCGCGCCCTTCGCGAATCTCGATGGTCATCGAGCGGGACACGACGTCGCGCGAGGCCAGATCCTTGGCCGACGGCGCGTAACGCTCCATGAAGCGTTCGCCGTTGGAGTTGGTCAGATAGCCGCCCTCGCCGCGCACGCCCTCGGTGATGAGGCAGCCGGAGCCGTAGATGCCGGTCGGGTGGAACTGCACGAACTCCATGTCCTGCATCGGCAGGCCGGCGCGCAGCACCATGCCGCCGCCATCGCCCGTGCAGGTGTGGGCCGAGGTGGCGGAGAAATAGGCGCGGCCATAGCCGCCGGTCGCCAGAACGACGAGCTGGCCACGGAAGCGGTGGATGGTGCCGTCGTCCAGGTTCCAGGCGAGCACGCCCTTGCAGACGCCGTCTTCCATGATGAGGTCGAGCGCGAAATACTCGACGAAGAATTCGGCCTCATGCTTCAGCGACTGCTGATAGAGCGTGTGCAGCATGGCGTGGCCGGTGCGGTCGGCGGCAGCACAGGTGCGATAGGCCTGGGTCTTGCCGTACTGCGCGGTCATGCCGCCGAAGGCGCGCTGGTAAATCTTGCCTTCCGGGGTGCGCGAGAACGGCACGCCGTAATGCTCCAGCTCGATGATCGCCGGGATGGCCTCGCGGCACATGTACTCGATGGCGTCCTGGTCGCCCAGCCAGTCCGACCCCTTCACGGTGTCGTACATGTGGTAGCGCCAATCGTCCTCGCCCATGTTGCCGAGCGCCGCCGAGATGCCGCCCTGGGCAGCAACGGTGTGGCTGCGCGTGGGGAACACCTTGGTGATGCAGGCGGTCTTCAGCCCCTTTTCGGCCATGCCGAAGGTGGCGCGCAGACCAGCCCCGCCGGCGCCGACGACGACGACGTCATAGGTGTGATCGATGATCTGATAGGCGGTCGCCATGGTCGTCAGGCTCCGATGAAAATCTTGGCGACGGCGAGCACGCAGGCCGCCGCGAGCGCGAAGGACAGGAACTTGACGGCGATCAGCAGCGCCAGCTTCTGCCATTCAACGTGAACATAATCCTCGATCACCACCTGCAGGCCCGAATGGGCGTGGTGGAAGGTGACGACGGCGGTCAGGATCATCATCACCGCCGAGAAGGGCGACTTCATCCAGGCGTGGAAGGCCGTGTAGTCGGCCCCCAGATGGCGGATGACGCCGAAGACGAACCAGATGGTCAGCGGGACCAGCGCCATGGCGGACAGGCGCTGCCCCCACCAATGCTCCGTACCATCCTTGGCCGAACCGAGGCCGCGCACGCGGGCCAGCGGCGAACGCAGATCCGAGGTGTTGGACGCCATGCTCTCTCTCCTCACCACACGGCCAGGCCGACGATCCACGTCAGCACGGTGAGCGCGGCAGCCGCACCCAGAACGATCCGGTTGTTGCGGTCGGCGTCCGACAGCTCGAACGACTTGCCGGCATCCCACACCAGGTGACGGATGCCGTTGCACAGGTGGTAGTAGAGCGCGGCCGACCAGCCGAACATCAGCAGCAGGCCAAAGCCTGAGCCGATGAAGCCCTGCGCGCGCGCGAAGGCTTCGGGGCTGACGGCGGCGGCAACCAGCCACCAGGTCAGGAGAAGGGTGCCCACGGCCAGCCCCACGCCCGTGATGCGGTGCGTGATGGACAGGATCGCGGTCAACGGGAGTTTGTAGACCTGAAGATGCGGGGAGAGCGGCCGACCGCTGCCGTTTGCCATTGCGTCGTCCTCTGTTCGGCGGCCGATCGCGGCGGAACATGACGAGTGCCGCGACGGCTGGGTGGTGCGTGCCCTGGGATGGAACGGTTTTCCGCTCCGATTGGTTGGCGCATTGAATTACGCTCACGCAGCATCCGAGTCAACGGCGCGGCCCGTGCAAAAGCCAAGGGTGTGACGTTTTTGGCGCGGTGCGGGAAGTGGCTGAAAAGAAACGGCGTCCGCGTCTCGTGGTATTACCATCGAACCGGCGCGGTCGAAACCTGCGCGCGATTCTTGCGCGCGGCTATTTGTCGAACCGCCGCACGTTTTCGACCATCATCGAGTACATCTGGGTGATGAGTTCCGCCGGACGCAAACGACCAAAGGGGATGTTCTCCTTGGCCCATTCCACCAACCCTTCCGGCGGCTTCACCGGGGCGACCTCGTACCCCGCCTTTTTCAGCGCGGCGGTCACGGCCTTGGCCTGCTTGGCGTAATCCTCGTTGAAAAAGGACTTGTCGGCGTCCTTGATCGCCTTGGCGATGAGATCTTCGATGGTCGTCGACATGGCGCGGGCGCTGGGCTGCTTCGGTTGGCTTGGTGAAGGAATGGTTAGCGCATCATGTCAGGGTGCGGGGGCGCTGGCAATCGCGCGTGGATGGGTCCTTGCGCCCGGCCGCCTGTCGCTGTGCGATACGTGGGCATCCGGTGATTATACCAACACGGTCGGCCCATCCGGTGCGCGGACAACGGATCACAGCCCCAAAAAGAAACCCCCGCCCAATCCGGACGGGGGTGCGGGGAGTGAAAGCCGTGCCAGCGCAGGACCACCCGCGCGCCGCCGCGCCTCGTCGACTTTTTACGGCCCGTCGTAGCGGACGACCTGCTGGTCGATGGCCCCGAAGACGCTGGCCCCGGACTCGTCGAACAGCTCGATGCGCACGCGGTCGCCGAAGCGCAGGAACGGGGTTTTCGGCGCGCCGGTGGTGATGGTTTCCACCGTGCGCAGTTCGGCCAGACAGGAATAACCGACGCCGCCCTCCGTCACCGGTTTGCCGGGGCCGCCGTCCAGCTTGTTGGACACGGTGCCGGAGCCGACGACGCTGCCCGCCGCCAGAGGACGGGTTTTGGCGGCGTGGGCCACCAGGGTCGGGAAATCAAAGGTCATGTCGACGCCCGCGTCGGGCTGGCCGAACAGCGCGCCGTTCAGGTGCGTCACCAGCGGGCGATGGACGATTGCGCCGTCCCAGGCCGCGCCCAGTTCGTCCGGCGTCACCGCGACGGGGGAGAAGCTGGAGGCCGGTTTGGATTGCAGGAAGCCGAAGCCCTTGCCCAGCTCCGCCGGGATCAGGTTGCGCAACGACACGTCGTTGACCAGCATCAGCAGCTTGATGTGGCCGCGCGCGGCGTCGGCGCTGACGCCCATCGGCACGTCGTCGGTGACGACGGCGATCTCCGCCTCGAAATCCACGCCCCAGGCTTCCGACGCCGCCGGAATCGGGTCGGTCGGGGCCAGGAAGCCGTCCGAACAGCCCTGATACATCAGCGGGTCGGTCCAGAAGCTGGGCGGCATCTCCGCCCCGCGCGCCTTGCGCACCAGCTCCACATGGTTGACGTAGGCCGACCCGTCCACCCATTGGTAGGCGCGCGGCAGCGGCGAGGCCGCCTGCGCCGGGTCGAACGGCGCGCCCGCCGACGGATCGGCGTTGAGCGCGGCGTAGACCGCCTCCAGCTGCGGGGCGAGCGTCGCCCAATCGTCCAGCGCGGCTTGCAGGGTGCGGGCGATGGTGGGGACCGCTTGCGCGCGGGACAGGTCGCGCGCCACCACCACCAGGGTGCCGTCGCGCCCGCCCGCCTTCAAACTCGCCAGCTTCATCGGTGTCTCTTCCCTCTTGGCCTGTGTGGTCTGTGTGTGATCGCAACGCGTGGGTGGTTCCTCTTAAACCGCCCCGCTCCTCACGCTGCCCTTGACTTGGGCCGCCCTTACTTGGCTTTCCAACTGTCGGCGTAGCCCGCCCATTCGGTGCGCTCCATCGGCTCGTACACGTCCAGCGGGTCGCGGGTGTCGATCATCACCGCAACCTCGTCGGTTTCCTTGCGGTCATACTTCTGCGCGGTCTCATAGGCCTTCGGGTGCGGCCCGTGCGGGAAGCCCGAGGGGTGATACGTGACCATGCCGGGATGGATGTTGTCGCGCGAGAAGAACTGCCCCTTGTGGTAGAACAGGACTTCGTCGAAATCCTCGTTGGAGTGGTAATAGGGCAGCTTCAGCGCCTCCGGGTCCGATTCGATCGGGCGCGGCACGAAGGTGCAGACGATGAAACGGTTGGCCACCCAGGTGCTGTGCGCCGACGGCGGCAAATGGTAGCGGTGGCTCATCAGCGGGCGGATGTCGCGCCAGTTCAGCCGCACCGGGGCAAGGTCGCCGTGCCAGCCCACCGCGTCCAGCGGGTTGAACGGGTAGGTCATCGAACAGATTTGCCCGCGCTTGCGCACGCGGATGTGGGTTTCGCGCTCGCTCTTCTGGTCCTGGAACGCCTCGTCCAGTTGCGGCACGTCGAGCATCGCCGGATCAAAGATGGCGTGGGTGCCGACGATGCCCTTGGCGGGCAGGCGGTAGGCGTCGTTGGTCGCCTCCACCATCAGCACGGTGGCCCCGTCCGGGCTGTCCAGCCGCCAGGCGGTGTTGCGCGGCAGCACGACGTAATCGCCCTCCACTACGGTCAGATGGCCGTAATCGCAGAACAGCTCGCCGCCGCCCTGGTGGAAGAACAGCAGATCGTCGCCGTCGGCGTTGCGGACCAGATGTTCCATCTTGCCCTGGAAGCGCCACAAGCGGACCTGCGTCGCCGCGTTGCCCATCAGGCTGGGGGCCGACAGCGGGCAGTCCAACCGCTCCTCGCTTTTGGTCAGGTCGAAGGCGCGCGGGCGCAGCGGCCCGTCGAAGCGGGTCCAGCCGGTGGGCGGGTGGCTGTGGTGGAACTGCGTGGCGGGACCGAAGAAGCCCTCGCGCCCGACCTCGCGCTCATAGGTTCCGGCGGGCAGGCGGACATGGGCCTGTCGGGTGGCGGTCCCTTCGACCTTCGGGAACGAGATCCAGTTCTTCACAGCGTCCTCCCACGGGGATCGGTGGCGGGCGTTTGCGCCCGGTTGTCGTAAGCACACAAGATAGTTTCGTTTGAAACTGTTGCAAGCACAAAATTCCCGGGCAGGATGGATTTTCAGCGCTGCACCGACCAAGAAGCCCGCCCATGCCGCCCGTCCGCCGCCTCCGCTCCGCCAAAGCCACCCCGGCCGCGTTGCACCTGACGCGCTTTCTGCCCTATCGCCTGTCGGTTCTGGCCAACACGGTCAGCCACACGGTGGCCAAGCTGTACGAGACGCGGTTCGGCATCACGATTCCGGAATGGCGGATCATCGCGGTGCTGGGCGGCGGCGAAACGCTGAGCGCCGGGGACATCGCCCGGCGCACGGCGATGGACAAGGTGCAGGTCAGCCGCGCCATCAGCCGGATGTTGGACTCCGCGCTGATCCTGCGCGAATCGGGCGACACCGACCGGCGCAAGGCGCTGTTGACGCTGACGCCGAAGGCGCTGGCGATCTACGCGGAGATCGTCCCGATGGCGCTGGCCTATGAAGCTGAACTGACCGACGCGCTGAGCGACGAGGAGCGCGCCACGCTCGACCAGTTGCTGACCCGTTTGCAGGCCCGCGCCGACGCGCTGGCCGCCCCCGCTGCGGCTGAGACGGAGGCGGAGGAGGGGTGATCGGAGCCGGGTTGGTTTGGGCAATTCCCTGATTGGGATTGTTACTAAACGTTTCAGAGTGTCGCTTGACGACCGTTCCACTTTCGCGTTTATCCAGCCCGACCGTAACGCGACGCCCGCCGCCCGCCCGTGACCCAGCGTCGGGCGGCCCGATCGCGAGTTTGAGTGGATGCGCGTGAATGAAGACCCTGTTGAACCGCCTGTCGATCTCCACCAAGACCGCGCTGCTGAATCTGGTGCTGATGCTGCTGCTCAGCACCACGATCCTTTACGCCATGTCGCACGTCATCACCCGTGACCTGGAACGGCAGGCGATCGAGATGCAGCGTTTGAGCATGGACATCGCGTGGTCGTCGTTGACCGACCGGGGCCGTGATTTCGCCATCACCAACGGCGCGCTGACCCTCAACGGCGTCAGCCTGAAAGAGAATTACGAGGTCGTCGACAAGATCAAGCGCATCACCGGCGGCACGGCGACGATCTTCCAGGGCGATGTCCGCGTCGCCACCAACGTGCTCAAGCCCGATGGAACGCGCGCGGTGGGAACCACGCTGGCCGCCGGACCGGCGCACGACGCCGTGCTGGGGCGCGGGGTCGGCTATCGCGGGACCGCCACCATCCTGGGCGAGGAGTTCTACACCGCCTATGATCCCATCACCGACGCCAAGGGCGCGGTGGTCGGCATCCTCTATGTCGGCATCCAGAAAAGCCTGGTCTTCGCCACCTTCAACGACAGCATGCGCTTTGCCACCCTGCTGGTCATGGCCTGCGCGCTGGCGCTGACCGTGCCCGGCTATCTGGTGCTGCGCCACCTGCTGCGCCCGCTGGGAACGCTGACGGCGGCGATGGACGCGCTGTCCGCCGGAAACCTGTCCACCCCGATTGCCGGAACCGAGCGCGGCGACGAGGTGGGGGTGATGGCGCGCTCCGTCATCATCTTCCGCAACGGCATGGCCGAGGCGCAGCGCCTGCGCGACCTTCAGGCCCAGGAACGGTTGGACAACGAACGGCAACGGCGCCAAGCCCTGCAAGCCATGGCCGACACGGTGGAGCAGGAAAGCCGCCGCGCGGTCGAGGGCGTGGCCAACCGCACCCAGACCATGGACCACAACGCCGCCTCCATGGCGGATTCGGCCCATCAGGTCGGCTCCAACGCGCAGGAGGTCGCCGCCGCCGCCGAACAGGCGTTGAGCAACGCCCAGGCCGTCGCCTCGGCGGCGGAGCAGTTGGCCGCGTCGATCCGCGAGATCGGCACCCAGGTCGGCCACGCCACCACGGTGACGCGGGCGGCGGTGGACGCCAGCCAGCAGACGGAAACCACCATCGAATCGCTGTCGTCGGCGGTGGGCCGCATCGGCGACGTCGCCGACCTCATCAAGGGGATCGCCGCGCAAACCAACCTGCTGGCGTTGAACGCCACCATCGAAGCGGCGCGGGCGGGCGAGGCGGGCAAGGGCTTCGCCGTCGTCGCCAACGAGGTCAAGGGGCTGGCCAACCAGACCGCCCAATCCACCGACGAGATCGCCCACCTCATCACCGAAATCCAATCGATGACCGAGCGCAGCGTCGCCGAGGTTCGCGCCATCAGCCGCACGGTGGGCGAGATCGACGCCATTTCCGGGACCATCGCGGCGGCGGTCGATGAGCAGGGGGCCGCCACCCAGGAAATTTCGCGCAACGTCAGCCAGACCGCCAGCGCCTCCACCGACGTGTCCTCGCGCATCGTCGAGGTGTCGCGCGAGGCCGCCACCACCGGCGAACGGGCCGAGGAACTGCGCGAGGGCGCGCACAGCATCAGCAAAAGCATCGGCGAGTTGATGCATGTGCTGGTCCGCGCCGTCCGCACCGCCACCGACGACGTGGACCGCCGCAGCCACCCGCGCTACACGGTCGATGCGCCGTGCGTGGTGGAACAGCGGGGCGAGCGGCGGACGGTGCGCCTGATCGATCTGTCGCGCAACGGCGCGGCCCTGGCCGCCGCCCGGGACTCACGCAACGCGGATCTGCTCGACCGGGGGGTGCTGCATTTCGACCGGCTAGGTCTTCCCCTGCCCTACGACGTGCTGAGCCGCGACGACGAGGCGGTGCGCGTGCTGTTCCGCACCACCGACCTGGATCCGGACGAGTTCAACCGCCGCTTCACCCAATTCGAACAGACGATGGGCGACACCGCCAGCCGCGCGGCCTGAACGCCACCACCCACCGCTCCCACCCGCTGCGCCGCCCTCACCCCTCCTTGGCTATGGCATTCACACATCTTTCACTTACCGCAACCAATTGAAGGAAAACGACTTTTCCGTCATCCCCGCGAAGGCGGGGAGCCAGAGTTTGCCAGACGAACCTTATGGATTAAGTCTGGATTCCCGCCTTCGCGGGAATGACGGTGGAAAGTTCTTTTCCTTCCAATGAGTTGCTTAAGCCAAAGATGTGTGAATCCGCTCACCCCTCCTTGGTGCGGTGCAGCGGCTTCACGGTGCCCGCGTCCACGCGCGGGCGGTTCGCCTCCTCGACCGTCAGGGCGTCGCACGCAACCATGGTGGCGAGCGAGCGCTGGCTGAGGCGCTGGTATTCGGCGGTCCCCTCGGCCTTCCAGGCGATCTCCTGATCGCTCAGGTCCCGCACCAGCTTGGCGGGCATCCCGGCGGCCAGCGTGCGCGGCGGCACGGCAAAACCGGCCTTGACGAAGGCCATGGCGGCGACGATGGCCTGTTCGCCGATCACCGCGCCATCCATCACCACCGCGTTCATCCCCACCAGCGCCCCGCGCTTGACGACGCAGCCGTGCAACACCGCGCCGTGGCCGACATGGCCATCGACCTCGATCACCGCGTCGTGGCCGGGAAAGGCGTGCATGGTGCAATTGTCCTGCACGTTGCTGCCCGCCTCCAGGATGATCCGGCCGAAATCGCCGCGCAGGCTGGCGCAGGGGCCGACGTAGCAGCGCGGCCCGATCACCACATCGCCGATCAGCACCGCCGACGGATGGACGAAGGCGGTCGGGTCGATCACGGGAACCACACCGTCGATGGCGTAGACGGTGGGGCGCGGCAGGCTCATCGGGCATCCTCGGCGATGACAACAGCGGGTGTCGCGGCCCAGGCTACACCGCAACCGCGTTGCACGCGATACTGATTTTCCGCATCATGCATTGTGTTTGTATCGCATACACCGCCCCGCACGAACAGCGCTTGATTGGTATCAAATGAAACTGTATCGTTCGCAACAATAACAATCCGCCCAAATCCATCCCCAGGGGGAAACATCCATGCATGCGGCCTACAGCTATCCGAAATTTCCCTATCAGCCGTCGGTGGAACAGCGCACCGGCGCGCGGCCCCGTCATCCGGTGGTGGTGATCGGGGCCGGGCCGGTCGGCCTGACCGCCGCGCTCGATCTGGCGAAAAAGGGCGTGCCGGTGGTGGTGCTCGACGCGGAGGACACGGTCAGCGTCGGCAGCCGCGCCGTCTGCTACGCCAAGCGGGCGCTGGAGGTGTGGGACCGGCTGGGCGTGGGCCAGCGCATGATCGACAAGGGCGTGGTCTGGAAGATCGGCAAGGTCTTCAACGGCGACGGGCTGGTCTACCAATTCGATCTGCTGCCGGAGCCGGACCACAAGATCCCGGCCTTCATCAACCTTCAGCAATATTACTTGGAGGATTATCTGGTCGCCGAGGCCGGTCGCCAGGATGGGCTTGAGCTGCGTTGGCTGTCGCGCGTGCTGTCGGTGAAGGACGAGGGCGACCATGTGGTGTTGCAGGTGGAAACCCCCGATGGCGTCTACGCGCTCGAGGCCGATTGGGTGATCGCCTGCGACGGGGCGAAATCCTCCGTCCGCAAGATGCTGGGGCTGGAGTTCCATGGCGAGGTGTTCAAGGACCGCTTCCTGATCGCCGACGTCATCATGACCGCCGATTTCCCGGCGGAGCGCTGGTTCTGGTTCGACCCGCCCTTCCACCGCAAGCAATCGGCCCTGCTGCACATGCAGCCGGACAATGTGTGGCGCATCGATTTCCAACTGGGCTGGGACGCCGACCCGGAGGAGGAAAAGAAGCCCGAGCGTGTCATCCCGCGCCTAAAAGCCATGCTGGGCGACGACACGCCGTTCGAGCTGGAATGGGTGTCGGTCTACACCTTCCAATGCCGTCGCCTGGACAATTTCCGGGCGGGCCGGGTGTTCTTCGCCGGGGATTCGGCGCATCAGGTGTCGCCGTTCGGCGCGCGCGGGGCCAACAGCGGCGTGCCCGACGCCGACAATCTGGCCTGGAAACTGAAACTGGTGCTCGACGGGCTGGCCCCGGAGTCCCTGCTCGACAGCTATTCGGACGAGCGGGTGGCGGCGGCCAAGGAGAACATCCTCAACTCGACCCGCTCCACCGACTTCATCACCCCGAAAAGCGCGATGAGCCGGATTTTCCGCGACGCCGTGCTGGAACTGGCGGAGGAGTTTCCCTTTGCCCGCTCCCTGGTCAATTCGGGCCGCCTGTCCACCCCCACCACCTACCTCGACAGCCCGCTGAACACGCCCGACCGTGATGCCTTCGCCGGAAAGATGGTCCCCGGCGCACCGGCCACCGACGCGCCGGTGGAACGGAACGGCCAGGACGGCTGGTTGATGGACGCGCTCGATGGGCGCTTCGTCGTGCTCTGCGCCGCCGGGGATGGGCCGGTCCCGACCGAGACCGCCGCCGCGCTGGACGCGCTGGCCGCCGGGCCGCTGCCGCTGGTCTGGCACGCCGTGGCCGACCGGCGCGGGACCGTCACCAACGCCGCCAGCACGCTGGTGGACCGCGCCGGTCGGTTGCGCGAGCGCTACGATCTGACACCGGGCAGCCTGTATCTGATCCGGCCCGACCAGCACATCGCCGCCCGCTGGCGCGCCTTCGACGGCCCCGCCCTGGCCGCCGCGCTGAACCGCGCGGTTGGTCGCTGGGTCGGTCGCTGAGTCGGCGCTCACCCCCTTCCCTGTTCAGGAGTTCCGCCACGATGGCCGCCCCAATCACCAACGCTCTTGTCACCACCGCCCGATTCGCCAACCCGGATGACGTTTATCAGGCTCTGATCGACAGCCACCGCGATCTGACCCCCGACCAAAGCGCCACGCTGAACGCCAAGCTGATCCTGCTGCTGGCCAACCACATCGGCGATTCCGAGGTCGTGGCCGAGGCGCTGGCGATCGCCCGCAAGGGTGTGCTCTAAGGGCTTGTTCCCCGCCGCGAAACGGTTCTACAACAAGGGGGAGCCGGTCTGCGCCTGACCCCGGTTGCTGCCCAGGCACCCGGCGGTTCGCGCCGCACCGGCACCCCCGTCGGCCCTGTGCGCCGGTCCTGACCGATGGGGCGACGAACCACGACCGGAGATGAGGACGCCCGCGATGTCGAACCAACACAAACAGGCCATGGACGCGGTTCTGCAAGCCGCCGCGCACGACATCGTCGCCACCCTGCAAGAGCGGGAGATCGAGGATCGTCACAGCGAGGAAGGCGACCTTGCCGTCCTCGACGTTGCCATCCTGCACGCCTACCGCGTGTTCATGCGCATTTGCGAGGAAAACGGGCTGGAGGTGGACGCCGGTTACTTCGCCGATCTCGCCTCCGACCTCGCCGACGAGGTTGCGCAGGACGAGGAAGACTGATTGACCGAGGCCCCGCGCCCACCCGTCGCCGATCCGGCCCGCCCGCTTCCGACGGATCGTGATCTGGCCGCCCTTGACCTCGTCATCGTCGGCAGCGGCCCGACCGGGCTGATGGCGGCGGAGGTCGCGGCCAGCGCCGGGCTGCGCGTGGCCGTGTTCGACCATGCCCCCAGCCCGGCGCGCAAGCTGCTGCTCGCCGGGCGCGGTGGGTTGAACCTGACCCATTCCGAACCGCTCGACCGCTTTCTGCCGCGTTACGGCGCGGCGGAACCGCTGTTCCGTCGTCTGCTCGCCGATTTCCCGCCCGACGCCCTGCGCGATTGGGCGGCGGATTTGGGGGTGGAAACCTTCGTCGGCAGCAGCGGGCGGGTGTTTCCCGTCGGCATGAAGGCATCGACCCTGGTGCGGGCGTGGCTGCGGCGGCTCGACGGGCTGGGCGTGACCCTGCACCGCCGCCACCGCTGGACCGGCTGGGACGCCGACGGCCGCCTGACGCTGACCACCGCCGAGGGGCAGGCCGTGGCGCTGTCGCCACGCGCCACCCTGCTGGCGCTGGGCGGGGCAAGCTGGCCGCGCACCGGATCGGACGGGCGTTGGACCGGGCCGCTCGCCGGTCTTGGCGTCGCCATCGCCCCGCTGCGCCCGTCGAACATGGGGTTCGAGGTGCCGTGGTCCGATCACCTGCGCGCCCGCTTCGCCGGGGAGCCGGTGAAAAGCGTCGGCCTGTCCGTCGCAGGCCCGTCCGCCCCCCGCCAGTCCGTTGCCGGTCGGCGGATCAAGGGGGAGTTCATCGTCACCGACAGCGGGATCGAGGGCGGGGCCGTTTACGCCCTCAGCGCCCCGCTGCGCGACGCCATCGCCGCCGACGGCCACGCCATCCTGACGCTGGATCTGCTGCCCGACCGCACAGAGGCCGAGGTGGCGCACCGCCTGCGCCAGCGCGGGGCCGAGTCGCTGGCAACCTTCCTGAAAAAATCGCTGGGCATTTCGGGGGTGCGCGCCGCGCTGCTGCGCGAATTCACCCCGGTGGCCGACCTGTCCGACCCGGCGGCGCTGGCCCGCAGCCTGAAGGCGCTGCCGATGCCGCTGACCGGCGTCCGCCCCATCGACCGCGCCATTTCCAGCGCGGGCGGCGTGGCGCTGGACGAACTGGACGAGCGTTTCATGCTGAAACGCCACCCCGGCCTGTTCCTGGCCGGTGAAATGCTGGATTGGGAGGCCCCGACCGGCGGCTATCTCCTGCAAGGCTGCTTCGCCATGGGCGTGGCCGTGGGCCGGGGGATCGTGGACCGGCTGAGTGAAACATTAACGCCGGGTCATTGACCGATACCCATCAAGCTCCGAGAAAAGCCTGTCCATTGCTTGCCACACAGTCTCTCCAGGGTGTTTTTCCCTTTCAATGTATCGATATGCAGCGTCGCCAACATTCAGTGTAAATCGCGTTCGGCGTGAAGCGCGCGTTCGCAGAGTCGCCATTGCCAATTCGACTTTTCTGAGATCAACAGAGAGATTTTCAGATATCTCAGTTGCCGACAGCCCAGTCTTTGCCAGTTGTCGAATTTGTTTTTCTTGATCACCAGAGAGTCGATTCGATGGACGCAAATTACGCGTCCGGGGAGTCTCCTGAAAAGGGCCATGAGGAGGAAGGCTCTTAACATCAACCACAAACACCTCCTAGCGTATGAATGATTTCAGACCTACAGCTAGGACCAGGACTCAATGAATCCAAGATCAAACTATAAAAAATTTTACGCTTCACTCCAGTTACACACAAAGCATATCCAAGTATTCATTTGATCAATAACAAAGTCAGCGCACCGATCCATTGTAATCCTGCTGAACCTTTGGCGCGCTGCCACCGCCGACCAGACGGCTGATGAGCGAGCCGATGCCGCTGTCGTCGCGCGCCGGGACGGCGGGCGGTGCGGCGGCCCCGACCGGAGCCGCGCCGGGATGGCCCACCGGACCGGTCCCCGGCGTTGCACCCGCCACCGGCGTGGTCCAGGCGGGCGCGCCGTCCAATCCGGGCAGCGGGCGCGGTGGCTTGCCCGCGTGGGCGTCCATCATGAAGCCTTGCCACAGCCTGGCGGGCAGCGTGCCGCCGGTGACGCGCTTCATCGCCTCGTTGTTGTCGTTGCCCAGCCACACCCCGGCGACCAGATCGGCGGTGAAGCCGACGAACCACGCGTCGCGGTACTCCTGCGTCGTGCCCGATTTCGCCGCCGCCGGGCGGTCGAGCTTGGCGCTTTTGCCGGTGCCGAACTCGATCACCCCCGCCATCATCCGCGCCAACTGCACGGCCAGCGCCGGATCGACCACGGCGGCGGAACCACCGCCCTGGCGGCGGTACAGCACGGTCCCGTCGCGGTCGCGGATTTCGGTGATGGCGTAGGCCCAGACCGGCGCACCCCGGTTGGCGATGCCGACGTAGGCGCGGACGAGATCGAGCAACGTCACCTCGCTGGTTCCCAGCGCCAGCGACAGATCCTTGATCATCGGCGTGCCGATGCCCAGCGCGGCGGCGAGGTGGCGCACCCGCTCCGTCCCCACCTTTTCGATCAGGCGCACGGTGGCGGTGTTGGAGGAATGGGCGAGTGCGGTGGCCAGCGTGATCGGCCCCCGGTATTTGCCGTCGTAATTGCCCGGACTCCAATTGCCGATCTGGATCGGCGCGTCCTCGATCAGCGTGTCGGGCGTCCAACCCGCCTCCAACCCGGCGAGATAGACGAAGGGTTTGAAGGCCGATCCCGGTTGCCGCTGGGCCTGGATGGCGCGGTTGAACTCGCTGCTGTCGTAATCGCGGCCACCGACCAGCGCCCGCACCGCGCCGTCGGGCGACATGGCGACCAGGGCACCCTGGCGCACATTCGCGCTGGGGCCGGCGGTGGCGAGCAGCGTTTCCAGCCGCTGTTCGGCGGCGCGCTGCATCTTCAAGTCCAGCGTGGTCCGCACGATGACGTCGCCATGACCGGACCCGACGAAGCCCGACACCAGATCCGTCACCCAATCGGCGAAGTAACGGCCATCGCCGCCCGGCTTGCGGCGCGGGACCGGCGGGGTGTTGCGGGCGTTTTCCGCCGCCTGCGGCGTGATGAACCCGGCGTCGGCCATCGCCGCCAGCACGATGCGGGCGCGTTCGGCCGATTCGTCGGGGTTGGTGGTGGGGGCGTAGCGCGAGGGCGCTTTCAAAAGCGCGGCCAGCACGGCCGATTCGCGCATGTCCACCTGGGTGGCCGGTTTGCCGAAATAGGTGCGCGCCGCCGCGTCCACCCCGAAGGTTCCCGCCCCCAGATAGACGCGGTTGAGATAGGCGGTGAGGATTTGATCCTTGGTGAAGCGGCGCTCCAGCCACAGGGCGAGCATCGCCTCCTGAATCTTGCGCTTCAGCGATTTTTCCGCCGTCAGGAACAGGTTCTTCGCCAACTGCTGGGTGATGGTGGATCCGCCCTGCGTGGCCCGCCCCGACCGCCAATTGACGTACACCGCGCGCGCCAAGCCAATCGGATCGATGCCGAAATGGGAGTAGAAGCGCCGATCCTCGATCGCCAAGACCGCTTGGATCAGGTGCGGCGGCAGATCCTTGACGCTCAAGGTCGTGCCGTGCAGATCGCCGAAGCGGGCGAATTCGGTCCCATCGGCGGCCAGCACGGTGACGGAGGCGCGGCGTTCGAACTGCGCCACCTTGGAAATGTCCGGCAGATCGAGCGCGAAATAGGCCAGCACCGCGCCCAGCCCCACCCCGCACCAGATGGCGACCACCAGCCCCCAATGAATCAGCGTGCCCAGCCGCAAGCCCCAGCGCATCCCGCGATCCGACCCGCCCCCACCCCCGCCCCCGCCCCCAACGGAACGCCCGCTGGACCGAACCGGTTTGGGCGCGGCCTGCGGGGCTTTTGGGGGGGGCTTGGGCGGTGTTGGCGGCGGGGGCGCAGCGGGGGACGGTTTGGCGGCCTTGGCGGCCTTGGCCGTGCCGAAGATCGGCAGTTTGCCCAGGGCGAAGCGCGATCCCTTGGCGGGAGCGGATCGTTTCGCGGGCGCGGCCTTGCCCGCCTTGCCCAGATGGCCCGGTCGCGGTCCGGCGAAAAGCTGATCCGGTCGGTCGGCGCTCACGGCCTGGCCCCACTTCCACCCAAGGTCAATGCGCGCGGCGACAGGCCGCACCCCCGCCATATAGCCCCGACGCGCGGGGCCGCAAAGAGCCGTCCGCGCTCCCCCATCATTTGCCCGCCAACCGTGGCGAAAGAATGACTCTCGACGCGCCTTTCCCCATCACGATCCGCCCATCAGGCTCCCCCAATCAGCCCCCACCAATCAGACCATGCTTTTTCAGCATCCCGCGCAGCTGGTGATAGCCCAGCCCCAGCGCCTGCGCGGTCTGGCGTTGGTTGAAGCGGTGACGCTCCAGGGCGGCGCGCAACCGGTCCGCCTCATACGCCCGCAACTCCTCCAGGAAACCGCCCGGGGATTCGGATGGGTCGGTGGGCGGCTCCACAACCTCCAAAATCGATTCCGGTTCCGAAACGACTGACGACGCCATCGGGCGCGGACGCCAGGGCGAGGCAAACGGGTCCAGCACGATTGTGGCGACCATCGCGTCGGGATCGCTGGCGGCGACGGAGCGCTCCACCGCGTTGCGCAGTTCACGGACGTTGCCCGGCCAGTCGTGGCCACGCAGGGCGTCGAGCGCGGCGTCGGTGAAGCCGGGAAACAACGGTCGCCCAAGCTCCCGCGCCATGGCGACGGCGAAATGGGTGGCCAGCAGGGCGACATCCTCGGGCCGGGCGCGCAGCGGCGGCAGCGTCACCACATCGAAGGCCAGCCGGTCGAGCAGATCGGCGCGGAACCGACCGGCGGCGGCCAGCGCCGGAAGATCGCCGTTGGTCGCGCCCACCACCCGCACATCCACCGTCGCCGTGCGTCCGCCCACCCGCTCGATCTCGCCATACTCCACGGCGCGCAACAGCTTTTCCTGCACGGCGGGGGAGGCGGTGGCGATTTCGTCCAGGAACAGCGTGCCGCCGTCGGCCTGCTCGATCCGCCCGATCTGGCGGCGCGTCGCCCCGGTGAAGGCCCCGGCCTCATGCCCGAACAGTTCGGAATCGAGCAGGCTTTCCGGCAGGGCCGCGCAATTGACCTTCACAAAGGGCCGGTCCCACCGCCGCGACAGGTAATGCAGACGGGCGGCGATCAACTCCTTGCCGGTCCCGCGCTCCCCGATCACCAGCACCGGGCGTTCCAGCGGGGCGACCCGCGACACATGGGCCAACGCGGCGTGAAAGGCCGGGGATTCCCCCAGCAGGGGCGGCGGCGTGGTCGTCATCGCGATTTTGACTTCATGATCGTGCTTTCAACGATTGTATCGTTGTTTTCACCACACAGCAACCGACCCCATCGGCCCTCACCATCCGGCAAAGCCTGTGTTTTCCAGGCTTTGCCGCCCATCCCGCCACTTGGCACGCCGGTTGCGTAAGAGAGGGCCAGGAAGGAGATCACCCATGACCGACTTCACCGATGTTCGCCGCCGTTACAGCGATCTTGGCCCGCTGGCCCGCCGCGCCCGCCTGTATCTGGCCACCCGCCCCGCCGAAAGCTGGCTGTTCTTTTTCGCCGGCATCGTGCTGGGCGCGGTTCTCGGCTGATCCACTGACACGCCCCACAGGAATCCGATCATGAGCATTTTTTCGCGCCTGACCGACATCGTCCAATCCAACCTGAACGCCCTGCTGGACCGGGCGGAGGAGCCGGAGAAGCTGATCCGCCTCATCATCCAGGAGATGGAAGACACGCTGGTCGAGGTCCGCTCCTCCACCGTCAAGATCATCGCGGAAAAGAAGGAGATCGAGCGCCGCGTCGCCGATCTGCACCGCGAACGCGACGAGTGGGACCGCAAGGCCGAACTGGCCCTGACCCGCGACCGCGAGGATCTGGCCAAGGGCTGCCTGCTCGCCAAATCCAAGATCGCCGAGGAGGCCGACACCCTGACCGAGCAGCTCATCCACGTCGAAGCCGCGCTGGCCAAGGCCAACGACGACATCGGGCGGCTTCAGGCCAAGCTGACCGACGCCAAGAACCGGGAAAAGGCGCTGACCGCCCGCGCCCAGACCGCCGCCAACCGGGTGAAGCTGCGCAACAGCCTGCACGACGAGCGCATCAACGACGCGCTGTCGCGCTTCGAACAGGTCGAACGCAACCTGGACGAGATGGAAGGCCGCGTCGAATCCTATGACCTGGGCCGCAGCAAGAGCCTGGTCGAGGAAATGGCCGAGTTGGAAGCGACCCACAAGGTGGAAGGCGAACTGGCCGCGCTGAAGGCCCGCATCGCCGCCCGCCGACCGTCCTGACCCACACCCGTCACCGCTGGAAAGGTCCATCAACCATGGGGTTCTTCGCGTTCGTCATCGGCGTTCTGTTCATGGTGGTGGTGGCACCGGTCTGGATCGTCTTCCACTACATCACGCAATGGCGCGCCCAGCGCGGCTTGAGCGCGCAGGACGAGCAGTTGCTCGCCGAATTGTGGGAGATCGCCAACCGGCTGGAAGGCCGCATCCACGCGCTGGAACGGGTGCTGGACAGCGAAGCGCCCCAGTGGCGGAACAAGATCTGACCGGAAAGGCCCACCATCATGGATCGCCCGTCGTCCCACACGCCGTATGAGTCCCCCAACCCGCACCGCCTTTACCGCAACCCGCAACAGGGGGTGTTGGGCGGGGTGTGCGCCGGGATCGCCGAGTATTTCGGGGTCAAGCCGCTCGCCGTCCGTCTGGCGGTGGGGGTTGGGCTGTGCTTCTTCGCCTTTCCCCTGGCGATCGGCTACGCCATCGCCCTGCTGGCCCTGCCGGTGCGCCCGCCCCAGCTCTACCGCAACCCGGAGGAGGAGGTGTTCTGGCGCACCGTGTCCACCAAGCCCGACCGCAGTCTGGCCGGTCTGACCCAGCGCTTCCGCGATTTTGAAAAGCGCATCGCCGGGTGCGAGGCCTTCGTCGCCTCCAAAGAGTTCGAACTGAACCGCGCGATCCGCGATCTGGATCGCTGACCCCCTCACCCCCCCCCTTTCACCCTGGAGCATCCCCAAAATGGGACGGCACACCGCCCCCTTATGGCCGACGCTTGCCCTGATCGCCGCCCTGCCGGTCGGCGCGGCCAGCGCCACCGCCGCAACCGATGCCGCCGCCAACACCAGCGCCGACACCGCCCCGGCGGTCGGGTTCCGCACCCTCGCCATCGCCGACAGCGCGCAAGGCCGCGCGCTGGAGGTCGCCCTCTGGTACCCGACCGACGACCGCGCGCGTGACACCACGCTGATCGCCGACAACCGGGCCTTCGTCGGAACCGCCCTGCGGGTGGACGCGCCACCGCAGCCGGGGCGGCACCCGCTGGTCGTGCTGTCCCACGGCTATGGCGGCAATTGGACGAACGAGCTGTGGCTCGCCGCCGATCTGGCCGCGCAGGGCTACGTCGTCGCCGCGCCCAACCACCCTGGAACCACCACCCGCGATCTGGCCGCGCCCGACCAACTCCGCCTGTGGGAACGCCCGCGCGACGTCAGCCGGGTGATCGACGCGGTGAACGCCGATTCACGGATCGCCCCCACCCTGATCGCCCAACAGGCGGCGGTGATCGGCCATTCGCTGGGCGGCTGGACCGCCGTGGCACTGGCCGGTGGGCGGTTCGACCCGGCGCGCTTCGCCCAATCCTGCCAAGCCCATCCGGCAATGGCGGCTTGCGGGCCGGAAATCGGGGCCGACCGCCGCGACGCCGCAGCCACGGCGGCGCTGGCCCAACCGCTGGGCGACGCGCGGGTGCGGGCGGTGGTGACGCTGGATTTGGGCCTGACCCAGGGCTTCGATCCGGCCAGCCTCGCCGCCGTCACCGTCCCGGCGCTGGTGATCGCCGCCGGACCGGGCGACCCGAAAATGCCGGTGGATCTCGAATCGCGAACCTTGGCCGACCGGCTGCCCGCCGCGACCACCCGCTACGTCGCCATCGACGACGCCAGCCATTTCAGTTTTCTGCGGGTCTGCAAGGCCGACGCCATCCCGCTGTTGGAGGCCGACCGGCCGGGGGATGGCGTCGTGTGCCGCGATGGAAACGGGCGGGACCGCGCGACGATCCATCGGCAGGTCGCCGATGAGGTGTCGCGCTTTTTGAAAGACGCGATGCCGTCGCTGTAAGGCAGCCCGGCACCGATCACCGCAAGACGGAAGAGAATGCGTTCAACGGACAGGCGGTGGTCAGCGGCGCGACCGGCGACGGTCGCGGCTGCGGATCGGAACCGGCTTGGGCGTCGGCAGCGTCGCGATCACCCCGGCCAACACCGCAGCCATCGCACCACCGAGCAGAATGACGTCCATCATTGGCCCCTCCACGATCAAACCTGCCTACCGTCCTATGGTGCGACAGTTTGATTGCAACATGGTAGCGAAAAGAGCGTTTGACAACCGCCCCACCCCATCCGGATCAACCCGGATGCCACCCGGATGCCTGGAAAACCGGGCACGCCAACCGGATGAGGCGCTTTCATGACACACCCGCCGCGCCGCCCCGTCCTTGATCCATGTCACACATGTCACAATCGGAATCCCGGCCCCGGGGAGCCTGAGAAGGCTTACTTGCCTTGCTGTTCAATCTCCATCACCGCAAACCCCTTCTGCTCGGGGTAGCGGGACACCGCCTTTTCACGGGCCTTCTTTTCGTCCTGCGCCCAGACCAGGAAACGCCGCCCGCGCTTCCAACTGTCCAGGGCGATGGGATCCAGATTGGCGTTCACGCGGCTGGCGTATTCGATGTTGACGATGCGCAGGATCCAGGTGCCGTCGGCGTCGGTGCGGCGGTCGTCCAGCACGTAAATCCGATTGCTGGAGCCACCCGTCGAGCGCAAACGCTGCTCCAGCTCCTCGCACCCCAGTTCGGCCATCGCCTTGCGGCGGCGGGCGTCGCGCAGGTCGCGGGCCTGCCCCAAGGTGGTGCGGGCCAGCTTCTTGATGCGGTCAACCTGGGTCTGCTTGCGGTTGACCGCGTTGGCGATCCGCTCCTCGGTGTTTTTCAAACGGCGCAGGGCCAGCAGCAGCGCCACCACCAAAGAGGCCAGACCGATCAATCCGGCGAAAACGAAAGCCATGATGCGCTGTCCTCAACCGGCTTTGGCAACGGGGCCGTCGCTGGCCCCGCTGTCCTGCATGCGCGTGATGCTGTAGCCCAGCGCCGGGGGAAAGCGGCGCTCCACCTCGGCGCGGGCGTCGGCGATGGTCTTGGCCCACACCTCGACCGTTTGGGGCCTCGCCCAATGGGGGTCGATGTAGGCGTTGGCCTTTTGCTGGAAATTCGCCCCGGTGATGTATTTGTTGACCACCATGGCGATGTAGCAGGGGGTTCCCTTCACCTCTTCGCCGATCAGACGGACCAGCTTTTCCCCGGCAACCTGCGACTCGCGAAGTTGACGTTCCAGGGTCTTGCGGCGGCGCAGGATGTCCTCCACCTCGCCGTCCAGCTCCTTCAGCTCCGCCACGCGCACCACGCGACGAGCCTCCAGTTTGGTTTCCAGCTTGGCCCGCATGACGATGGAATCGCGCATGCCGCTCACGCCGTGCCGCTTTTCAATGGCCCGCTCGCCAAACACCACGACGAGCTTGGCGATGGCAAAGCCAAGACCAGCCAGCCCGAAGGCGGTGATGAGTGCCTGGGTGTATTCGTGCCACATGCGTTTGCGCCCGTGTATTGGCTATCGCCCGGGCCAATCAGTATCCCGTAAGCCTGATGGGTTCAACGGGGGCAACGCAACAATTTGCCGCAAGCCGGACGATCAACCGCGCTCCACCCGGTTGCGCCCGGCCTGTTTGGCGCTGTACAGCGCGGAATCGGCCCGGCGCAAGGTCTGTTCGATGGAGCTTTCCTCCGCCAGCCAATTGGCCACGCCGATGCTGCCGGTGATCGGAACCAGACGCCCTTCCACCGGAACCGGGGCCTGGGCCAGCGACGCCCGCACCCGTTCAGCCACAATCTGCGTGCCTTCGGAATCGGTTTCGGGCAGCAGAACGACGAACTCCTCGCCACCGAAACGGGCGATGTGGTCGGACGCGCGCAGCGCCTCGCGGGTGCGGCGGACCACGGTGCGCAACACCTCGTCCCCCGCCGCGTGGCCATAAGTGTCGTTGACCTGCTTGAACCGGTCGAGGTCGAGCAGGAAAATCCCCAAATGGCGGCCATAGCGCCGCGCCCGCCCCAACTCCGCCCCCGCCAACTCCAGGAAGCGGCGGCGGTTCCACACCCCGGTCAGGGGATCGAGCGTCGCCAGCCGGTTCAGGCGCGCGTTCGCCTCCTCCAGCGCGCGGGTGCGTTCAGCCACCCGCAGTTCCAGCGTCTCGTTCGCTTCCCGCAACCGCTCATACAGGCTGACGTTGGAAAAGCTGATGGCGATCTTGGACGCGAACACCTCGACCAGCGCGCGGTCCACCCCGTCCAGCGGGCGGTCGGTGTGGATCCAGGCCGCCACCTCATGCCCGTCGGGCACGCGGATGTAGAGGGTGGAGCCGTCCGCGCCATAGACACCGCGCTTGCTGCGGAACGCCTCGTTGATGCCGGCGACGACCTCCGGTGTCAGGGCGTGATCGGGCTGGTCCACCGCGTCGGCGTAACGCCCGGCCCCGGCCAGCACGGTCAGCGGTCCGTCCGCCTCCCCCCGCTGGGCGCACAGGATGGCGTCGGGCTTGACCCGCAAAACGCTGGACAGTTGCGTCAACACCCCCGCCGCGAACTGCTGCATGCTGCGCAGCTCAAACAGGCGGTCGGTCGATTGGATGATCTGTTGCAGGCCGCGCCGGTTGGTTTCCAGCGCCACGATGTCGGTGTAGGAGCGCAGGGCCGACACCACGCTGGTGAACAGCTTCTGCGAGGTCAGCTCCGCCTTGGATTTGTAATCGTTGATGTCATAGGCCAGAACGACATCCTCTTCCGGGGCCTGTCCAGGCTGGCCGGTGCGCAGGATGATGCGGATCGCGTGGTTGCCGATCTCCTCGCGGATGGTCCGGACCAGACGCAAACCGGCGTCCTCCGTCTCCATCACCACGTCCAGCAGGATGATCGCGATGTCGGGCGTGGCGCGCAGAACACGTTCCGCCTCCGCCGCCGACAGGCAGCTCATCAGCTTCAGCGGCCGCCCGCGAAAGCGCAGCCGGGTCAGCACCAGACGGGTGACGGCGTGCACCTCCGGCTCATCATCGACCACCAGAACCAACCAGGGGTCGGCTCCGGGACCGGCGTCGCGGATCGCCACCGTCGGTGAAAGGGTGGTTTCCTGGATGAACGGATCGTCGTTGGACATGGTCCCCGGCTCGGGATGCATCGCGGTGTGCGTTTGAATGGAAGCATTTAGCCAAAGGCGATGCAACGGTTCCGAACCCTGATTGTCCCTAGAACCATTCCAAGAACTGTTTGCGCGAAAAAACCCTGCTCGCGTTCAGGATTTGATTGCCGAATCCGCGCTCAAGCGCCCCAGACTCCGCCGCCGCCATTCGGTTCTTGCGTTGCGCCGCAGCGCCGCATAAGGGATCGGAGTCTAAACCCACGCCCACACATTCAGCCCACCAGCCTCAGCCACCCCAAGGGCGACAAGCGACAGGACCGCCGATGGAAGCCAGCATGACCGACCGCGACCACGCCGCCAAACTGCGCGCCATGACCCTGGGCGCGCTGGGCGTCGTGTATGGCGACATCGGCACCAGCCCCCTCTACACCCTGCGCGAATGCCTGACCCAGGGCGGCGGCTTCGATCTGTCGCCGCACATCATCCTGGGCGTGCTGTCGCTGATTTTCTGGGCGCTCATCATCACGGTGACGATCAAATACGTCGTCTTCGTGATGCGCGCCGACAACCAGGGCGAGGGCGGGATCCTGGCGCTCACCGCGCTGGCGCTGCGCGGGATGCGGCCCGGCCACCGGCGGACGCGCGCGGTGATGGCCATCGGCATCACCGGGGCGGCCCTGTTCTACGGCGACAGCCTCATCACCCCCGCCATTTCGGTGTTGAGCGCGGTGGAGGGGCTGAAGGTCGTCGAGCCGGTGTTCGACGAGTACGTCATCCCCATCACCGTGGTGATCCTGGTCGCGCTGTTCGTCCTGCAAAATTTTGGCACCGAACGGGTCGGCAAGCTGTTCGGCCCGGTCATGATGCTGTGGTTCCTGGTGCTGGGAACGATGGGCGTCAGCCAGATCGTGCAATACCCGGCGGTGCTGGGCGCGGTGTGGCCGGGCCACGCGGTGGAGATGCTGTCCACCCACGGCTGGAAAGGCTTCCTGCTGCTGGGGGCCGTGGTGCTGGCGGTGACGGGGGGCGAGGCGCTGTACGCCGACATGGGGCATTTCGGGCGCAAGCCAATCCGGCTGGCCTGGTTCGCGCTGGTCCTGCCCGCCCTGCTGCTGTGCTATTTCGGCCAGGGGGCCTTGCTGCTGCGCGAGCCGGAGGCGATTGAGAACCCCTTCTTCCATCTGGCCCCGGATTGGGCGCAATTGCCGCTGGTGCTGCTGGCCACCGCCGCCACGGTCATCGCCGGTCAGGCGGTCATCACCGGGGCTTATTCGGTGACGTTGCAGGCCATGCATCTGCGCTATCTGCCGCGCATGGAGGTGCGCCACACCTCCGAGCACGAGAAGGGCCAGATCTACATGCCGCAAATCAACTGGGTGCTGTTGATCGGCGTGGTGGCGCTGGTGCTGACCTTCAAGACGTCGAGCAATCTGGCCGCCGCCTATGGCATCGCCGTCACCGGAACCATGGTCGCCACCACCCTGCTGGCCTACAAGGTGGCGCGCGGGCTGGGGCGCTGGCCGCTGTGGCAGGCGGTGTTGGCGGCCCTGATCTTCCTGTCGGTGGACGCGGCCTTTTTCCTGTCCAACATCATCAAGGTGGAAGACGGCGGTTGGTTTCCGCTGGTCATCGGCGCGCTGGTCTTCCTGCTGATGGCGATCTGGCGCGCCGGGCGCGAGGTGGTGCGCAAGCGGCTGGCCGAAGACGCGCTGCCGATGGATTCGCTGCTGGAACGGCTGCGCGGCGGCTCGATCCAGCGCGTGCCGGGAACGGCGGTGTTCCTCACCGGCAACCCGCGCGGCCTGCCGCCCAGCCTGCTGCACAGCATGAAGCACTACAAGGTGCTGCACCAACGCGTCGTGCTGCTGACCGTGGACATCGACGACGTGCCCCATGTGCCCGACGAACAGCGGTTCGAGCTGAAACCCTATTCGGCGGGTTTCTACCGGCTGATCCTGCATTTCGGCTTCAAGGACGAGCCGGACATTCCCAACGCGCTGGAAAAGAAGAAGATCCCCGGCCTGCCGTTCGAGCCGATGGAAACCACCTATTTTGTCAGCCGCGAAACGCTGATCCGCTCCACCCACACCAACGGCCTGCCGAAATGGCAGGAGCCGGTCTTCATCTTCCTGTCGAAGCTGTCGGCCAGCCCGTCGGAGTATTTCTGCATCCCGCCGAACCGTGTGGTCGAGTTGGGCATGCAGTTGGAAATCTGACCGCGACTCGCCGCCCCCCACACCATTCCACGGTCTGGGGAGGGGGGCGGAACGCCCGTTGCGGGGTTCCGCCTCCTCATGGTGGAACGCCCCGCCGGATCGAAGCGGCCTTGCGGGGCTGGTCAGAGGTTGCCGGGCGGGACCGCCCCGGCGGCAAAAACTGCCGCCTGACGGGGCGCAAGTCCCTCCGCATCACTCACCAGACAATCGACACCGGCGGCTTGTAGGACGAGGCCGCAAACATGGTGCGAATGGCGAACTCGATCTTGATTTGCGCCTCCGATTTCTTGACGAACGACAAATCAATGTCACCCAGCGACTTGACCATGCAGCCCGACCGGCTGAGGTTGCGCAGAGTGACTTCCGATTGCTTCTGTTTTCCTTCGGGAATGGCGGTCACGGTCGCCATTCCGGCGGGGGGTCTTACGACGTAGAGGTCGAATTTCGGCATCAGCGTCTCCGTTGGTGGAACGAACGCGGACCGCATCGCAAGGGCCGGGCCAATTGTCGGGCTGCGGCGACGCGGATGGATTTCACCGCCGGGGCGGGCCTGCTATACCTCTTGCTCGATTGGGCCTCTTGCTCGATCGGGTTTGGGCGCTGCGCAGGGGAAGACCGGGGACGATGGGGGTGGACGACCGTTTCGGGACTGGAGAGCCGTGGTTTGAATCCCGGCGGGACGGGGAGTCGCCCGACGGGCCGCGCCGCGAACCGCGCTTTGGCCAACGCCCGCCACCCGCCTTCCTGACCACCCGCTCCCCCGCCTTCGACGCGCCCGCCAATCCGCCCGGCCCGGATCAACCACCCGCCGATCCGCCGCCGCCCAGCGACCGCCCGCATCTTGGCCCGGCCCCGCTGAAGGCGATCCGCCCCGGCTTCGGCCCCCGACCGGCCCCGTCCGTCCCTCTGGCCACCCCACCGGCCACCTCACCGACCGCGCCGGTGACGCCCGCCCCAGCGGAAGCCGCCTCCCCCCACCACGCCCCACCGGCCGCACAGCCCGCCGCCCCGGCCAAGGCCGCCCTGTTCCTGCCCGAACAGCGGTTGCGCGAGGCGCTGAATCCGCTGTTGAGCGCCGCCGCCCCGGCGCTGGCGCTCGCCGCCGCCCTGCGCGACCGCGCCACCCACGAGGATCCCGACGGCGCCCGCGACCTGGCGCTGTCCACCCTGCGCCGCTTCGACAGCGACGGGGCCGCCGCCGGGCTGGCGCCGGAGGAGTTGCGGGTCGCCCGCTTCGCCCTGTGCGTCACGCTGGATGACGTGGTGCGGGCCACGCCCTGGGGGCCTCGCAGCGTCTGGGCGCAGGAGGGGGTGGCCGACCGCATCGATCCGGAGGCGGGCGGACCCGACCGGCTGTTCGACCTGCTCGACACCATGCTGGGCGATCCCCGCCTGCATCTGCGCGAGTTGGAGCTGTTCTACGCCTGCCTGTCGCTGGGCTTTGAGGGCAAATACCGCGACAAGCCGCGCGGCGCGCATGATCTGGCCCATCTGCGCGACGAACTCTACCGCATCCTGCGGCGGGCGCGCGGCGACCGCGACCCCGCTTTGTCGCCGTCCTGGCGCGGCCTGACCGAACGGTTCCGCCCGCTGGGCGTGACGGTCCCGTCCTGGATCGCCTGGGCCGCCGTGGGGGTGGCGCTGGCGCTGCTCTACGGCCAATTGTCGGCCTCCCTGGCCCGGCAGGCGGAGCCGGTGGTCGCCCGGCTGTCGGCCCTGCTGCCCGACGGCCCGATCGAGATCGCCCGACTCGCCCCGCCGCCGCCGCCCACCGCCGGCCCCGCCCTGATCGCCCGCGTCACCGGCCAACTGACCCCGGAAATCCGCAGCAACGCGGTGGAGGTGTTGGCCGGGGAAGACGGCGCGCTGGTCATCCGCATCCCCGCCGCCGCCATGTTCGCCACCGGCAGCGAGGTGGTGAAGGCCCGCCACCGCGCCATCGTCGACCGCGTCGGGCAGGCGCTGGCCCCGGAATCCGGCCATGTCATGGTGGTGGCCCACACCGACGACCAGACGCCACGCACCGGCCGTTTCCCCAGCGCCCAGAGCCTGACCGACGCGCGGGCCGACGCGGTGCGCAAGCTGTTGGAACGCAGCGTCGGCCCCAACCGTTTGACGGCGGAGGGACGAGCCGACAGCGAACCCATCGCCCTGAACAACACGCCCGCCGGGCGCGACACCAACCGGCGGATCGACATCCGCCTGTACCCGCAGTAAGGGGTGGCGATGCAACGGCCAACCCAGCCCCACCCGAAACGCTCCCTCCTGCCCAAACCCACGCTGGCGCGGCTGCGCGGGCGCGGGACCCGCCCGGGCCTGGCGTCCATGGGCGCGCCGCTGCCCGCGCGGGTGCGCTGGGGCGTGTCGCTGGCCGGGGCCGCCCTGCTGGGGGTGATCGGCTGGCTGGTGGTTCCGCATCTGGCCGACACCGATTGGTCGGTGCGGCTGCTGCCGCTGCTAGCCGCGCTGGCCGGGTGGGTCGCTGTGAACCGCCTGATCGACGCCCGCGAGCGCGCGGCCAACGCCCGGCTGGTGGAGGCGCTGGCCGCCGCCCATGACCCGGAGCTGCGCGCCTCGCTGGACGAGATCGGGACCGTGCGCCAGCGGCTCGACGCCGTGTTGGCGCGGCTGAAGACCCAGCGTTTCGGCGCGGGTTGGACCGGGCGTTACCTCTATCAACTGCCCTGGTATCTGGTGATCGGCGCGCCGGGGTCGGGCAAATCCACCGCGCTGGCCAACGCCCGTTTGGGCGCGCCGCTGGCCGACACCGACATCGCCGAACCCATCGCCAATCTGGGTGGGACCCGCAATTGCGACTGGTGGTTCACCGACCGCGCCGTGCTGATCGACACCGCCGGGCGCTACACCACGCAGGACAGCCGCCGCGCCGTCGATGGCCGGGTGTGGTCGGGCCTGCTCGATCTGTTGAAGGAGCACCGACCGCGCCAACCGGCCAACGGCGTGCTGGTGACGCTCAGCCTGCCCGATCTGGCGCAGTGGAGCACCACCGAACGCCGCGCCCACGCCACCGCCCTGCGCCAGCGCCTGGGCGAGCTGCGGGCGCAACTGGGCGTGCGCGCCCCGGTTTATGTGGTGTTGACCAAGGCCGATCTGGTGGAGGGCTTCGCCACCTTCTTCGACCCGCTCGACCGCGCGGGCCGTGCCCAGATTTGGGGCATGACCTTCCCCGCCGAGGAGGCGTTGACCGGGCCGCTGCCCGCCTTCCACGGCCTGTTCGCCGGGCTGATCCGGCGGCTGGACGAATGGCTGCTCGACCGCCTGCACCAGGAGCCGGACATCCAACGCCGCTCCGCCGCCTTCGCCTTTCCGTTGCGCATCGCCGAGCTGGAACCGGCGCTGGCCGACCTGATCGACACCGCCTTTTCCCCCGACACGGCGGGGGCGGAGGGAGCCGCCCCCCGGCTGCGCGGCGTCTATCTGACCAGCGCCACGCAGGCGGTGCGCGGACGCCCCGGCCCGCTGGTCCCGGACGCCGACGGCGACACCTATTTCCTCGACCGACTGCTGCCCGACGTCGTGTTTCCCGAGGCCAACCTCGCCGGGGTGGACGGCGCGTTGGAGCAGGCGCGCCGCCGCCGCACCATCCTGTCGCTGGGCGGGGCGCTGGCCGCCGGGCTGCTGCTGGGGGCCTTCTGGCTCTACAGCTACGGCGGCAACGCCGCGCTGCTGGACCGCGCCAACGCCGCCGCCGCCGGGGTGGAGGAGGCGTTGCGCCCGCTCAACACACCGCCGCGCGCCCTGACGCGGGTGGACGACACCGACGCCGCCGCCATCCTGCCCGCGCTGGACGCCCTGCGCGCGCTGCCGATGGGCTACGCCGAACGCGGGCGCTGGGCCTCCGCCGGTCTGGCGGGCGGGCTGTATCAGGGCAACCGGCTGGCCCCGCCCGCCGATCTGGCCTACCAGCGCGCCTTGCGCACCCTGTTCCTCGCCCGGCTGGTGCTGCGGCTGGAGGAGCAGTTGCGCACCAACTGGGCGCGGCCCGACATCCTGCGGCTGGCCCTGCGCGCCTACCGCATGGTCGGTGGGGAGGAGCCGATGGATTCGGCCTATTTCGCCGAATGGCTGGCCATTGATTGGCAACGCACGCTGGCCGGTCCCGCCAACGACGGCCGCCGCCGGGCGCTGGGCGACCACCTCGCCGCGCTGTTCGAGATCGGCTTCGCCCCGATCCCGGTGGACGAGGCGCTGGTCAACCGCGTGAACGAGGTGCTGGCCCAAAACCAGCCGTCCCGCCCATGAGCCTGGACTTGAGCCTGGATCTGGGCCTGGATCTGGGCCTGCGCGCGCCCGCCGGTCGCTGGACGGTTCCCGCCACCCATCCCCGGCCCATGGCCCCGGCCAGCCGCCACGACGCCTACGCCCGCAACCACTACCCGCGCGGCGGTTTTTACGGCGTCGGCTTCCACGGCAAGCTGCCCGCGCGCGGCGATTTCGTCGGTCATGGCTTGCCGCGTGAGGTGCTCGACCCGTGGGACGATTGGCTGGCCCGCGCGCTGGCCGAGGCCGGGCGCGGCCTGGGCGGGGCCTGGGAGCGCGCCTTCGCCGCCGCGCCGGTGTGGCGCTTCGCCCTGTCCGCCGGGCTGTGCGGTGACACCCCGCTGGTTGGCCTGTTGATGCCCAGCGCCGACCGCGTCGGGCGGCTCTACCCCTTCACCCTGGCCGCCACCCTGCCCGACGACGTCGCATTGGCCGCCGCCCCGGCCGCCTGCGCCGCGTGGTTCACCCGCGCCGAAGCGGTGGCCGACGACGCCTGCCGCGCCGGGGCCGATGTGGAAGGCTTGCCCGCCCGCCTCGCCATTCTGGGCCGCCCGGAACCGGAACGCGTCCACCCGGCCTCCGTCGCCATGGTGGAGCGCCTGGCCGGGCCGCTGTCGGGCCTGTCAAGCCTGTGGTGGACGCGCGGCGGCGGCCGGGTCGCCCCATCGCTGCTGTCCTGCCACGGCCTGCCCGGCGGCGCACGCCTGACCGCCTTCCTCGACGGCGCATGGGAGCGCTGGGGCTGGGAGGACGCTGGGGGGTGAGGGGACTGGGGGGAGTGTGGGGGCTGGGATGTGGGTTTTTTGACACAGATGAACACAGATGAACACAGATGAACGTCGATTTTTAATGATCCAAACCATGAGAAATTGCCGATGATGATTTATTGACTTTAGAGTAGATCGCATTAAATCGGGATCGATTTGATGCGCGAAGATGCTCGACAAAAAAAGCACAGAGCGCCGTGGACTTTTTCATGTTTTGAGCGCGGCGCTATAAAATATAAAATTTTAATCCTTTATTATTAAATGAATCGGAATTATTCGATTTCAATCTGCAATTTCCCCCATAAAAAGGTCAAATTCACGATTTCATCTTATTTTCATCTGTGTTTATCTGTGTTCATCTGTGTCAAAACCCTCCTACCTCCCACCCCCTCCCTCATTCCCCAAGATTCACGATCTCCACCCGCCGGTTCGCCGCCGCCGTTGGCTGGTCGGGCAACAGCAATTCCCGCATCCCGCGCCCGGTCGCTTCCAGGCGGTTGGCGGCGATGCCGTGCTGGCCGGTGAGGTAGGCGACCACCGCCAGCGCCCGGCGTTCGGACAGGGCAAGGTTGGCCGCGTCGCCGCCCACCGCGTCGGTGTGGCCGATCACGCGAAACCGGATGGCCCCGGCGGCGGGCGCGCTCATCACCGCCGCCACCCGGTCCAGAATCACCCGCGATTCGGGGCGTATGACGGTGGAGTTGAAATCAAACTCGACCCGGAAGGCGGCCTTCAAGACCGGCTTGGCCACCTCCATCGGGGCGGAATCCTTCGGGACCGTCAGCGTCCCGGGCGCAGCGGCGGCGGGTGGAACGGGGGACGCCGTGGGGGTGGACAGCGGAACCGCGACGGCGGGCGGCGGGGCGGGCGGGCGTTGCAGATGGATCGGCGGGCAACCAGACCCAACCACACCCAGCAACGCGGCCTGAATCTCGCATTCGCTGGGATTGGGCTGCAACGGGACCGCCGACGGAACCGCCGCAGCGCCCTGCCCCGCCGCCGGAGCCACCGGCACGACCAACCCGATCACCATCAGCCCGACCCGGGCACCAGCGGACATCCTGCGCATGGCGGCATTGTCGGGCCGGGCGCGGCGCGCGTCAAATTCCGCGTGGAAGAAGCGTGCGCGCGTCTGTACCATTCCGGTCCGTATCGTTCGCGCCAGGCGCTTGGGAGGAAACAAGAATGACATCGCTGAAGTCTCTGCTCACCGGCATCGCGTTGGCCGCGTTGACGCTTCCGGCCCTGCTGCCGGGTGCGGCGACCGCCGCCGATTACAAGGCGGAGTACAAGCTCTCCACCGTTCTGGGCAAGCCCTTCCCCTGGGGGGTGGGCGGCGACCGCTGGGCCGAACTCATCAAGGAGAAGACCAACGGGCGCATCGTCGTCAAGATGTACCCCGGCACCTCGCTGGTGAACGGCGACCAGACCAAGGAATTCACCGCGCTGCGCCAGGGAACCATCGATCTGGCCGTCGGCTCGACCATCAACTGGTCGCCGCAGGTCAAGGAGCTGAACCTCTTCTCCCTGCCCTTCCTGATGCCCGACCACAAGGCGATCGACGCGCTGACCCAAGGGGCGGTCGGCAAGCAGTTGTTCGACCTGCTGGCGACCAAGGATGTGGTTCCGGTGGCCTGGGGCGAAAACGGTTTCCGCGAAATCTCCAATTCCAAGCGTTCGATCAAGGCCCCGGAGGATCTGAAGGGGCTGAAGGTCCGCGTCGTCGGCTCGCCGCTCTACCTCGACACCTTCACCGCGCTGGGGGCCAACCCGACGCAAATGAGCTGGGCCGACGCGCAGCCCGCCCTGTCCACTGGCGCGGTGGACGGGCAGGAAAACCCGCTGACCATCTTCACCGCCGCCAAGCTGCCGACGCTGGGGCAAAAGCACCTGACCCTGTGGGGCTACGTCGCCGATCCGCTGATCTTCGTGGTCAACAAGGAGGTGTGGGCGAGCTGGTCGAAGGAGGATCAGGAGGCTGTGCGCGCCGCCGGTCTTCAGGCGGCGGCGGAGGAAATCGCCCTGTCGCGCAAGGGCATCGCGGCGGGCGACGACAGCCTGCTGAAGGAGATCGCCGCCCAGGGCGTGGACGTCGTCCAACTGACCCCGGACCAGCAGAAGGCGTTCCAGAAGGCCACCCAGGCCGTTTATGACAAGTGGGCCAAGCAGATCGGCCCCGATCTGGTCAAGGCGGCGGAAACCGCCATAGCCGCGCGCAAGTGACCGCTCCCGGCGTCCGCCGCCCACGCGCGGACGCCGGTCTTTCCACGGCTCCAACCACCGATTTCTTACAATTCGTCACAACAGTCGGATATTCGACAAAATCGTTAACAGCGTGGCGCAAGCATATGGCGCTCTTGCGCGCGGCTTCCCAGCCGCAGAACCTGCTGTGATCTTCGCCTGATGCCCGCCTGACCCACAGGACCGCCGTGTTTCTTTGACAGCAGGGGTGGACGCGCCGCCAGTTCGGCGTTACCGTCTTGTTTTTGCGGATGGCTTGCGGTTGCGCATCGTCCATCCCGGCCTCATGGGATTGCGGAGCCAAGGGGGATGACCGACACCACGCTCAGGACGGACGCCCGATGACGCCCTCCGCTGCGCATGCTGGTGGCGCGGACGATTTCGTCGTCCTGATGTCGGTTCTGTGCATCGGCGCGACCCTTCTGTTTCTGGCTGTCCGCTTCGCCCTGATTCTCGCCCGGGGCCGCGAGCTTGAGCGGGTCGCCGCAAAACTGAAGGCGGAGCGCGACGCCCTGGAGGTGCGCGCCAACGAGTTGGAAGCCATGCAGGCTGATGTGGAGGCCCAGCGCGCCGTTCTGGCCGAACTGGAGGCTGAACGGCTGGTGTTGGGTCGACGGGGGCGCAAACGCACCGCCGGGTCGCGCCGCTTCATCCACGAAATCGGGCGGCCCGAGGTGGGGCGGCTCCTGTTCCGCTTCACCCTGTCGATGATTCCCGGTGCCATGCAGCGGCCGGACGCCAAGGCGGTGGTCCATCCCGCCATCTGGCCCTTCCGCAACGAGGCGCAGGTCTGGTCCACCGATTACCCCGCCGCGCAAATGCTGACCCGCAGCATCTTCAACGAAACGGTGGGCGTCACCTTCGTGTCGTCGGACGCCGAAAAGGCCACGCCCGATCCCGCCCCTGCCGCCACAGCAGAGGCCGCGCCCGCACCGGGAGCCGCCGCGTCATGAATATGCTCTGGCTGCTCGCCACCCTGTTGACCTTGGCCTTTGGATCGCTGGGGGAACGCCAGTTGCGCACCCGCGCCGACCGCCAGAACGCCAAACTGCGGGCGCTGTCGGAACGGTTGGACGTGTACGACAATTACAACAAGCTCGCCGCCGTCCGCCGCGCGGAAATCGAAGAAACCCTGACCGCGCTGGGCCACGACATCGCCAACGCGCAAGCCGACGTGAACGACCTGCAAAACGCGCTGGTGGCGGCGGAAAGCCAGGCCCCGATGGAGTTCCATTGCTTCGACCGCGTCGCCCGCGCCGACGGCCAGCTCTGGTACGTCGCGGTGGAGGCGCTGGACGACAAGGCCCCCTGGACCGGCGTGAAGCATTACGCCCTGGTCGCCGAAACCGCCGACGACGCCCGCCGCCGCATCCTGGAACGCCACCCCACCCCCAGCGGCTTCGCCATCGGCCAACCCGTGCCCCTGCCGCTGGCGGGGTGAGCGGGCTGGGTGGTTTTGCCTACGCTTCCGCGTGGGTTTCTTGAACCAGAGACGAACACAAGCACGCCGACAATCCGCCAAACAGGAAGCATCGCCCGGACATGCAAAGGCCCTGAAGCGCGGGGCGCTTCAGGGCCTTTGAAACTGGTGCCGCAACAGGGATTTGAACCCCGGACCTACTGATTACGAATCAGTTGCTCTACCCCTGAGCTACTGCGGCGTCGTTGTGGCGGGGAACATAGCGACGGGATTGGAAGGATGCAAGCGAACATTTTCAAAAAAATCATCGGCGGTTCAACAACCCGCCAATCCAGTTTCATCCCCCCGCTTCAGCCCTCCCGGTTCAGCCATGCTCGTGGATCACGTCCAGGAAGGCGGCGGCGTAGCGGTCGAGTTTGCGGCTGCCGACACCGGGCAGGCGGGCGAAGGCGTCCGGGGTCAGGGGGCGTTGGTGGACCATCTCCAGCAGCGTGCTGTCGTGGAAGATGACGTAGGGCGGCACCCCCTGTTCCTTGGCCAGCTCGGTGCGGCAATCGCGCAGGGCGTGCCACAGCGCGTCATCCGCCGCCGACAGGGTCGCCCGCCCACCGCCGCCGCCGCCGGACGAACCCCCGCCGGTCGAGAAGGACGAGCCGCCCCGCCCGCTCTGGCGGCGCAGGGCGTCGTGGACGGTGCGGCGGCGTTCCTGCACCGGATCCTTGCGCAGACGGACGGTGCGCTGGCCTTTGATCACCGCCACCCCGGAATCGGTCAGGCGGAAGCCGCCATAACCTTCCAGATCGACGGTCAGGAAACCGTTCGCGACCAATTGCCGGTAGACCGATTGCCATTCGGCCTTGGCCAGTTCCTTGCCGACGCCGTAGGTCTTCAGGGCGTCGTGCGCCTGCTGCACCACCTTTTCCGTCGGGTTGCCCAGCAGCACGTCGATCAGATGCCCGGCCCCATAGCGTTGGCCGGTGCGGTAGACCGCCGACAGCGCCTTTTGCGCGGCGATGGTCCCGTCCCAGGTCGCCACCGGCTCCAGGCAGGTGTCGCAGTTGCCGCAAGGCTTGGCGAGCGTCTCGTTGAAATAGTGCAGCAGGACCTGACGGCGGCACCCGCTGCTTTCGCAATAGCCCAGCATGGCCTCCAGCTTGCCGCGCTCCACCCGGCGGTGGCTGTCGCCCGCCTCCGACTGCTCCAGCATCTGGCGCAGCATCACCACATCGGCCATGCCATAGGCCATCCAGGCGTTGGCGGGCAGGCCGTCGCGCCCGGCGCGGCCGGTTTCCTGATAATAGGCTTCCAAGCTTTTGGGCAAATCAAGGTGGCAGACGAAGCGGACGTTCGGCTTGTCGATGCCCATGCCAAAGGCGACGGTCGCCACCATCACCAGACCTTCGCCCTTGATGAAGCGGTCCTGGTTGGCCTCGCGCACCTCGGCGGGCAGACCGGCGTGGTAGGGCAGCGCCTCCCGCCCCTGGGTGTTCAGCCAGGCGGCGGTTTCCTCCACCTTGTTGCGCGACAGGCAATAGACGATGCCCGCGTCCTCGCCGTGATTCTCGTTGAGGAAGGCCAGCATCTGCTGGCGCTCGCTCTTCTTCGGAACCACGCGGTAGGTGATGTTGGGACGGTCGAAGCTGGACAGGAAGACGCGCGCCTCCGTCAGCCCCAGCTTTTCCTTGATCTCGTTGCGGGTCTGGACGTCGGCGGTGGCGGTCAGCGCGATGCGCGGCACGTCCGGGTGCCGTTCGTGCAGGATCGAGAGTTGCAGATATTCCGGGCGGAAATCATGCCCCCACTGCGACACGCAATGCGCCTCGTCCAGCGCGAACAGCGCCAGCTTGGTGCGGTCGAGCAGTTCCAGGAAGCGCGGCGTCACCAGCCGTTCGGGCGCGATGTAGACCAGATCGAGGTCGCCGCGCACCATGTCGCGCTCCACCTCCCGCGCCTCCGCCGCGCCGAGGGAGGAGTTGAGGAAGGCGGCGCGCACGCCCAATTCGCGCAGGGCCGTGACCTGATCGCGCATCAGGGCGATCAGCGGCGACACCACCACGGTCACGCCGTCGCGCACCAGCGCCGGGATTTGATAGCACAGCGATTTGCCGCCGCCGGTGGGCATCAGCACCAGCGCGTCGCCGCCGCGCACCACATGGTCGATGATGTCGGCCTGCTGGCCCCGGAAGGCGGCGTAGCCGAAGACGGTGCGCAGCGCGGACAGGGCCGCGTCAAGCCCGGAGTCGTCCGGGCCGGGGGCCGGGCTGGTCGCGCGGCTGGGGAAGGAAAACAACGAATCCACGCCGATGCGGTTCAATCAGGGGCAGGCCGCCGGGCGGCCATCGGGTCAACCCCCATCATGTCGCACAGATTGCCCCCACGGCAAAGCCGCAATCGCGACTCGGAAAACACGGTCAGCCCGCAAGGCCGGACCAGATCCACACATGCGTGTGAAATCCTGGATTGTTTTCGCGCGATCCGGGTAAACTGAAAACGGCGGATGGGTGGTCCATCCGCCGTTTCAGAAGGAGGAAAAAAGGCATGAAGAAGATGCCCTTCTCCCTGGTGCTCCAGTGGCGGCGCTGGCGGATCGAAATCCGCCTGATCCACCGCTAAGCATCAGGAGCGGGCCGGTGGGTGCGGGAACACCCATCGGCCACCTCCCAAGACTATAGCGCCGCTCCCTGTCTTTTTCAACGCAAGGTCTACAGCGCAAGGTCTACAGCGCTAGGTCTACAGCAGGTCCCGCAGCATGGCGACCAGCGGCACGTCGGCGGGCGGCATCGGGTAGTCGCCCATGCGGTTCGGGCGCACCCAGGCCAGCCGTTGCCCCTCGCGCGCCACAACATCGCCCTCCCACACCCGGCAGACATAGAGCGGCATCAGCAGATGAAAGCTCTCGTAGCTGTGCGAGGCGAAGGTGAAGGGGGCGAGGCAACTGGCCGCCGTGTCGATCCCCAACTCCTCCTTCAGCTCGCGCACCAGCGCGGCTTCCGGGGTTTCGCCCGCGTCCACCTTGCCGCCGGGAAACTCCCACAGACCGGCCAGCGATTTGCCGGGCGGGCGTTGGGCCAGCAGCACGCGGCCATCGGCGTCCACCAGAGCCACCGCGACGACCAGCAAGGTCGGCAGGCTGCCGCGCGGTGGGGTGGAGGCGGGATCGAAACAGGCGGTCATCGCGCAACTCCGGTGACGGTCAGCTCCGGTAGCTGCCGTTGATGTCGATGTAGCCGTGGGTCAGGTCGCAGGTCCACACCTTGGCGGTTCCACGGCCCAGGCCGAGGTCGATGTGCACGTCGATCTCCTTGCCCTTCATGTGGGTGGCGACCGGGGTTTCGTCGTAACCGGGGACTTCCATCCCTTCGGCGCAAATCAGGGTGCCGCCGACGGTGATCTTGATGAGGTCACGGTCGGCGCGCTCGCCCGCCCGCCCGATGGCGGCGACGATGCGGCCCCAATTGGCGTCTTCACCGGCGATGGCGGTCTTGACCAGCGGGGAATTCGCCACGGTCAGGGCGATGCGCTTGGCCGCCGCGTTGCTGTCGGCCCCGTCCACGGTGATGGCGACAAACTTGGTCGCCCCTTCGCCGTCGCGGACGATTTGCAGGGCCAGATCGAGCAGCAGATCCTCCAGCGCGGCGCGGAACGCGGCCAGTTCCGGGGCCTGGGCGCTGGCGACCGGGGCGTTGCCCGCCTTGCCGGTGGCGAACAGCAGCAGCGTGTCGCTGGTGGAGGTGTCGCCGTCCACGGTGATGGCGTTGAAGGTGCGTTCGGTGAATTCCGACAGCATGTCCTGCAGGGCGGTGGCGGCAATGGCGGCGTCGGTGAAGACGAAGCCCAGCATCGTCGCCATGTCCGGGGCGATCATGCCCGACCCCTTGGCGAAACCGGCGATCGTCACCGGCGTGCCGCCGATGGTGACGGTGCGCACCGATCCCTTGGGAAAGGTGTCGGTGGTCATGATGGCGCGGGCGGCCTTTTCCCACGCCGCCGAATCCGCCGCCAGCGTCGGGACCATGCCGGGCAGGCATTTGCCGATGGCGTCGGCGGCAAGCGGGATGCCGATCACGCCGGTGGAGGCGACATAGACCTCGTCGGTGGCGCAGCCCGCGATGGCGGCGGCGGCCTCGACCGTGGCCTGGACGGTGGCGTCGCCCGCCTTGCCGGTGAAGGCGTTGGCGTTGCCCGCGTTGCAGACGACCGCGCGGGCCGATCCCTTGGGCAGGCTGTCGCGGCACCAGATGACCGGGGCGGAGCAGGTCAGCGAACGGGTCAGCACCCCGGCGACGGCGGTGCCGGGATCCAGCACGGCCAGCAACAGATCATCGCGGCCCTTGTATCGGATGCCGCTGTTCGCCGTGGCGAGGCGCACGCCCGCGATGGGGGGCAGCGTCGGAAAGCTGGCGGGAGCCAAGGGGGAAAGCGTCGTGGCCATGGGGCAAATCCCGTGCGGGGGTGGGTGTCTGGGCAGGTGCGAAACGGGGCAGGCAACAAAACGGAGAGGCACAAAACCGGGGAGGCGGGCGCGCGACCCCCTCCCCATCCCCTCCCCCGCCGGAGCGGGCTAGCGGATTCACACATCTTTTTCTTACCGCAGCAAATTGAAATAAAATGACTTTGCCGTCATCCCCGCGAAGGCGGGGATCCAGAGTTTGCCAGACGACCCTTATGGATAAGTCTGGATTCCCGCCTTCGCGGGAATGACGGAACAAAATTCTTTTTCTTCCAATACGTTGCCTAAACCAAAGATGTGTGAATGCCGTAGCCGGAGCGGGAGAAGGGGGTACGGCTCCGATCCGAAGCGTTATTGCTTCTTCGGCTCGTCCGCCTTCGGGGCGGCGGCCGGCTCTTCCTTGGGCATCGGCGAACCGTCGAGCTGGAAGGTCTCGATCTTGGCGCTGGCGCGCAGCTCGTCGACCAGGGCGGTCACGATGTCCTTGGACAGGGTCTGTTCCAGCTGCGGCTTGACCTCGTCCAGGGTCGGGGCGGGCTGGGTGCGCTTGTCCTCGACCTTGATGACGTGGAAGCCGAACTGGGTCTTGACCGGCTCCTTGCTGATCTCGCCCTTGGCCATGGCGAAGGCGGCGTTGGCGAAGGGTTCGACCATCGCGTCCTTGGTGAAGTACCCCAGATCGCCGCCCTGCTGGGCCGCGACGGTGTCCTTGGACTTTTCCTTGGCCAGCTTGGCGAAATCGCCGCCCTTGGCCAGCTCGGCGATGATCGCCTTGGCGTCCTCTTCCTTTTCCACCAGGATGTGGGAGGCCTTGACCTCGTCCTGCGGCGGGTTCTGCTTCAGATAGGCCTGATAGGCCTCGTCCAGCGCCTTTTGCGTGATGCGGGCCTTGACCTCCTTCTGGACGAAGGCGCGTTGGACCGCGCGCTCCTCGGCGCGCTTGACCTCGTCCTTGACCTCGGCGGTCTCGGCCAGCTTGGCCTTGTACCCCGCCACCGCGACCAGCTTGCCGCTGACGAGCTGATCGATGACCGCCGTGTAGATCATCTCGATCGGCATCTGCTGCACCTGGGCCGGGAGCTGGGCAACCATCCGGGTGACGTCGGAGCGGTGCAGTTCCTCACCATTCACGCGCGCGACGACCGGGTCGGCGGCGGCGGGGGTCGGGGCAGCGGTCTGCGCGTGCGCGGCCAGCGCGATGCCGCAGGCGGCCATCGACAGAAGAGCGGTGCGGAACACTCGATTCACCATGGCGACTGATTTCCTTCCGGCGGATGTGTGGCAAAGCGTTGGAGCGTGACGCCAGGGCCATCCGCCGCCCCCGCGCCCGATTTCGTGTGGATTAAGCATGGGTTGCGCGCGTCGGGCAAGGCCCCCATCAATCCGTCACACAACTGGGCCGCAGCACCCGGCAATACCAGCCCCAGGACGGCTTTCCGCGCGCATTTTGCGCAGCGCGGGCGGACCGGTCTCGTTGACAGCGCCCCGCCATAGTCCTATGTGAAACCGGTCGATAGGCTGGCCCACATTCCGTTTTACTTCCGAGGTTTTCATGTTCGGCGCTCTCGCCCGCAAGATTTTCGGCACCGCCAACACGCGCGTGGTCAAGACGCTGCAAAAAACCGTTCAGCAGATCAACGGTTTGGAGCCGTCGGTCGCCGCCCTGTCGGACGAGGCGGTGAAGGCGCGCACCGATTGGCTGCGCGAACGTCTGGCCAAGGGCGAGTCGCTGGACGACATCCTGCCCGACGCCTTCGCCACCGTGCGCGAAGCGGCCAAGCGCGTTCTGGGCCAGCGCCATTTCGACGTGCAGCTTCTGGGCGGCATGGTGCTGCACCAGGGCAAGATCGCGGAAATGCGCACCGGCGAGGGCAAGACGCTGGTCGCCACCCTGGCCGTCTATCTGAACGCGCTGGAGGGCAAGGGCGTCCACGTCGTCACCGTCAACGATTATCTGGCCCGCCGCGACAGCGGGTGGATGAGCCGCGTCTATGGCTTCCTCGGCCTGACCACCGGCTGCATCGTGCCCGGCCTGGACGACGACGAACGCCGCGCGGCCTACGCCGCCGACATCACCTATGGCACCAACAACGAATTTGGCTTCGATTACCTGCGCGACAACATGAAGTTCCGGCTGGAAGAGATGGTCCAGCGGTCCTTCAACTTCGCCATCGTCGACGAGGTCGACTCGATCCTGATCGACGAGGCGCGCACCCCGCTCATCATCTCCGGCCCCTCCACCGACGCGGGCGAGATGTACCAGCAGGTGGACCGCCTGATCCCCATGCTGCGCCCGGAGGATTTCGAGAAGGACGAGAAGCACCGCTCCGTCAGCTTCTCCGAAGCCGGGCAGGAGCACATGGAAGCGCTGCTGGCCGAGGCCGGTTTGCTGAAGTCCGGCGGGCTGTACGACATCCAGAACGTTGCCCTGGTCCATCACGCCCAACAGGCGTTGCGCGCCCACACGCTGTTCCAGCGCGACAAGGATTACATCGTCAAGGATGACAAGGTCATCATCATCGACGAGTTCACCGGGCGCATGATGGACGGCCGCCGCTTCTCCGAAGGGCTGCATCAGGCGTTGGAAGCCAAGGAGCGGGTGACGATCCAGCGCGAGAACCAGACGCTGGCCTCCATCACCTTCCAGAATTACTTCCGCATCTATCCCAAGCTGGCGGGCATGACCGGCACCGCGATGACCGAGGCCGCCGAGTTCGGCGAGATCTATGGTCTGGAGGTGGTGGACATCCCGACCAACGTGGCGGTCAAGCGCATCGACCACGACGACGAGGTCTATCGCACCGGCGCGGAAAAATACCACGCGATGATCGATCTGATCGAGGAGGCCCGCAAGCGCGGCCAACCGGTTCTGGTCGGGACCACCTCCATCGAAAAGTCGGAGTTGCTGGCCGATCTGCTGACCAAGCGCGGCATCCCGCACAACGTGCTGAACGCCCGCCACCACGAGCAGGAGGCCTACATCGTCGCCCAGGCCGGCCGTCCGGGCGCGGTGACGGTCGCCACCAACATGGCCGGTCGCGGCACCGACATCCAGCTCGGCGGCAACCTGCACATGCGGATCGAGGTCGAGCTGGCCAACCTGCCGGAAGGGCCGGAGCGCGAGGCCCGCATCAAGCAGATCGAAGCGGAGATCGAACAGTCCCGCGAGCAGGTGAAGGCGGCGGGCGGCCTGTACGTCATCGGCACCGAACGTCATGAAAGCCGCCGCATCGACAACCAGCTCCGTGGCCGGTCGGGCCGTCAGGGCGATCCCGGCACGTCGAAATTCTTCCTGTCGCTGGAAGACGACCTGATGCGCATCTTCGGGTCGGAGCGGATGGACAGCATGTTGCAGCGCCTTGGCCTGAAGGAAGGCGAGGCGATCATCCATCCCTGGATCAACAAGGCGTTGGAAAAGGCCCAGCAGAAGGTCGAAGCCCACCATTTCGAGGTGCGCAAGAACCTGCTGAAGTTCGACAACGTCATGAACGACCAGCGCAAGGTCGTCTATGAACAGCGCCGCGAGGTGATGGACAGCGAGGACATCGCGGAGGAAATCCGCGAGATGCGCCATCAGATCATCGCCAATCTGGTCGCCACCGCGATCCCGGCCAACAGCTATTCCGAACAGTGGGACATCACCGCGCTGCACGAATCGGTGAACCGCCTGCTGGCCATGGATCTGCCGGTGCAGGATTGGGCCAAGGAAGAGGGCATCGCCGAACCGGAGATCGAGGAGCGCATCCGCAACGCCGCCGACGCCAAATACGCCGCCAAGGAAGAGGCGTATGGCGCGGAGACGATGCGCCATGTGGAAAAGAGCCTGCTGCTCCAGATCCTGGACCAGGAATGGAAGGATCACCTGCTCCAGCTCGACCATCTCCGCCAGGGCATTTCCTTGCGCGCCTACGCGCAGAAGGATCCGCTGAACGAGTACAAGCGCGAGGCGTTCGAGCTGTTCGACACCATGCTGATGACGCTGCGCGAGCAGGTCACGTCGGTGCTGATGCACGTCGAAATCCGCATGGCCCCGTCGGACGAGGAGCTGTTCGCCCAGCGGATGCGCGAGTTGCAGGGCCTTCAGGAAGGCCGCGACGACCCGGCGCTGGCCATGGGCGAGGGTGGTGAATCCGCCGTCGGCGGGCTGAACCCCGAAGACCAACCCTTGCCGCCGGAGGTGCTGGCCAGCACCCCGCGCAACGCCAATTGCCCCTGCGGCTCGGGCAAGAAGTTCAAGCACTGCCACGGGCGTTTGGCGTAAGCCGACGCGCATCGCACGGATCAAAGGGGGGCGGGCCGTTGGTCCGCCCCTTTTTTCGTGTGGCTCTGCGACGCGCGGTCGCACCACGCGCCGCTCGTCGGTTGTTCATCCTTTGGGAACCCGATCGGATGTACACTGATCATTGGTTCCCAAGGCGGTGCCAGCCCCGATCCGGCACGCTCCCGCACCGACGGTTCGCAGGGGTCCGATCATGGCCGCGCACGCACAACCCCACCCGCTTTCCCACCGGCCCGACACCGCCCGCACGGCTGCTGTTCGCCCCGCCGCCGCTCGCAACATCGCCGCCCCCAGCCTCGCGGCGCTGCGTCCGGCCAAACCACAACCGACCTCCGTCCACCACCCACGGCCGGAACCGCACACCCGCCGTTTGATGCTGACGGTGCTGGTGGTGCTGTTGACGCTGCTCGGGCTGGCCTATGGCGGCTCCATCGCCGTTACGAAAATCCTGGAACAGCAGCGCGTCAGCGCCGTGATGGGGCCGAAAGCCCGGCTGGCCCACCTGCCCGCCCTGGACATCGCCCTGGGCGGTGCCCGCACCATCGACATGCAGGTGTCGCTGGTGCTGGCCCCCAAGGTGAAGGCCGACGCCGTCCTGCGTCATCAGGACCGCATCGCCGACCGCCTGTTCGAACGGATCGGCGCGATCGAACCGGAACGGTTGACCGCCCCCGGATCGGGCCAATTGCTGAAGGACGCCGTCAAGGAGGCGGTCCAGCACGAGGCCGGGGCCGGGCTGATCCGCGACGTCTACATAGAACGCATGGTCGTCCGGTGAGGAACGCAGGGCTTGGCCGACGAAAGATCTTGGATTGTGCGGCGCAATAGACTATTAAGGCTCTCTTGATCGCTGGAGGCTCGCGCGTCTCTTGAGCGAGACGCGCTTTGATTTCGCAGGGCGTCCATTCCAAACGATGGGAATGGGCGGATCGTGCTTCGGATAGACGCCTCTCCCTCTCGACCTCCTCCCGGCGAAACCGCCGGCAACTTTCACGCACACCATTCCGGTGCGCGTGGACGTGCCGTCATGCTTTGAGAAGGTTGATTGCTTTGTCTTTTGCCGAACTTGGTCTGCACCCGCTCGTCCTGAAGGCCCTTGAGGCGTTCGAATACACCACCGCCACCCCCGTCCAGGCCGCCGCCATTCCCCCGGCGTTGCAGGGCCGCGACATCCTCGCCACCGCCGAAACCGGCACCGGCAAGACCGCCGCCTTCATGCTGCCGTCGCTGACCCGCATCGCCGAACTGCCGCGCCTGGGCGTCGCCGCCCCGCGCGTTCTGGTGCTGGCCCCGACCCGCGAACTGGCCAAGCAGGTCACGGACGCCGCCCGCAAATACGCCCGCTTCATGAAGCTGAACATCGTCGATGTGGTGGGCGGCATGCCCTACCGCGACCAGCTTCGTCTGCTGTCGCGCCCGGTCGACGTCATCGTCGCCACCCCGGGCCGTCTGATCGACCATGTGTCGCGCCGCCGCATCGATCTGGACGCGGTCGAGGTGCTGATCCTCGACGAGGCCGACCGCATGCTCGACATGGGCTTCCTGGACGATGTGGAAACCATCGCCAAGTGCTGCCCGCCGACCCGCCAGACTCTGCTGTTCACCGCCACGCTGGACCGCCGCATGGCCGGTCTGGCCAGCAACCTGCTGCGCAACCCGGAACGCGTCGCGGTGGAAACCGAAGCCACCTCGATCAACGTCGAGCAGCGCCTGCACCACGCCGACGACCTCGACCACAAGCGCAAGATGCTCCAGCATTTCGCCACCCAGCCCGAGGTCGGCAAGGCGATCATCTTCGCCGCGACCAAGCGCGACGCGGATTCGCTGGCCGAGGAACTGGCCGACGCCGGTCACGCCGCCGCCGCCCTGCACGGCGACATGGACCAGGGCAAGCGCAACCGCACGCTCCAGCGCCTGCGCACCGGCCAAATCCGTCTGCTGGTCGCCACCGACGTCGCCGCGCGCGGCATCGACGTGCGCGACATCACCCACGTCATCAACTTCGACCTGCCGCGTTCGGCGGAGGATTACGTCCACCGCATCGGCCGCACCGGCCGCGCCGGGGCCTCGGGCATCGCGATCTCCTTCGCGGGCCGCGCCGACCGTGAAACGCTGTTCCGCATCGAGCGTTACACCAACGCCACCCTGGCGGTGCACGTCATCCCCGGCCTGGAGCCGCAGCGCCCGTTCAACGCCGGTGGCGGTCGCCCCGCCGGTCGCAACAACAGCAGCCGCCACAACGGTCCGAAGCCGTGGCAGCGCAACCACGGCGACAAGCCCGCCGGTCATCAAGGCCCGCGCGGCCCGCGCGCCGACCACGCCCGGTCGGAGCATGGCCCCGCCCGCTCGGAGCGCCCGGACCACGGCCGCCGCGACTCCCACGGCGCTGGCAAGCCGCCCGCCCGCGCGAAGGCGTGGTAACGGGTTCGGCGTCGTCTGACGACTGAGAGCAAAACGGGGCGGCTTCCCACAGCGGGGGGCCGCCCCGTTGCCGTTTCTGCCCTACCCGTCCCAGCGGCCCAACCCTGCCAGCAGACGCCGCGCGCTGTCGGCGCATTGCAGGCGCAGTTCCGGGACCGCCACCATCTCCCAGAACGGGGCCTTGCTGACCGGTCCCAAGGCCAGGATGCGCGACGACGGCGCGCCATCCGCACCGATCAGGGCACCGCCCGGCGTGACGTCCAACCCCAGGCGCAGCGGGTCGGGCCGCGCCAACCCCTGATCCAGCAGCGACCAGACCAGCGGATGCCGGACCCGGCTGTAATCGCTGTTCGCCCCGGTCGCGTTGATGAGCCGGTCGGCCTGCAAACGCCCGTCCCCCGACCGGCCCGCCACGGTGATGGTCAACCCGTCCGCGTCTTCAGCCAGACCGGTCACGCGCCCGGCGCGCAGCGTCAGTTGCCCACTCGCCCGCGCCGCCGCGATGCGGTCGGCCACCGTCGGGGCCATGCGGTGGCGGTGAATGTCCCAGAACGGGCGGGCGTGGCGCAGAAAACGGCGGCGCTCCTCCAACGGCAACCCCGCCCACAGGGCATGATGGTGGGGACGCAGCGCGTCGAAGGCCGACCGCCAATCCTCCCCCGCCGCCTCCGCCCGTTTTGCCGCCGCGCGCAGGGCGATCAGCACGTCCAACACGGTGCGCGGCCAATGATCGGCGTGCAGGAAGGGGGCGACCGGGCGCGTTTCCGCGTGCCGATGCGGCAGCAGCCCGCGCCGCGACAGGGCGGTGATCGGCCCGCGATGCCCCTGGTCCAGCAGCGACAGCACCAGATCCACCATGGTCAGGCCAGTGCCGAGAATCACCACCCGTTCCGCCGGATCCAGGGGGGCGATGGCGCTGTTGTCCCATGGGTTGGGCAGAAAGCGGTCGCTGTTGAGCGCGCGCGCTGCGGCTTCCCCACGCAGCCGGGGCGGCAGGGGCGGAAAGTTGCCGATGCACAGGGCCACGGCGTCGGCCTCCACCACCCGGCCATCGGCCAGACAGACATGCGGTGTCCCCGCCGCCGACAGCGTGAGCGCCACCGCGTTGCCCTGCACCGTCTCCAACCGCGCGTGCGGCGGTGCCTCCGCCCCCGCCTGGGCCAAAACGTGACGGATGTAGGCCCCATAGGTGGCGCGGGCCACGAAGCTGTGACCGTCCACCTGCGCGTCGGCCCCGTCGCAGCCCTCGCGCCGGGCCAGCCAGCGCAGGAAATGCGCCGGATCGTCGGGAAAGGCGCTCATGTTCTGGGCGCGCACGTTCAGCAGATGCGCGCCGCTTTGCGTGCCATAGGCCAGCCCCGGGCCGGGTTGCGCCTGGGCCTCGATCAATTGGATCGTGATCGGCGAGTCGGCCAGGCGCAACAGATGCGCGGCCAGCAGCGATCCGCTGAAGCCACCGCCGACAATGGCGATGCGCGGCGTGGAACCGGCTTTGGCCAGTCTGGGCGCTGGATGCGGCATGGGATGCGACATGGGATGGGGCCACCCTGTTCCGGTTGGGGATCGCGGCAAAATCTCTTATATCTACTATTTTAATAGATATATTTTGCAAGGCAAATCCGCACCGCTGCGCCCAGCCGCCGCAGTCTCAGCCCCCAACCAATTGGCATCTTATTTACGAACAGTGTCAATCATGCCAGTGTCGGACGCGGAACCATGGCGCTACCCTGCCCACTCCCCCCACACCATCGGAAACGCCCCGCCATGCTGGACCTCCGTCCCTCCTGCGAATGCTGCGACCGTGATTTGCCGCCGGACTCGCCGGACGCCGTGATCTGCTCCTTCGAATGCACGTTCTGCACCGACTGCCGCGACCGCTTGCCGGGCCAGCGCTGCCCCAATTGCGGCGGGGAGTTGGTCCGCCGCCCGATCCGCCCGGCGCACGCGCTCGCCGCCAACCCACCCACGATGGTGCGGACGGTCAAGCCCGGCGGCTGCGCAACGCTGTTCTGACCCCGCGCGCTGCGGTGGCGAACAGGATGGTTTCTCCTGTAAGGTCGCCAGCGTTCAAAGCGTTCTCACCGGGTGTGTGCGATGATGCGGCGTGCGTGTGTGTCCCTGGCCTTGGCCCTGACCGTCCTGATGGTCCCCGGTTGCCTGCCGCGCGACCGCATCCCCAACCCGGCCGATGTCCGCAGCGCGCCCGACACCGGGCCGGGGCTGGACCCCATGTTCGGTCAGTGGGAGGCCGACAAGCCAACCCAACTGCGCGCCCAGCCCAACGCCAGCGCCGCCGTGATCGCCAGCCTCGGGGCCGGTCAGGCGGTGACGACGATGGGCCGCGTGCGCAACAGCGATTGGGTGGCGGTGAAGGCGGGCGGCGGCACCGGCTATGTCCGCCTGCATCTGCTGCGGCTTAAGGGCAGCGCCCCGGCCACCACGCGCGGAACCACCACGACGCTGGCCAAGCCGACCGACAACGCCGGGCCGACGATCAAGGCCGCCCCGCGCAGCAAGATCGGCGCGGCCCCGATCCCGAACTGATCTCCCGCACCGCGCCCAAGCCGATTTCCGGGCCGCACGGGTTGCTTTTGACGGGCAAAGCGCCTAGGTCAGACGCGCTTTGCCCTTTTTTGTTTTCTGTTGAGCACCAAGGAGAGGTCCGTCATGGGCTACACCGTTGCGGTCGTCGGCGCCACCGGCAATGTCGGTCGGGAAATCCTGAACACGCTGGCGGAGCGGACCTTCCCCGCCGACCGCGTCGTCGCGCTGGGCACCGACCGGGCCGTTGGCCATGAGGTGTCCTATGGCGACGACCGGGTGCTGCGGGTCGAGGATCTCGGCCGTTTCGATTTCTCCACCATCGACATCGCCTTTTTCGCGGTGGACCCCCGTCTGGTCGCCGCCCACGCCACCCGCGCCGCGACGGCGGGGTGCGTGGTGATCGACACCGGCCCCAGCTTCCGCCTGGATCCGGAGGTGCCGTTGGTGGTCCCGGAGGTCAACCCACAGGCCATCGCCGACTACAAGCAGCGCTACACCATCGCCACCCCCAGCCCGGCGGCCGTCCAACTGGCGCTGGCGCTGAAGCCGCTGCACGACCGTTTCACCGTGCGCCGCGCCGTGGTCTCCACCTATCAGGCCGTCTCGGGCGAGGGCAAGGAGGCGATGGACGAGCTGTTCACCCAGACCCGCGCCATCTTCGTCAACGATCCGGTCAGCAAAAGCGTGCTGCCCAAGCAGATCGCCTTCAACGTCATCCCGCAGATCGACGGTTTCCTGGACGATGGGGCGACCAACGCCGAATGGGCGCTGAACGCCGAAATCAAGAAGCTGGTCGATCCCAAGATCAAGGTGGCGGCCACCTGCGTGCGCGTGCCGGTCTTCATCGGCGACGCCGCGTCGGTCCATGTCGAAACCGAACAGGAAATCGGGGCCGACGAGGCGCTGGAGGCTCTGCGCGGTGCCGCCGGCCTGTCCATCCTCGACAAGCGCGGGACCGCCGAGGGCTACATCACCCCGGTGGAGGTGGCGGGCGAAAACCCGGTCTTCATCAGCCGCGTGCGCGACGATTCCACGGTGGAGAACGGCGTCGCCTTCTGGTCGGTCGCCGACAATCTGCGCAAGGGCGCGGCCCTGAACGCCGTGCAGATCGCCGAAATCCTGGCGCGGGATTATCTGGAGGAGTGAGCGGCGGACAGGCTCAGGAACGGGCGGATCACTCCGCCCGCTTCAGGCCTTGCCGTTCGACCTCGAAAGCGACGAAGGGGGAGAGCGTTTGCAGGTCAGCGAACGCCATGCCCCGCAGATATATGTCGTAATACAGCTTCCGCCCCCGACAACACTCGGCGTCGTCCAGTTTGAGCCGGTCAATGGTGTCTTGCACCTGCTCACGCAGCGGATCAGGCAAGTGCTTGGCCGGAGCGATGGTCATCGTCACCAGATTCAGCACGAACCAGCCATAGCCAATCAAAAAAGGATCCAGAACGTCCTGGAACTCCCGCTTGCGACTGTTCAGAGTACTACAGACTAGACGGTAATTGCTCCAGTCATAGGCGCGGTCCACCTCGTCGGATTTGGGGGCGAAATGCTCCACCGAATCGGCCCCCGTCACCTCTGGGATGTGAAGGCCGGAGTAGGCGCACACGTTGCGGTAAGCCACGCGCAAATCATCCAGGCATTTGCGCCATAAAGCGGGTAGTTCGGCGATGGCGCCCGCCTTGTATTTGGCAATCGCCTTGGCGCCGGGAATAGCGACCTGCTCACGGAAATTGGCGGGCTTCGGCTTTTGCGCGACCGGGATCACAATTGCCCCGACCGCTTCATCTTCCAGACAATCCAGCGCGCCCGCATGGGATCCTGTTCCGGCAAAAGCTGAGCGACCCGTGCGTCCAGCGCCTGAAACTCGTCATCCGTCAGCCGGTTGAAATCCATGACCGCCGCGATGTCGGCGATCAACTCCTCCGCAGGCTTGCTGCGCGCCTCGTCCAAACCGAACAAATCGGATTGCAGCCACGCCGAAGCGTCGCCGTATTTCTCCCAGAGCTGCCGCGTCAGGCGAACCTTGCCCGCGTCCAAGTCAAACAGGAACAAACCGTCGTCCGGGTCGGCGCACAGGGTTTCGGTGGACGCCATCACCATCGGCGAATGGGTGGTGACGAAGATCTGCGCCTTGACCGGAACCGGCAGCGCCTCCAACGCCTTCATCAGCGCGGGCAGAATCAAGCGCTGCCACGCCGGGTGCAGGTGGGCTTCGATTTCGTCAATGAACAGGGCAAGATTGATTGGCTTACTGCTGCGTTTGCCCGACAAAAATCGATGTTCGCGCACCGCCCAAACCATCAAATACGCCAACGCAACGATGCGCCGCATCCCTGCCGAGGCGTGGGTGATGGGAACGTCCCCATAGGGCAAAATCAAACACGGGATTAAGCGGCCATCACGAGCATCGATACGCTTTGGTTCACCCAATTTGATTGGCTCGCGCTCTGGCGACAGTTGTTCGATCAAATTGCGGAAAACATCGAAATCTGGATCTTTTTTATACTGCCATGGAACCCATTCCGCGATTAACCCTTGGAACAGCTTCCGTTTCGATGGCTGCTTCAGACCATCAAAGATCTCAGAAAAAGGGATGTTGAAATCCTTTTCTCCTCCGTACACCTCAAAATCACTGCCACTTTCATTAGGAACGACATCCAAATCGCCACCGTTCACATGAACCGTCGCATCACCGTTCGCTGCAATAAAAATTCCAATATCTACATCGGATGCTGACTTCTCACGACGCGCTGGACGCTTGCCGATGACCTGTCTGTAAGGAGATGCTTCCTGGCCACGACGGCACTGCAAAACCCCCGCAGCATGATCGGAACGCGCCATCGCCGGCTTTCCCGGCCACGTTCCGATCAACGCCCACCACGCCACTTCCAAAAGGAAACTTTTCCCCAGGCCATTGTCGCCGGTGAACAGGTTTGCGCGCGGGGCAAAAGACAGCTCCAGGCGATCCGCTGGCCCGACATTCTCCAGACCAACCCAATCCAGCAGCCCCGCCGGTTCAACGCCCATCATCAACCCTCGCGCTTGTTGACGCGCACCACAATCACCGCCCGAACAGCCGGTACAGCGCCGCGTGGTCCAGGCCGCCGTCGCCCTGGTCGGCCAGCATTTCGAAGAGTTCCAGCGTCAGACCCAGCGCGGGCAGGTCGATGTCGGACTGTTCGGCCAGTTCCTCGGCTTGACGCAAGTCCTTGATCTGGGTGGACACGCGGCCGCCGGGGGTGAAATCCCCCGTCACCATCCGCCCGCCGTGCAGATCGAGGATGCGGGATTCGGCGAAGCCGCCCCGGATGGCGTCGCGCACGCGGGCCGGGTCGGCCCCCGCCGCCTTGGCCAGCGCCAGCGCTTCGGCCACCGCACCGATGGTCAGGCCGACGATGACCTGGTTGGCGGTTTTGGCGATCTGCCCGGCCCCGCTGTCGCCCACCAGGGTGATCCGCCGCCCCATCGCCTGGAACAGCGGCAGGGCGCGGGCGAAGGACGCCTCCCGCCCACCGGCCATGATGGTCAGGACCGCGCCGTCCGCCGCCACCGTGCCGCCCGACACCGGGGCGTCCAGCCAATCGGCCCCGACCGCGCGCACCCTTGCCGCCAACGACCGCGTGGCGGCGACGGCGGTGGTGCTCATGTCCACGATCAGATGACCGGGGCGCAGCACCGGCAGCAGCGCGGCGGCCACACTTTCCACCGCCGGGGTGTCGGTCAGCATCAGGACGATGATGTCGGCCTGCCCGGCGACCGCGACGGGGCCGGTGGCGGCGATCATGCCCTCCGCCGCCAGTTCGGCGACCGGGCCGGGGCTGCGGCTCGACACCACCAGCGCAGCACCGCAACGCGCCAGCGCGCGGGCCATCGGCTTGCCCATCAGGCCCAGCCCGATGAAGCCGACCGTCTGGCCAGTCAAATCAGGACGGGGCGCATCCGGCGCAACGATGGTGGAGGTCACGGTGTCGCTCATCCGCGCCGTCACAGACGCATGTGGCGGGCGCGCGCGCCGCGTTCGATGGCGGCGGCGCACAGCTTGTCGATGCCCAGACGCATGCGGATCAGTTCCAGCATCCGCAACTCCTCCTGCGAGGCCTTGGCGTCGGCGGCGGCGATGTCGCAGGCCACCGCGTATCCGGTTTCGCGCAGCTTGCTGGGCAGGGCCTGTTCGATGATGGTCAACACCGTGTCCATCCCGTCGCTGTCGGCCAGCATGGCGGTGCATTCGCGGGTCGCGGCCATCACCGAATCGCCGTCGAAATCACGGAAGATCGGCAGGTAGCGGACATTTTCGCCGATGGTTTCAAGCTCATCGTTGGTCATGTCGCCGTCACAGGCCGACACCAGGACCATGACGTAAATCAGCGCGCTGTGATGGTCGATCATTGGCTTTCCTTGAAGCGGGGTATCCAGGGGAAGCGAACGCCCCGTCGCCGCTATCTTGCCCGGCGGCGGCGGCGCGTCAAGGGTGCCATGCCACAAACGGGGGGGTCGGTGGCTCGACGCGACCATTTGCACCCCCTATTGTCAGCGCCATGTCCGTTGTCCTGAACGTCGCCCTTCCCGTCTTCGCCATCATCCTGGCCGGTGTCCTCTCCGGCAAGGCGAAGCTGCTCGGCCCCGCCTCGTCGGAGGCGCTGAACAAGTTCGTCTATTGGATGGCCTTGCCGCCGGTGCTGTTTCTGGGCACGGCGCGGCGGTCCCTGCCGGAGATTTTCAACGGGCCGTTCATCGGCGCGTTTCTGGGGGCGATGCTGGCGGTCTACGCGCTGGGCGCGCTGATCGGCTGGCTGGTGCACCGCGAACGGTCGCAAATCCTGTGCATGCAGGGGTTGACCGCCGCCTTTTCCAACACCGGCTACATGGGCATCCCGCTGTTCCTGGCGGCCTTCGGCCCCGATCACCTCGCCCCGACCATCCTCGCCACCGTCATCATGAGCGCGATCATGGTCGGCATCGCGGTGATCTGGCTGGAATTCGCCAACAGCCACGGCCACGGGCTGGGCAAGGCGCTGGGCGATGTCGGCCGGGCGCTGGCCAAGAATCCGCTGATCGTGTCGACCGCCATCGGCATCGGCTGGTCGGCGCTGCTGCCCGGCGTGGCGGTCCCGCGCCCGATCGCCACCTTCTGCGAATTGATGGGGGCCGCCGCCGGTCCCTGCGCGCTGTTCGCCATCGGCCTGTTTCTGGCCGGGCGCAGCCTGAAAGCCGATCTGGTCGAGGTCGGGTGGATCAGCGCACTGAAACTGTTCGTGCAACCGGCGCTGACCTGGGGGCTGACCGTCACCCTGTTTCCGATGGATCCCTTCTGGACCGGGTCGGCCATCATCCTTGCCGCCCTGCCCACCGGAGCGCTGACCTTCGTGGTCGCCCAGCAGTATCAGATTTATGTGGAGCGCACCTCGTCCGCCATTCTGGTGTCCACGGTGCTGAGCGTCGTCACCCTGTCGGCGTTGCTGGCGATCTACGCACCCGCCGGATAAACACAGCGGTCGGCGAGTCGATCCCAGCCAGTCGCCAGACATGATGCGGTCTTCGCGCGCAAAACCGGGCTATGGAACCCCACAACATCCGATGATCCGCTCAATGGATCATCTGTATTGCCCGCGAACATAGGGCTTTTCCATGCGCGCGCCGTCTTTTCATACGGAACACGCAGGGGCATTTATTTTTCTTTTTCCTAAAAACCTCTGTGAGTGGGAAATTTGTATTTCCCACTTCTTGGTGCGTTGACATCACGGGCACACGTCCCAATGTAGGCAGGCGAAATCAGTGTTTTCACCATTGACGCCCCGACCGAGGTATGGACATGACGCTTCTTCAGAACCTGCGAATCGGCACCAAGATTTACGCCGTGGTCGCGATTCTCAGCGCCCTGACCTTGGGGGTCTCCTTGTTCATGGGTCGCACGATCTCCAACGTCGATGACCGGTACACCGCGATGCTGAGCAACGATGTGGTCTTCGCCCTGAAACTGGAACGGATGCGCGGCGATCTGGCCAACATGGGGCGTCAGGTGAACAACGTCCTGCTGCTCCAGGAATCCTATGGCCTGCCCGCCTTGACCAAGGCCATCGGCGAGATTGAGGCCGCCGTCGCCGAAACGAGTGCGGTCATCACCCGCCTGGCCAAGCCGGAGCACAAGGAGAAGGTCAACCGGATGTCCGCGCTGGTGAGCAGCGTCAAGGCGTCGTTGCCCAAGGTGTACGCCGCCAAGGAAAAGGGCGATCACGCCGAAGCCGCCGCGATCTACGGCAAGGAAGGCCGTGCCCTGCTGGTGGAGGTCTACGGCATCGCCGCCGCGCTGTCCGATGAAATCGACGCCGAGGTGGAGCGCAATTCCCAGGCGATGACCCTCCAGATCGACCGGACGGTTTGGCTCACCACCGCCACCGCCGTCGCCTTGCTCGGTCTGGTTGGTGCCCTGTCGGTGGTTCTGGTCGTCGTCGGCATCCGTCGGCCAATCACCGCCCTGAACGCGGTGATGGAACGACTGGCGGCGGGCGATGCCACCGCCACGGTGGCGGGAACCGACCGTGGCGACGAGGTGGGGGCGATGGCCCGCACCGTGGAGGTGTTCAAGCAGAACATGATCCGCGCCCGCCGGTTGGAGGAAGAGGTCAAGGAGGCCGAGGCCAAGGCCGCCGCCGAAAAGCGCGCCAGCACCCTGGCCCTGGCCCAAAGCTTCGAAGACCGCGTCGGTGCCATCGTCAACGCCGTCGGCAGTTCCGCGACGGAGCTTCAGGCCACCTCCGCCCAGTTGAGCGCGACGGTGGAGGAGGTTGGCGCGCAATGCTCCAACGTCGCCGCCGCGTCCGAACAGGCCAGCGCCAACGTGCAGACGGTCGCCGCCGCGTCGGAAGAGCTGTCGGCCTCGATCAGCGATCTGTCGGGCCGGGTGGTCCGCGCCGCCAACCGCTCCAAGGAAGCCGCCGAAGGAGCCAGCGAGGCCCAGCGCCAGTTGGATTTGCTGTCCTCCTCCATCGAGCAGGTCGACCAGATCGTCGCCGCGATCAACAGCGTGGCCAGCCAAACCAACCTGTTGGCGCTGAACGCCACCATCGAAGCCGCCCGGGCGGGCGAGGCGGGCAAGGGATTCGCCGTGGTCGCCAGCGAGGTCAAGAATCTGGCCAACCAGACCCACGCGATGACCGAGCAGATCGGCAACCAGATCAACGCGGTCAAGGCTGCGTCGGACCGCACGGTTGGGGCGATGCGCACCATCATCGGGCAGGTGGAGGACATCAGCACCGCCACCACCGACATGGCCCTGTCGGTCAACCAGCAAAGCAGCGCCACCGCCGAAATCAGCCGCAACGCCCAACAGGCGGCGGTCGGGACCACCGAGGTGTCGCGCAACGTCCTGGGCATCCAACAGGCCGAAACCGAAACTGGGGCCGCCACCAGCAACGTCGAGGACGCGTCCGACGATCTGGCCCGGCAATCGGCCTTGCTGAAACAAGCGATGGACAGCTTCCTGGCCGAACTCCGCGCCGCGTGAACGCGGGGGGGAGGCGGTTGCTCGAAACGGCGTTGTCGGAATGAACATAGGAAAGCGGTGGACCGGCTCGCGCCGTGCCACCGCCCCCCTACAGTGAAACCAGTCCCTGTTGATGGGGCACCCCGTCGTCAGGGGATGCGATACAGACTGCCGCCAATCCCGATATACTCAACCACGCCCTGCGGGTCGCCGTTGGCTGCACCGAAATAATTGGTGACGACAATGGCACCGCTCAGAAGACCATCAGCCTGATAGTCGCTGTTCGAATAGATGATCAAGTCGTTCGAGCCGCTTCCGGATCCATGCACCAGACGAAGATCGGAAACGGTCGTTCCTGAAATGTAGATCGTGTCATCCGATCCACCGAAGTCCTTGATCGTGTCAAACCCATCATTCTGGGTGAAGCTGTACACATAATTGTCGCTGTAATTGCCGCCGATCAGGATGTCATCCCCCTGATTCCCAAACAACCAATCACTTCCCGACTCCGATGGCTGATCGCCAATCAGGACATCGTTTCCAGTCCCGCCATACAGGGAATCGTTGTTGTTGCCGCCAATCAGCGTGTCATCGCCCTCATGCCCGATGATCAGATCATCCTGATCCTCTCCGAACAGCAGGTCATTTCCGAGACCACCCGTGACCGTGTCGTTTCCCTGCCCGCCCTTGATGCTGTCGTTGCCATCCTCACCATTGAGAACATCGTTGTAAGGCGATCCAAACACAGCATCACCGCCGCCTCCGGCATAGACCGTGACAGCCTCCGAATACGCGCCCAGTGAATTGGGATCCTGATTTCCATAAACGGTAAGCATTTTTGCTCCAATTTCACAGATTGAACCGATTATCGGCAAAATAAATGATTCAAAAAATCAGATTCATGCGCACCAAACACAAAGCACGATGCGGCGATCTATGTCTTCCTATGTCTTCTTTATCGAAAATCTTCGCGCATCAAATCGATCTCATTTCAGCGCAATCGAATCCAAATACCTTTCGAAACAAAGATCGACAACAAATGACCGCATCCGATCATTCAGAACTGAGTGATTTGAATTTTGAATACAGATCCGATGCCCGGTCCACGCCACCACCCTCGCCGTCCCGCGCGAACAGGACAGCGGCGACAACCGCCTCGGATCCCGATTTGCCGTTGGTCACAGCGTATCGGCGCATTCCGGTCATCGACGGTTGATCGGTGGAGGACAGCGGGGAAGCCAGAGGCCCGGACAGGATGGACGCCCACAAACCGCTGGCGGTTGCGTCGCCGGAATCCAAATCAACAAGCGTCTTCTGGTCATCGGGCACATCGACACCACGGTCAAACGCCACAAACGACGTGGTGCTGAGTTCATCCCGCACCGAACGGCTGATGGAGAAAGCGCCGACGCGCGCCTTGGCAACATCCGCCCCGTCACGCTGATCAGACCCGTTGCCGCTTTTCAACGCCGAAGACATCTCCGGCATTTGAATCCCACGACGTTCCATCGCGTCGAGCATGATGTCGTAGGTGGCTCCCCCCGTGACCGTCATCTCATTCTTCGCCACACCAAAGGTATCCCTGATGAAGCCGTTCAGCTTTTGCTCATGCTCTGACAGATCGTTGGACATGGCCGAAATCGAATCCATCATTGTGGACACGGGCATACCCAACTTCGGGGTCCCCTTCGGCATGGCGTTGGACAGGTCGACCGCCTCACTGTTGCCGAACAGGTCATAGGCCCTGCCGGGTTCCATGTGTTTTATGGTTGACCGAAGATCAACGATCACGGCAGGAGAAGCGGAGCGCGGCGGCTCGGCTGGCGCAGATGTCTTTGGTTGCGTCGGCGGTTGCTGCCCAGCGGTTCTCACCGCAGACGATGACCAGTATCCGCCCGTGGGGGTTTCAAGCGATACTTTCATGATGCGTCCTCCTGCTGCGGCAGGACAGCGCGGCATGACATCAGCGTGTCACCCGCGCCACCTGCACACGCAGTCGTAGCACCACCACCCCACACTCATAAGGTGGATTTTCCGGGTATGAACCCCTCTTAAATGGATAGCACCTGTTTCCTATGCCATGCCGCGCCATCCATCATCGGGTGCGCGCAACCCCTAGGGGTTCACCCGGTTGACGCCCCGGCTCACCCGCGCGCCAGAAAGGCCGCCGTTTCCTCCACCGCCTGTTTCAGCCCCACCCGTTTGACCTCCACCCCCTCGGGGAAGGCCCCGAACAGGCGGCTGGGCATCATGGGGTCGAGCAGGACGAACACGCCGGTGTCGTCGGCGCGGCGGACCAGACGGCCAAAGGCCTGCTTCAACCGCAGGCGGGCGATCATGTCCTCGTAGCGGCGACGACCGAAGGCGTCGCGGCGGGCGCGGTGCAGAATGTCGGGGCGCGGCCAGGGCACACGGTCGAACACGATCAGGCGCAGCGAGCGGCCCGGCACGTCCACCCCGTCGCGCACCGCGTCGGTTCCCAACAGGCAGGCGTGCTCGTCGCCCCGGAAAATGTCGATCAGGGTGGCGACGTCGAGCGGATCGACGTGCTGGGCGTAGAGCGGCAGCCCCGCCGCGTCCAGCGGTTCGGCGATGCGGTCGCGCACGGCGCGCAGCCGGTTGATGGCGGTGAACAGCCCCAGCCCGCCGCCGCCCGCCGCCAGGAACAGCGCCTTGTACGCGGCGGCGACCTGCCCCAGATCGTCCTTGCGCACGTCGGTGACGACGAACACGCGGGTGTGGCCGGGGTAATCGAAGGGGGATGGCACCTGCGCCCGCAGGGCGGGCATCGGCAGATGGGCGGCCCCGGAGCGGTCCTCCGCCGCGCGCCAATCCTGAGCGACGTCGCCGGTTCCATCGGTCAGGGTGGCCGAGGTGACGACCATGCCGTGCGCCGCCCCACCCAGCGCCTCGGCAAAGGGAACCGTCGGGTCGATCCAATGGCGGTACAGGCCGACGTCGAACTCGCGCCCGTCCAGCCGCTCCACCGCGAACCAATCGACGAATTGCGCGGGTGTCTCCACCGCCAGCGTGCGCAGCATCGCCCGCCACGCCTCGACCGTCATGGTTCCGCGCCGGTGCAGGCTGCGCGACAGCGCGTCGATGCGGCGGCGCTGGTCGGAGTCCAAGTCGGCGGCCTCGTCCTCCAGCCGCGCGGCCAAACGGCGGGCCAGCGCCTCCACCGGTTCGGACAGGCGGGCCAGCGCCTCGTCCAGCGCCTGCGCCGCGTCGATCAGCCCATCGACCGGATAGGCCTTGTCGGCCTCCAGGCTGTACAGCCCGCCCTGTCCGGCGGTGCGGGCGTGGACCTGCTGGCGGGCGAGCAGGAGAAAGCGTTCGGTCGGCCCCTGCGGGTTGTCGGCGGCCAGCCGCGCCGCCCAGCCTTCCGCTGGAAGCACCCGCGCGCCCATCAGCGCGGCGTCGAGCAGGGCCAGCGCCTCTTCGTCCCCGGCGACGATGTCCTCCAACCGGCGTTTCAGACCACGGGCGCGGCTGCGCCCGGTCTCTTCCGCGCCCAGCAGCCAGCGCCGCAGCTCCTGCGTTTCCCGCCCGGTCAGATGCCCGGCAAAGGCGCTGTCGGCGGCGTCGAACACATGGTGCCCCTCGTCGAAGACATAGCGGCTGGGCAGGGTTGCGTCCTCCCCGCCGCCCAACGCGGCCTGGACCATGACCAACGCGTGGTTGGCGATGACGACATCGGCGCGGCGGGCGCGGCGGACGCTCTTTTCAATGTAACAGCGGCTGTAATGGTCGCAGGCCGAGTAGATGCACTCGCCGCGCCGGTCGGCCAGCCCCAGGGTGGGGCCGCGCCCGGCGATGTCCACCAGCCAGCCGGGGAAATCGCCGCCGGTCATGTCGCCATCGCGCGTTGCCGCCGCCCAGCGCGCCATCAGCCCGATCCCGACCGCGCCACCGCCCACCCCGCCACCGGTTCCGCCGCCGACATCGGCGCGGAAATGCATGGCGCGCACCGCCTCCTCCAGATTCAGCAGGCAGAGGTAATTCTCGCGGCCCTTGCGCAGCACCACCTTGCGCGCCTTGGTCGCCGGATCGGGGTAGAGCCGATCCAGTTCGGCGTCGATCTGGTGTTGCAGGTTGCGGGTGTAGGTGGAGATCCAGACGGTCCCGCCGTTCTTTTCCGCCCACACCGTGGCCGGGGCCAGATAGCCCAGCGTCTTGCCGACCCCGGTTCCAGCCTCGGCCAGCACGACGTTCGGCGTGTCGGGGGCCGGGCGCGGGGCGAAGGCGGCGGACACCGCGCTGGAATAATCGGCCTGCTGGGGCCGGGGTTCCGCCGCCTTGCCCGGAACCAGCGCCGACAGCATCGCGGCCAGACGGCGGCGCGCCTCCTCCGGCTCCACCGGGTTTTGCGCGGGCGGCGGCAGCGGTGCCCCCTCCTCCCACTCCTTGATCTTGGTCCAGACGCGCAGGCCCGCGCGGGCGGCCCCCTTCTCCGGCCCTTCGGGTTTGCCCAGCGCGGTCAGCACGACCGGTGCCCACAGCCACCCGGCCCGGCCCATCTCAAAGGCGAAGGCCAGCGGGTCGGACGCCTCCTCCCGCCCCGGCGCGCCCAGATCGCCCAGCAGGCGGCGCACGGCGCGTTGCAGGGCCAGCGCCTCGGCCTCGTGCCCTTCGGGGATCGGCAGGTCGAGCGCCTCGGCCAGCCCGCGCGGGGTGGGCACGCAGAAACGCGCGGGGTGGACGAAGGCGAACAGCTCCAGCGCATCAAAAGCCGGAAAGGGATCGACGCCCAGCCGCCGGGCAAAGGCGCGGGCGTGGCAGAGCAGCGGGGCCTGCTGCCGCACCCGCCGGGCGGCGGCGGCGAAGGTCAGCTCCTCCACCTCGCCGTCCGCCGTCAGGGCAACGACCAGCCGCGCCCCCGCCGCCAGGGCGGGCGCGTCGTCAAGCCGGAACGGGTGATCGGGAAAGGGCGTCGTGTCCATCGGCCGCACTATAGGGCGCTGCCCCCCGTCAAGGCGAGCGCGGCTTGTGCGCCAAGGCGCATGACAGCGCTCGCCCGGCGCACTACACTCCTCCCATGATCACAACCGCCTCAGCCTTTCCAAAGATGCGATAGCCCCGGCAGCGCCGTCCAAAGGGGGCGGACCGCGCCGGGGCATCGCCCTTTGGGGGCACGATGCCACACGAGAAAAAGCGGGCGCGCCGTCGGCGTGACCAGCTTCGCATGATCGCGAAAGCACGCCGCATTCGTCCGGACGTCAAGGTTCCGCAGAAAGAGGCCGACAATCTGGCCATGTGCAGTTGCTGGATGTGCGGCAATCCCAGACGTTATGAAAAGCACCAAACCCTGCAAGAGCGCAAAACCGCGCTGCGCTTTCATGATTGGGATGAATAGGTCTGTTCATCGGACCATCAGCACCTGAACAGCGAACCGCCGCGCTGCACGATCCCAAAGGCCGCCCCAACGGTTGACGACAGACCACAAACCCCCGCATGGAAGGAGGAGAGTGGCGGGGCGTTGGGCGGAGTGACGGTGATCATGCGGCGGTGGGCGCGCGCGGCGGCGCGGTGGGCGTTGATCGGGCTGTTCAGTCTGCTGGCCGTCTCCGTGGCCTGGGTGGGGCTGTACGCCGTGGCCCCGGTGTGGGGGACGCCGCTGATGCTGATCCGTGCGGCCACCGATGGGGCGGGCATGGCGCAGCGCTGGGTTCCGCTCGATCAGGTGTCGCCGCATCTGGTGCGCGCCGTCGTCGCGTCGGAAGACAGCAACTTTTGCGATCACGGCGGTTTTGACTGGGACGCCATCGAAGCCGCGTTCGAGGCCAACGCCGAGGGCAAACCGCTGAAGGGCGGCAGCACCATCAGCCAGCAGACCGCCAAGAACGCCTTTCTCTGGCCGGGCCGCGATTGGCTGCGCAAGGGAGCCGAGGCGTGGTTCACCCTGCTGATCGAACAGGGATGGTCCAAACGGCGGATTCTGGAGGTCTATCTCAACATCATCGAATGGGACGACGGCGTGTATGGAGCCGAAGCCGCCGCCCGTCATCATTTCCGCAAAAGCGCCAGCGCCCTGACCCGGCGCGAGGCGGCGTTGCTGGCCGTGGTGCTGCCCAGCCCGCGCCACTGGTCGCCCACCGCCCCCGGCCCCTACGTCGCCCGCCGGGCCGCGATCATCGAAAAACGGATGGCGGTGGTGGAGCGCGACGGTCTGGCCGATTGCGCCCGGTGATGCGGCCATGCCTCCGGTGATCGCGCGGCGCGGAGCGGATCAGGTGTCCTCGTCCACCATCTGGCAGACGGAGCCGATCAGCATCGACACCGCTTGCAGACAGGCGATGTCCTCCGGCCTCCAACCGCGCTCCGCGCCGGACTGCTCGCAACACAGCACGCCAACCGCGACGTTTTCGTTCAGAACAATGCAATCCAGCAGGCTGCGCACGTCGTGCGGCTTGAAATAGGCGTCGGCAAAGCCGCGCGTCGCCGGGTGGGTCAGGGCGTCGGGGGCCACGACCTTGGCGTTGTTGGTGATGGCCCGGAAATAGTCGGGATACGCCTCACGCGTCAGCACACCGCCGACCGCGTGCCCGCCCTGCGTGGGGTCGTAGATGTTCACGCAGGTCAAGGTCTGATAGCCACGGCCAAACACCCAGACGCTGGCGCGCGAGGCCCCGGTCGTCTCGGCGATGTCTTCGCAGGCCGCTTTCCAGACATCGGCCACCGTCGTGTGCCCGATCCGAAGCCCAAAGACCGCCGCCTGTGTTTTCAGCACTGGACATCTCCACAGCATCGCTCCGGACATTTGTCCCGGTCTTAGCAAAATCCTTGCCGGGCGTCGATACGCCTGAACACACGCCAAGTCGCACCCGGCGCTTCTCAACAAAAAATTGGGTATGGCGCACAAAAACAACCAGAGGAGCGGCCAAATTACTCAAGACAGGAACCATTCGTTGCCGCACCACAACAAACGGGGTAGTCTTCTCCGACAGTCAGGCAGGATCGGGGTGTCGATCGCAATCGTCACCCGCGACACCCGGCTGTGTTGGATAATTTTCCATCAGCCCGGTCCCGATGCCCGCCGCGACTCGCCCAAGATTGAAAACGGACCTGTGCTTTCCCGCCTCTGGCGTTCGCAGGGCGTTGGCCGTTCTGGCGCTGTTGCTGCTGCTCCCGTTTCTGCTGACCGACCCGGCCCAGGCGACCACGCCGAAACCCGTCGCTCCGGCAACCCGCGCGTCGATCAGGGTGGCGCTGGACGACAATTATCCGCCCTTCAGCTTCCGCGATTCCGAAGGCACCCATATGGGCATGTTGCAGGAATTGTGGGCACTCTGGTCCGAACGGACCGGGGTGGCGGTGGAGTTGATCGGCACCGACCTAAGCCTTGCCGTCAAGATGGTGGAACAGGGCAAGGCCGACGTCATCGACACCATCTTCCAAACCCCGGCGCGCAACCGGACCCTGGAGTTTTCCCCGCCTTACGCCAAGCTGGACGTGCCGGTCTATTTCAACGCCGACCTCAGCGGCATCACCGGCCCGGCCTCCCTGCGCGGTTACACGGTGGGGGCCAAGAACGGCGACGCCTGCATCGATTGGCTGAACGACCAGGGCATCGTCAGCATCAGCCGCTACCCCAGCTTCGCCGCGCTGATCGACGCCGCCATTCACAAGGACATTCTGGTCTTCTGCATCGATGACCCGTCCGCCCGCTATTTCCTGACCAAATACGGCATCCAGGACCGCTTCCGCTACACCGACCCGCTCTACACCGGGGAACTGCACTGGGCGGTGCGCAAGGGCGACAGCGCGCTGCACGCGCTGATCACCGAGGGGTTCAACCGCATCACCCCCGACGAACGCCGCGCCATCGAAGAGCGGTGGTTCGGTCGCAAGGTGATCGGCGGGCTGGACGCCAACCGTCTGGCGTTGCTGAGCAAAATCCTGATCCCCGTGCTGATTCTGGGAGCGGCGACGCTGGCCTGGAACGCCATTCTGCGCCGTCAGGTCGCCGCCAAGACCGAAAGCCTGCGCGAGGCCGTGACCGCCCTGTCGGCCAGCGAGGACCGCTTCCGCACCATCTTCGACAACGTCAACGACGCCATCTTCATCCATGATCTGGACAGCACGGCCATCCTCCAGGTCAACCGCCGGATGATCGAGATGTACCGGCTGGGCGATCACCCCATCGCGGCGCTGGACATCGGCATGCTCAGCTCCGGCCTGTCCCCCTACACGCTGGACGACGCGGCGCTGTGGGTGCGCCGGGCCGGTTCCGGCCATCCCCAGATCTTCGAATGGCACGCCCGCACCCTGGACGGTGATCTGTTCTGGGTGGAAATCAGCATGCGGCGCGCAGCGGTGGACGGCAACGACCGCCGTCTGGTGGTGGTGGTGCGCGACATCTCCGAACGCAAGGCCGCGCAGGAGCGGATGGAGTTCCTGTCCCACCACGACCCGCTGACCCTGCTGCCGAACCGCCTGTTGGTCCAGGACCGCACCGCCCAGGCGCTGGCCCGGTCGGAACGCAACGGGCGGATGGTGGCGTTGCTGGCCTGCGACCTCGATCAATTCCGCACCATCAACGATTCCCTTGGCCACAGCGTCGGCGACGGGCTGTTGCGCGTGGTGGCGGAGCGGCTGAAGACCTGCGTGCGCGACACCGACACCGTCAGCCGCACCGGCGGTGACGAGTTCCTGCTGCTGCTGTCCGGCCTGACCGACACCGACACCGTGGTCGAAACCGTCGCGCTGCTGCACGAAACGCTCACCGCCCCGTTCAACATCGACGGCCATGAGCTGACCGTCACCCTGTCCACCGGCATCGCCCTGTCGCCCACCGACGGGCGCGACTTCCCGACCCTGCTGAAAAACGCCGACATCGCCCTGCACCACGCCAAGGCCAGCGGCCGCAACACCCACCGCTTCTTCGCCGAGGCGATGAACGCGGAGGCCGTCACCCATCTGTCCACCCGCAACGGCCTGCGCCGGGCGTTGGAACGGGACGAGTTCCTGATCCATTACCAGCCGCAGATCAACCTGGACACCGGTCGGGTGACGGGGGCGGAAGCGCTGGTGCGCTGGAACCACCCCGAACGCGGCATGATTCCGCCCGGCTCCTTCATCCCGATCGCCGAGGACAGCGGGTTGATCGTGCCGATTGGCGAATGGGTGCTGCGCGAGTCCTGCCGCCAGGCCGCCCGGTGGAACGCCGCCGGGCTGCCGCTGACCGTCGCCGTCAACCTGTCGGCCCGCCAGCTCCAGCGCCCCGATCTGGCCGACACCGTCGTCGCCGCCCTGACCGACAGCGGGCTTGACCCGCTGCTGTTGGAACTGGAACTGACCGAATCGATGCTGATCGAGAACACCGACGTCGTGCTCGCCAACATCCGCAAGGTCAAGGCGCTGGGGGTTCAGCTCTCCATCGACGATTTCGGCACCGGCTACTCCAACCTCGCGTACATCGGTCGGCTGGCGGTGGACAAGCTGAAGATCGACCGGTCGTTCGTCCTGGATCTGTGCAGCAACCACGACAGCGCCCGCATCACCGCCGCCGTCATCCAGATGGCCCACAGCCTGAACCTGACCGCCGTCGCCGAGGGGGTGGAGGACCAGGACACCGTCCACCAGTTGCGTCAACTCCGCTGCGACGTTGCCCAGGGCTATCATTTCGGCCGCCCCGGCCCCGCCGACGCGGTGGAGCGCATGGCCCGGCAGGCCAACGCCCAGCCCCTCCAGGTCGGGTGATCGGCCCGGGTGAACGGACACCCTCCCCCACCCAATCGAAAGCAGGGCAATCGCTTGAACGAGCGATCATCGTCACGCGGGCAAGAAAGGACACGGATTTCACGGATAAAATGAGGGATTTCACGGATTTCCGCCCTCAATCGCTTCATCCATCCCGTCACAAGGTGTGTCGCAGGCTCGCAAACAGGATGCCCCTGAGACCGGTTCCGCGAAATCCGTGAGAAAAATCCGTGAAATCCGTGGCATCTCTTGTTCCGGCTGGGTGCGCGACGCTTCAAGCGATTGCCCTGCAATCGAAAGCCCTGCGGTTGACGGCAGGGGCGCGCCGCCCTAGGGTTGTCGCCCTCTTTGGCAGTGTTTCTTTGGTGTGTGAAAGGGTCCGACGATGACCGGCGAACGGGATTTGGCGTTGCAGGCGAAGGCTTGGCCGTTTGAGGAGGCGCGCAAACTGGTGGCGCGCTTTGCCAAAACGCCGCCCGCCAAAGGCTATGTCCTGTTCGAGACCGGCTATGGCCCATCGGGCCTGCCGCATCTCGGCACCTTCGGCGAGGTGGCGCGCACCAGCATGGTCCGCCGCGCCTTCCAGGCGATGAGCGACATTCCGACCAAGCTGTTCTGCTTCTCCGACGACATGGACGGGCTGCGCAAGGTCCCCGACAACATCCCCAACAAGGAGATGGTCGCCGCCAACATCGGCAAGCCGCTGACCCAGGTCCCCGACCCGTTCGGCACGCACGACAGCTTTGGCGCCCACAACAACGCCCGGCTGCGCGCCTTCCTCGACAGCTTCGGCTTTGAGTATGAGTTCCAATCCTCGACCGACTGGTACAAGTCGGGCCGTTTCGACGCCGCCCTGCTGGGCGTGCTGCGCCATTACGACGCGGTGATGGACGTCATGCTGCCGACGCTGGGGGCCGAGCGTCAGGCGACCTACAGCCCCTTCCTGCCGGTGTCGCCCTCCACCGGCCGGGTGCTCCAGGTCCCGATGCTGGAGCGCAACCCCGACGCCGGAACCGTGGTGTTCCAGGACGAGGACGGCAAAAAGGTCGAACTGCCCGTCACCGGCGGCCATGTGAAGCTGCAATGGAAGCCCGACTGGGGCATGCGCTGGTTTGGCCTTGGCGTGGATTACGAGATGTACGGCAAGGATCTGATCCCGTCGGCCGAACTGGCCGGGAAGATCTGCCGCATCCTGGGCGGCACGCCGCCGGAAGGCTTCAATTACGAACTCTTCCTCGACGACAAGGGCCAGAAGATCTCCAAGTCGAAGGGCAATGGCCTGACGATGGAGGAATGGCTGGCCTACGCCCCGCAGGAAAGCCTGGCGCTCTACATGTTCCAAAAGCCGAAATCGGCCAAGCGGCTGTATTTCGACGTCATCCCGCGCGCGGTCGATGAGTATCTGACCTTCGTGGACAAGGTCCATGGCGAGGAACCGGCCCGCAAGCTGGAAAACCCCGCCTGGCACATCCATGGCGGCCAGCCGCCCGTCGTGCGGTCCGACGTGTCGTTCAACCTGCTGCTCAATCTGGCCGGTGCGGCGAACGCCGAAACCACCGAGGTGATGTGGGGCTTCATCCGCCGCTACGCGCCCGACGCCACGCCGGAGAACAGCCCGTTCCTGGACAGCCTGATCGGCTACGCCGTCCGCTACTATCAGGACCATGTGAAGCCGACCAAACGCTTCCGCGCCCCGACCGACGCCGAACGCGCAGCACTCGACGCCCTGCTGATCGCGCTGGACAGGTTGCCCGCCGACGCCAAGGCCGACGTGATCCAGAACGAGGTGTTCGAGGTGGGCAAGGCCCACGGCTTCACCGAACTGCGCGCGTGGTTCCAGGCGCTGTACGAGGTGTTGCTCGGCCAGACCACCGGGCCGCGCATGGGATCCTTCATCCAGCTCTACGGCGTGGCGGAAACCAAGGCGCTGATCCGCGAAAAGCTGGCGGTCTGACCGAAGCCTTTCTCACCGCCCCGGGCCTCACCGGGGCGGTGGGGGGCGGCGGGCCAGATGAACGCCCGCCAACATGCAGCGCACCGACCCGCCCGCCCGTTCAATGGTGGGCACCGACAGGGGCGGCGGGCGCGCGCTCTGTTCGATGACCGCGATCTGCGCCGGGGTCAGCGCCGCCAACGCGCGGGTGGACAGCGCCAGCACACGCCCGTGGCACCCCTCCAACTCCATCGCGTTCCCGGCAAAGGCGGCGATCTGCGCCGCCGTCAACGGAATCACCGTCCGGCCATTGGCTTCCAACCGCTCACGCAGCTCCGCCCGGCGCTGGCGGTTCGGAATCATCTCCAGGCCAACCAGGGCAAAGGCGGTGCCGATGCCCATCCGCCGCCAACGTCGCGGCGGCGTCCCCGCCGTCGGTTTGAAAGGCGTTGTCGGCGGCGGTGGCCGGATTCGGCCTGAAATGGTGGGACCGCATGATCGAGTCCGGCACGATTCTCGGCTTCACCCTGCGGGTGCGGCAGGAAAGCGAGCCAAAACAGATCCGCGCGGTGATGATGATCGAAGTGACCGGCAAATCGACCACCGCCGTCATCCGCAGCCTGCGCGGCCTGCCCGAACTGCATTCCCTGCACACCACCAACGGCACCTGGGACCTGGTGGCGGAGATCCGCGCCGCCAGCCTGCCGGATTTCGACCGGGTGCTGCGCGAGGTGCGGGGAATCGACGGTGTTCTGAACAGTGAAACCAGTCTTCTCTTGAGTTCTGTCTAAGTGTTTTCCACAATCGTGATGAAACGAGGCGAAACACTCAGCGCCTCCACAACGGAGATCACGGCGCGATCCCCTCCCTTGACGATGATTGTCTTATCAATCAATTGCTGAACGGCACCGCAATTTTGCAAATGTTCACGCTTTGGGCAAGCTTCTGCCTCCTTGCCCATTCGTTGCGCAGAAAAAGAATTATTCCTTCCCCGGCCATGCGATCGTTGCACCGCACCAATTCGAAAAGACTGGTACCGCTAACACGGCGTTCCCCGTATTCTCTGCCGCGTTACTGCATTTTGCAGTGCGTTTCCTCCCTAGACTTCAAAGGCCGCGCCCTCCTGGGCTGCGGCCTTTTTTTCTGCCCGCTCCCGGCCCGCTGACCGTTTCAAGATTCCGCGTGGGCCTGTGACCGCGATCACATGCGCTTTTGTCTAAAATGCGCGACAATTTGCATCAATCACCCACGCCCCACGGAACCGGAGCCAGAGGAGCGTTCCAGGATGTCGTCCGACCAAGCGCCCTTCATGCGCCATCATCGCACCGCCCAGGTCCTGGTCAGCACCTTTCAAGAGGCGCTGGAGCCGCAATTCGCGGCCAAGGGCGCATTGACCCGCGAGGAGTTCACCCGCGCGATGGGGTTGATGATGGCGCATTGGCCGACGGTGTTGCCGCTGTTCGCCAACATCTGCCAATCCTGCACCGCCGCATCGTCCTGCGGCGGCTGCACAAGTGGTGGCGGCTGCGGCCAGAGCGAGGGACCGCGCGTGGTGTTCAAACCGGACGGGCGGCGGCGCGATTTCGTCACCCGTCTGATGTTTTCCACCGTGCTGCTGAAGGTCCCGGAAACCGTCGATCCGGTCAGCGGCGAGGTGTTTCCCCAGGTCATCGCCTCGGGCCTGCAAACCAGCATCAGCGGCCTGTTCTATGAAAAGGAATGGGAGGCGCTGAACGCCAACGCCCTGACCATCTACAACCAGATCGGCACCGATCACGACGAGGAGATTTGGAACCGCATCCGCCACCAGGATTCCCTGGCCGTGCTGGTCGACACCATGTTCGTCCGGGTGATGCTGCGGTTCCGCCAGTTCCACCAGCAACGGCAAACCTTCATGCGGCGGATGACCGATCTGCTGCGCGACAAGCGGTTCATCTTCGGCAACAGCCATTTCGACACGCTGTTCGACACCATGTTCGGCCGCTTGCGCGACAATCTGCGCAGCGAGCTGGACCGCGCCCGTGTGGACATCCACTATGGCGAAGGCACCTCGGACAGCCTGATGCGGATTTTCGACCAGTTCGACAAACACCGGATCGAGCAGGCCCAGCCGATCCAGCTGATGGGCGGTCGCCGCGCGCCGCGCCCGATGCTGGCTCAACGCCCGATGCTGGGGGCGACTCCGGCGTCCAAGCGGCGCTGACCGCGCGCCGTCTATTAGGCGAACGTTAACCCGAACGGGAAAGCATGTCCTTATGACGAATCACGCCCCTGTTTCCTGCGCTGGCGTTTCGATCATTCGGCACCCCCGGTTCGGGCGGAGCGCCCGATGATGACGCGACGCGTTCCCACCACTCCCGACCCGACCGCCGCGACCGAGGATGAGCGCGGGGTTGCGCCGGAACTGCTGTCCTACCTGTTCGACGCGCCGGAGGTGCCCGCCGTCGCGCCGCGCGTGCTGGACGCGACGATCACCAGCCTGACCGTGCGCACCCCCAGCCAAAAGGTGGGCGACGCCCTGGTCGAGTCGCGTCTTGCTGGCGCTGGGGATGCCGACCTGCGCGCCTCGCTGGCGCGCACGCTGTGCCGTCTGCTGCCCGACCTGCCCCCGGCGGGGGCCGACGCCGTCACCAATCTGGCCATCCGCGCCCTGGAGCAGCTGGCCCGCGACCACATCACCCGCGTGCGCGAGGCGTTGGCGACGGCGATCAAGGATGTGGCCTGCGCCCCGCCCAGCGTCGTGCGCACCCTGGCCCGCGATGTGGAACGCACGGTGGCCGAGCCGGTGTTGCGCTGCTGCGCGGCGTTGACCGACGAAGACCTGCTGGACATCGTCGCCACGGAACCGGCGGGGTGGGCCTTGGCCGCCATCGCCCGGCGGCATCGGGTGGGTGCCCCCCTGGCCGACGCCATCGCGGGCAGCGGTGACGCCGCCGCCACCGGGATCCTGCTCGACAACAGCGGCGCGGTGATCGCCGAACCGACGCTGGAACGGCTGGTCGCCCTGGCCGAACAGCATCCGGACCAGCCCCCGGACTGGCGCGACAAGCTGGTCCGCCGTCCGGCCCTGCCCCGCCGTCTGGCGGTGCGGTTGGCTGATTTCATCGATGTGACGGTGATGGAAACCCTGCGCCGCACCGATTTCGACGACGCGACCGTGGCCGAGATCGCCGCCGCCACCCGCCGCCGCATCGATTGGGCGGAGGACCGCGACTCGGGCGACAGCCCCGAACGGCGCGCGGTTCGCCTGCACCGTCAGGGCAAGTTGAACGACGCGGCGATGGGCGACGCGCTGTCCTGGAACGAAACCGGCTTCATCCACGCCGCGCTGTCGCTGCGCGCCCGCGTGGCCCCGGAGGTGGTGACGCGCATCCTGACCGCGCACGACGCCCACGCGGTGACGGCGCTGGTGTGGCGGGCGGGCTTTTCCATGCGCTGCGCCATGCAGGTGCAGGCGCGCGCCGCCGGGATCCCACCGCGCGCCATGCTGAACGCGCGGGACGGCAGCGGCTACCCGCTCAGCCCGGCGGAGATGACGCGGCGGCTGCACCGCTACGGTGCGGCGGGCTGACGGAACCGCCCGAACGGCCAAACGGGGCGTCGCCGCCCCGACCGCCGGGCGCATCGCGCCAAAGCTTACGGCGCACCCAGGCTTACGGCGTGCCAACCCGGCGTTGGGCACGGGCCGCGCGGGTGACAACGCCCGCCTCCGGCATCGGCGTCGCCGGGTCGCGGTAATAAGGCTGCTCGCTCGACTCCTTGTAGGCCTCCGCCGGGGTGACGATCGGCTCACCGGTGCCGCCGTCGAAGGCGACGACCGGTTGCTTGCGCGCCTCCAGGCAGGCCAGACGCTTTTGCGCGACCGCCGGATCCTCCTTGCCGTCCAGCACGACCAGCGGCAGCAGCCAATCGGCGCGCTGGCCGTCGGGGATCGCGGTGAACACATAGTTGGACAGCGGGCGGCAGCCCGCCGCGTCGGTCGCCGGGGCGGTTTCCAGCGCCGTCTTGTAATCCGCGACGGATTGACCCATCGCCACACCGGCGACCAGCGCCAGCGGCAAGGACAGGGACAGGATGGGGATGATGCGGGACATCGCGATGCCTTCTCTCGTGCCAGATCAAACGGTTCGCCCGGTTGGTTCCCGGTGCGGGATCAATCGTGTTCTGTACGTATAGTGCCGATCTTTGCCGTCGGGTGAAACGAAGATCCGGCGCGCGGCGCAATGCGGCACTGTTGCGCGTGCGTCCGGGCTTGCTCTCTGCGTCAAAACGCGCTACCTACGCTTCCGAAATCTCGGGGCGCTGGATCCCTAAGACGTTAGAATGACCCTTGGTTCTGTCCCCCGCTGAATGGGGGATGCTCAAACGTTTTAGGGAACGCTCCAAAATGGCTCGCAAGAAGATTGCGCTCGTCGGTGCCGGTCAAATCGGCGGCACGCTGGCCCTGCTCGCTGCCCAAAAGGAACTGGGCGACGTCGTCCTGTTCGACATCGCCGAAGGCATGCCCGCTGGCAAGGCCCTGGACCTGGCCGAGACCGCCCCGGTCGAGGGCTTCAACGCCAGCCTGACCGGCGGCAACGACTACTCGATCATCGAGGGCGCGGACGTCGTCATCGTCACCGCCGGCATCCCGCGCAAGCCGGGCATGAGCCGCGACGACCTGATCGGCATCAACAGCGGCGTCTGCAAGACCGTTGGCGAAGCCATTGGCAAGTACGCCCCGAACGCCTTCGTCATCGTCATCACCAACCCGCTCGACGTCATGGTGTGGGTGCTCCAGCAGGCGTCCGGCCTGCCGCCGGAGCGCGTGGTCGGCATGGCCGGTGTCCTCGACTCGGCCCGCTTCCGCTACTTCCTGGCCGAAGAGTTCAACGTCTCGGTCGAAGACGTCACCGCCTTCGTGCTGGGCGGCCACGGCGACACCATGGTCCCGCTGGTCCGTTACTCCACCGTCGCCGGCATCCCGCTGCCCGATCTGGTCAAGATGGGCTGGACCACGCAGGAGAAGCTGGACGCCATCGTGCAGCGCACCCGCGACGGCGGTGCGGAAGTCGTCAAGCTGCTGAAGACCGGCTCGGCCTTCTACGCCCCGGCGGCCTCGGCCATCCAGATGGCGGAATCCTATCTGAAGGACCAGAAGCGCGTTCTTCCGGTCGCCGCCCACCTGACCGGCCAGTATGGCCAGGACGACCTGTATGTCGGCGTCCCGACGATCATCGGTGCCAAGGGTGTGGAAAAGATCATCGAGATCGAGCTGAACGACGAAGAAAAGGCGATGTTCCAGAACTCGGTCGACGCCGTGAAGACCCTGGTCGACGTCGTCAAGAAGCTGGACGCCGAAAAGGCCGCTTCCTAACGGCACCGCTGCCCCGCGCGCTCTGGCCGCATGACGGTGTCGCAACGGTGGTTTCATCCACCGCTCAGCAATGATACTGTCAGTGGTCGGCATCGTCCGCCCTTCGGCACAAGTCCTTCCAAAGACAAACACCGGAGAGCGGACGGTCGGCGCGCAAGGACAGAAGTCCATGGCCGATCGTTTGTTTCGATCTTTCGATCATTGTCTGTCGTCAGTCGATCCGATTTCGTCAGCCGAACCAAAAAACAGATGGACGCCCGATGAACATCCATGAGTACCAGGCGAAAAGCCTGCTGAAGAAATACGGCGTCGCGGTTCCCCGTGGCGGCGTTGCCTACACCCCGCAGGAAGCCGAGACGGTCGCCCGCGAACTCGGCGGTCCGGTTTGGGTCGTGAAGTCCCAGATCCACGCCGGTGGCCGTGGCGCTGGCCGCTTCAAGAACAACCCCGAGGGCAAGGGCGGCGTCCGCGTCGTCAAGTCGATCGAGGAAGTCGGCAAGAACGCGGGCGAGATGCTGAACAGCGTCCTCGTCACCAAGCAGACCGGCCCCGACGGCCGTGAGGTCAAGCGCCTCTACGTCGAGGAAGGCGCGGACATCAAGCGCGAGCTGTATCTCGGCCTGCTGACCGACCGCGCGACCGGCCGCGTCACCATCATCGCCTCGACCGAAGGCGGGATGGAGATCGAAGAAGTCGCCCACAACACCCCGGAAAAGATCGTCAAGGTCGCCGTCGATCCGGCCACCGGCATCCAGGGCTACCACACGCGCAAGGTCGCCTTCGCGCTGGGCCTGGAAGGCAAGCAGGTCGGGGCCGCCGCCAAGTTCATCACCGCCGCCTATCAGGCGTTCGTGGACCTGGATTGCGCCATCGTCGAAATCAACCCGCTGATCGTCACGGGTTCGGGCGACATCCTGGCGCTCGACGCCAAGATCAGCTTCGACGACAACGCGCTGTTCCGTCACAAGGACATCGAAGAGCTGCGCGACGAAGCCGAAGAAGATCCCTATGAGATCGAAGCGGCCAAGCACAGCCTGAACTACGTCAAGCTCGATGGCAACATCGGCTGCATGGTGAACGGCGCCGGTCTGGCGATGGCCACCATGGACATCATCAAGCTGTATGGCGGCGAACCGGCCAACTTCCTGGACGTCGGCGGCGGCGCCACCAAGGAGCGTGTGACGGCGGCCTTCAAGCTGATCCTGTCCGACAGCAACGTCGAAGGCATCCTGGTCAACATCTTCGGCGGCATCATGCGGTGCGACGTCATCGCCGAGGGTGTGGTCGCGGCGGCCCGCGAAGTGCACCTGCATGTTCCGCTGGTGGTCCGTCTGGAAGGCACCAACGTCGATCTGGGCAAGAAGATCCTGGCCGAATCCGGCCTGCCGATCCTCTCGGCCGACAACCTCGCCGATGCCGCCGAAAAGGTGGTCAAGGCCGTGAAGGAGGCCGCGTAACATGGCTGTTCTCGTCGATAAGAACACGAAGGTCATCTGCCAGGGCTTCACCGGCGCGCAGGGGACCTTCCACTCCGAACAGGCCATCGCCTACGGCACCAAGATGGTTGGCGGCGTCACCCCCGGTAAGGGCGGTGCCAAGCACCTCGACCTGCCGATCTTCGACACCGTCGCCGACGCGGTCCACAAGACCGGTGCCAACGCCTCCGTGATCTATGTGCCGCCGCCGTTCGCGGCCGACGCGATCCTGGAAGCCATCGACGCCGAAATCCCGCTGGTGGTCTGCATCACCGAAGGCATCCCGGTGCTGGACATGGTCCGCGTCAAGCGCGCCCTGCAAGGCTCGGCGACCCGCCTGATCGGCCCGAACTGCCCCGGCATCATCACGCCGGACGAGTGCAAGATCGGCATCATGCCCGGCCACATCCACAAGCGTGGCAAGATCGGCATCGTGTCGCGTTCCGGCACGCTGACCTACGAAGCCGTGGCGCAAACCACGGCGGCGGGCCTGGGCCAGACCACCTGCATCGGCATCGGCGGCGACCCGGTCAACGGCACCAACTTCGTCGACAGCCTTGAGCTGTTCGTGAAGGACCCGGAGACCGAGGGCATCATCATGATCGGCGAAATCGGCGGCGACGCCGAGGTCAAGGGCGCCGAATTCATCAAGGCGTCGGGCACGAAGAAGCCGGTCGTCGGCTTCATCGCCGGCCGCACGGCCCCTCCGGGCCGCCGCATGGGCCACGCCGGCGCGGTGATTTCGGGCGGCAACGACACCGCCGATTTCAAGATCGACTTCATGAAGTCGGTCGGCATCGCGGTGGCGGACAGCCCGGCCTCGCTCGGCTCGACCATGCTGAAGGTCTTCAAGGGCTGAGGATGCAGGGGATCGGGGCGCTGGTGACGGCGCTCCGGCTCTCCCGCCCCCTGGTCCGGGCCTGACGGCCCGCGCGCCGACGGCGTCCCGTCCCTTTCTCGCACAAGGGGCGGGCGTCGGCGGCCTGTCTTCTCGCTATAAAAACTCCCACAGGGAATCGGGCGAAAAGCCCGACGTGAAACATGTCGGCAAATTTGGAGCAGACCTCGTTCCTGTTCGGATCGAACGCTGGTTACGTCGCCGAACTCTACGCCCGCTTTCTGACGGATCCCGCTGCGGTCGATCCGAGCTGGAACGGCTTCTTCCAGGACCTGGACGATGATTCGCGCGCCGTTCTCGACGAGCTGCGCGGCGCGTCCTGGACCTTGCGGGACGACGAGGCGAACGGGGCTGCCCCGGACACCGTTGGTCACGGCCTGGCCGGTCCCGGCAACGGCGCGATCATCGCCCACACCCAGCAGGTCTATGGCGGCATCAGCCCGCAGCAGCTGCGCGCGGCGACGCTGGACAGCATCCGCGCCCTGATGCTGATCCGCGTGTTCCGCGTGCGCGGCCACATGAACGCCCATTTCGACCCGCTGGGTCTGGAAAAGCGTGAGCCGCACCCGGAACTCGATCCGGCGACCTACGGCTTCGGCCCCGGCGACCTCGACCGTCCGATCTTCCTGAACTACTCGCTGGGGCTGGAAACGGCGACCCTGCGCCAGATCCTGGAGATCCTGCACAAGACCTATTGCGGGACGGTCGGCGTCGAGTTCATGCACATCCAGGATCCGGAGGAAAAGGCCTGGATCCAGGAGCGCATCGAGGGTGGCCGCAACCACACCGACTTCACGGTCAACGGCAAGCGCGCCATCCTGGAACGCCTGACCGCCGCCGAAGGGTTTGAGAAGTTCCTGCAACTGAAATACACCGGCACCAAGCGCTTCGGCCTTGAGGGCGGTGAATCGATGATCCCGGCGCTGGAGCAGATCCTCAAGCGCGGTGGCCAGCTCGGCCTGCGGGAGGTCGTCGTCGGCATGGCCCACCGTGGCCGTCTGAACATGCTGACCAACTTTATGGGCAAGCCCTTCTCCGCTGTCTTCTCGGAATTCCAGGGCAACCCCTCCAGCCCGGAGGACGTCCAGGGGTCGGGCGACGTGAAGTATCACCTCGGCACCTCGTCCGACCGTGATTTCAACGGCAACATCGTCCACCTGTCGCTGACCGCCAACCCGTCGCACCTGGAATGGGTCAACCCGGTGGTGCTGGGCAAGGTGCGCGCCAAGCAGACGCAGCGCCGCGACCTGGACCGCGAGCAGGTGATGGGCGTGCTGATCCACGGCGACGCCGCCTTCGCCGGTCAGGGCATCGTTGCCGAAACGCTGGGCCTGTCGGAACTGCGCGGCTACCGCACCGGCGGCACGATGCATTTCGTCATCAACAACCAGATCGGCTTCACCACGAACCCGACCTATTCGCGCTCGGGCGTGTATTGCACCGACATGGCGAAGATGGTGCAGGCCCCGATCTTCCACGTGAACGGCGACGATCCGGAATCGGTGGTGCATGTCAGCCGCATCGCCATCGAGTTCCGCCAGAAGTTCAAGCGCGACGTCGTGATCGACATGGTGTGCTACCGCCGCCATGGCCACAACGAGGGCGACGAGCCGGGCTTCACCCAGCCGCTGATGTACAAGAAGATCCGCGCCCACGCGACGACGCGCGAGCTGTACGCCAAGCAGCTGGTCGATGAGAACGTCGTCACCCAGGCCGAAGCCGACCAGATCAACGCCGACTTCATGAAGAAGCTGGAGGGCGAGTTCGAAGCCTCGGCCACCTACAAGCCGAACAAGGCCGATTGGCTGGAAGGCAAGTGGGCCGGTCTGCAACAGCAGGACGAGAACACCGAGCATCGCGGCGACACCGGCGTGGCGATCGATCTGCTGAAGGAAATCGGCTTCAAGCTCTGCCAGTATCCGAAGGACTTCGCGATCAACCCCAAGATCGCCCGTCAGTTGGAAGCCAAGAAGAAGTCGATCGAAACCGGCGAAGGCATCGATTGGGCCACCGCCGAGGCGCTGGCCTATGGCTCGCTGGTCGTCGAAGGCACCGGCGTGCGCCTGTCCGGTCAGGATTCGGGACGTGGCACCTTCTCGCACCGCCACGCGGTGATGTACGATCAAAACACCGAAGCCAAATATCTGCCGCTGACCAACCTGCACCCCGAACAGGGCACGTTCGAGGTGCACGACAGCCCGCTGTCGGAAGCGGCGGTCGTCGGCTTCGAATACGGCTACTCGCTGGCCGAACCGCATGATCTGGTGCTGTGGGAAGCGCAGTTCGGCGATTTCGCCAACACCGCCCAGACCATCATCGACCAGTTCATCTCGTCGGGTGAGTCGAAGTGGCTGCGCATGTCCGGTCTGGTCATGCTGCTGCCGCACGGCTACGAAGGCCAGGGGCCGGAACACTCCTCGGCCCGGCCGGAACGCTTCCTCCAGATGTCGGCGGAAGACAACTGGCAGATCTGCAACATCACCACCCCGGCCAACCTGTTCCACGCCTTCCGCCGTCAGGTCCGCCGCTCCTTCCGCAAGCCGCTGATCCTGTTCACGCCGAAGTCGCTGCTGCGCCACAAGCTGTGCGTGTCCGATCTGGCGGAGCTGGGTCCGAACACCCACTTCCACCGCGTGCTTGGCGAGACCGCCAACGATCTGGTCGAGAACGACAAGATCCGCCGCGTCGTCGTCTGCTCCGGCAAGGTCTATTACGACCTGCTGCAGGAGCGGATGAACCGGGGCATCAAGGATGTGGCGCTGATCCGTCTGGAGCAGATGTACCCCTTCCCCAAGGCCACCCTGTCCGACGAGTTCGCGAAGTATCCGAACGCCGAGGTCGTGTGGTGCCAGGAGGAGCCGGAGAACCAGGGCGGCTGGACCTTCGTCGACCGCCGTCTGGAAGGCTGCCTGAAGGCCATCGGCCACAAGGCGGGGCGTCCGTCCTACGCCGGTCGCCCGGCCACCGCATCGCCCGCCACGGGTCTGCTGAAGCGCCACAACCAGGAGCAGGCCAAGCTGCTGGACGACGCGCTGTCCGTCGGCTGACCCGATCACCCAAGCGACCAAAAAAGAGACGCACGAGGAAGTTATGACCATCGAAATCAAAGTCCCCACGCTGGGTGAGTCCGTGTCCGAGGCCACCGTTGCCCGTTGGCTGAAGAAGGTCGGCGAGGCGGTGAAGCTCGACGAACCGCTGGTGGAGCTGGAAACCGACAAGGTGACGCTGGAAGTCAACGCCCCGGCGGCGGGCGTTCTGGCCGAAATCGTCGCGGCGGAAGGCGAGAATGTCGGCGTCGGCGCGCTGCTGGGTTCGCTGACCGAGGGTGCGGCCGGTGCGGTCGCCGCCCCGGCGGCGGCCCCGGTCGCGGCGGCTCCGGCCGCTCCGGCGGCGGCTTCGGCCCCGGCGGCTGCCCCCGGCAACCTCGCGGCTTCCGGCCCGGCCGCCCGCAAGCTGGCGGACGAAAAGGGCGTGGACGCCTCGGCCCTGGTCGGGACCGGCAAGGATGGCCGCGTGACCAAGGGTGACGTGCTGGCCGCCCCGGCGGCTCCGGCGGCCAAGCCCGCCGCCCCCGCTCCGGCCCCCGCGCCCAAGATGGTGTGGGCCGCCGGGACCCAGGGCGACCGTCCGCGTGCATCGCAGGAAGAGCGCGTCCGCATGACCCGCCTGCGCCAGCGCATCGCCGAGCGTCTGAAGGAAGCCCAGAACAGCGCGGCCATGCTGACCACCTTCAACGAGGTGGACATGAGCGCGGCCATGGCGCTGCGCGCCGAGTACAAGGACTATTTCGAGAAGCGCCACAAGGTGCGTCTCGGCTTCATGTCCTTCTTCGTCAAGGCCGCCGTGCAGGCGCTGAAGGAAATCCCGGCGGTCAACGCCGAGATCGACGGCACCGACATCGTCTACAAGAACTACTACGACATCGGTGTCGCCGTCGGCACGCCGCAGGGTCTGGTGGTTCCGGTCGTCCGCGACGCCGACAAGCTGGACTTCGCCGGGGTTGAGGGGACCATCGCCGCGCTGGGCAAGAAGGGCCGCGATGGCAAGCTGTCGATGGACGAACTGACCGGCGGCACCTTCACCATCTCCAACGGTGGTGTCTATGGCTCGCTGATGTCCACGCCGATCATCAACCCGCCGCAGTCGGCCATCCTGGGCATGCACAAGACGATGGACCGCGCCGTCGTCATCAACGGCAAGATCGAAGTCCGCCCGATGATGTATCTGGCGCTGTCCTACGATCACCGCATCATCGACGGCAAGGAAGCGGTCACGTTCCTGGTGCGCATCAAGGAACTGATCGAGGATCCGCGCCGCCTGCTGCTGGACGTCTGAACCACGTCCTTCCAGCCCCGGAACGGGGGCGTCCGGTTCGACCGGCCGCCCTCTCCCCGATGAAAAAGGCGCTGTTCAGCGCCTTTTTTGTTGCCCACATCGCGCGCTCCGCAACCCGCTGCGTCACATGCTCGCTCCTTTGCCCGTTTCGCGGTACCGTTCCACTGTTCACGGTCTGAACAAGACCGTGGCGGCCGACGACACGGAACGGAGGAGGACCATGCGCATGGGATGGACCGGTTGGTGTGGAGCGCTGGCTCTGCGGTTGGCGGGGATCGCGCTGCTGTCTGGCGCCGTCCTCCACGAGGCCCGCGCCTGGACGGCGGTGGATCTGGAACTGGTGCTGGCGGTGGACGCCTCGGCCAGCGTCGATGATTCCCTGCTGGATTTCCAACTGTCCGGTCACGCCGCCGCCTTCCGCGACCGTTCGGTGCAGGCCGCCATCGGCGGTGGGGCGCGGGGGCGGATCGCCGTCACGCTGGTGTCCTGGTCCGATCCGTCCGACTTTCAGGTGCTGATCCCCTGGACCCAGGTCGGCGACCCGGACAGCGCCATGGCCTTCGCCGCCGCCATCGACGCCCTGCCCCGGCGCGACTTCAGCGGCAGCACCGGCATTGGTGCCGCCATGCTGAACGCCGCCAACCAGTTCCGCTTCAGCGGCGCGTCGTCGCCCCGGCGGGTCATCGATTTGGTCAGCAACGGGTTCAACAACGTCGGCATCCAGCCGGAATACGCCCGCGACCGGGTGATTGCGGACGGCATCACCATCAACGGGCTGGTGATTCTGGACGAGGTGGCGTGGTTGGCCGATTACTTCTCCGCCCGTGTGATCGGCGGACCGGCGGCCTTTGTCCGCGTCGCCGACGACCGCCGCAGCTTCGCCACCGCCATCCGGGAAAAGCTGCGCTGGGAAATCGCCACCGCCGGTGAGGGCATCGGTCTGCCCTGAAGCCGCGCCCTTGCGTCAATTCCATATTTCGACTATTTTCGAAATATGGAAGAAACTCACGACCCATCAAGCGCCGCCGTCGCCGCTTTTGCCGCGCTGGCGCACGACACCCGGCTCGCCGCGTTCCGGCTGCTGGTCCAGGCCGGACCGAGCGGGCTGAACGCGGGCGAGATCGCCCAGCGTCTGGGCGTTCCCGCCTCCACCCTGTCGCACCACCTCGCCTGCCTGGAACGGGCGGCGCTGTTGCGGTCGTGGCGGGTGCAGCGGCAGATCTTTTACGCCAGCGATTACGACGGAACCCGGCGGCTGATCGCCTTCCTGATGGAGGATTGCTGCCAGGGCCGTCCGGACCTGTGCGGGACCGCCATCGCCGATCTCACCACCTGCACGCCCGCCACCGGCGCGCCCGCCCCCCGCACGCCGACCAGCGGCTGCGCCGCTCCCCCCATCACCGACAAGGCCCCGCGATGACCGACCGCGTCTTCAACGTCCTGTTTCTCTGCACCCACAACAGCGCGCGCAGCGTGATGGCGGAATCCATTCTGAACCGCATCGGCGGCGGCCATTTCCGCGCCTTCAGCGCGGGCAGCCTGCCGTCGGGCCGGATCAACCCGCAGGTCAAGGCCCTGCTGGAACGGCTGGGCTATTCCCTGGCCGACGCCCGGTCCAAATCCTGGGACGAGTTCGCCAGCGCCGACGCGCCCACCATGGATTTCGTCGTCACCGTCTGCGACAACGCGGCGGGGGAGGTCTGCCCGGTGTGGCCCGGCATGCCGATGACCGCCCATTGGGGCTTCCCCGATCCGTCGAGCGCCGAGGGCAGCCCGGCGGAGGTGGCGAGTTTCACCGCCGCCGTCTACGCCCAGATCGAACGCCGCCTGCGCGCCTTCACCGCGCTGCCGTTCGGCACGCTCGACCGCATGGCGCTCAAGCGCCGCTTGGGTGACATGGCGGACGGTCGCGACGACGCGCCGGGGGATGCGCGATGAGCCTGTTTGAGCGTTTCCTCACCCTGTGGGTCGGGCTGTGCATCGTCGTCGGCGTGGCGTTGGGCCACGCGCTGCCCGGCCTGTTCGCCAGCGTGGCGGCGGCGGAGGTTGCCAAGGTCAATCTGCCGGTCGCGCTGCTGGTCTGGCTGATGATCGTGCCGATGCTGCTGAAGATCGATTTCGCCGCGCTGGGCGCGGTGAAGGAGCATTGGCGCGGCGTCGCCGTCACCCTGTTCGTCAATTGGGCGGTGAAGCCCTTTTCCATGGCGCTGCTGGGGGCGCTGTTCGTCGGCCATCTCTTCGCCGGGCTGCTGCCCGCCGACCAGAGCGCCTCCTACATCGCCGGTCTGATCCTGCTGGCGGCGGCCCCCTGCACCGCCATGGTCTTCGTCTGGTCCAACCTGTGCGACGGCGAGCCGCATTACACGCTGAGCCAGGTGGCGTTGAACGACGTCATCATGGTGTTCGCCTTCGCCCCGCTGGTCGGGCTGCTGCTGGGCATCAGCGCCATCACCGTGCCGTGGGACACGCTGGTGCTGTCGGTTCTGCTCTACATCGTCGTGCCGGTGGTGGTGGCGCAGGCGCTGCGCCGCGCGCTGCTTGGCCGGGGTGGCCCGGCGGCGCTGACCGCCACCCTGCACCGGCTGCAACCGCTGTCGCTGGTCGCCCTGCTCGCCACGCTGGTGCTGCTGTTCGGCTTCCAGGGCAACGCCATCCTGAACCAGCCGCTGGTCATCGCCCTGCTGGCGGTGCCGATCATTCTTCAGGTCTATCTGAACGCCGGTTTGGCCTATTGGCTGTCGCGCCGCTTCGGCGTGGCCTGGTGCGTCGCCGCCCCGGCGGCGCTGATCGGCGCGTCGAACTTCTTCGAACTGTCGGTCGCCGCCGCCATCAGCCTGTTCGGCATCCACTCCGGGGCGGCGCTCGCCACCGTGGTCGGGGTGCTGGTCGAGGTGCCGGTGATGCTGTCGGTCGTGCATCTGGTGAAAAAGACCCGCCCCTGGTACGAGCGCACCCGCGCCTGACCTGCCCCACCCCACCCCACGCCACCCACAAACACACACATGCACCGCAACAGCGCGGCCTGTTGCGGTGCATCCTGTCACAGTCCAGGACAGTCGTCGGACCGGCGGACGCTTTTGCCCCACGGTCATCGCCAAGAATGGCGGATTCCCTCAACAATGCGATTGGCATGCATTTTGTAAACGTGATTGTCGATCAACCCGCCGGACCTGTCAGAACAGCGCAACCAACCGCCGTCCGGCGGACCAACGACAATCGCGGGACAAGAGGGAGACTTCCATGACTGTTCGGGCGCACCGCCACGCTCTGTTCGCCACCGGCCTGCTGACGCTGGCCGCCACCGCCGCCCCGACCCAGGCCGCCCCGCTGCAAGCCTACAACGTCGATCCGGCCAGTGTGTCGGTGTCCGGCCTGTCATCGGGCGGGTACATGGCGGCGCAGTTGGGGGTCGCCTACTCCTCCATCTTCCAGGTTGGGTTCGGTGTGTTCGCCGGGGGGCCGTTCGATTGCGCCCGCAACCAGAATTACACATCATGCATGTACAACGCGACGCCGTCGATCACCACCCCCAACGCCAACATCAACGCGTGGAGCGGCAACCAGATCGACAGCAAGGCCAACCTGACCAACCGCAAAATCTATCTGTGGACCGGGAGCAGCGACAGCACCGTCGGCCCCAACGTGACGAACAAGCTGAAGGCGCAGATGGACGTCTTCGGCACGGCGGCCAACATCAAATACGACACCACCAGCGGGGCCGCCCACACCTTCCCCACCGATTTCGCCGGAACCGGGAACAACGCGTGCAGCTCCGCCGCCTCCCCCTACATCAGCAATTGCAGCTTCGACGGGGCGGGTGCCGTGCTGAAGCACATGTATGGTGCCGGGCTGAACGCGCGCAACACCGGCACGCCGACCGGGACCGTGGTGTCGTTCGACCAGTCGGCCTATCTGTCGGCGGCCAACGGCGGCGGGGCGACCGGCTATGTCTATGTCCCGGCCAATTGCGCGAGCGGATCGACGGTGTGCAAGCTGCACGTCGCCCTGCACGGCTGCCAGCAGAGCTATGGCAAGATCGGCGACAAGTTCATCCAGAACACCGGCTACAACAAATGGGCTGACACCAACAACATCGTCATCCTGTACCCGCAGACCACGGTGGACAACACCAGCCATTCGACCTGGAGCAGCGGCTCGCTCGCCAACCCGAACGCCTGCTGGGATTGGATCGGCTGGTACGGGGCCAACGCCGATCAGAAGGGCGGGGTTCAGATGGCGGCCCTGGTCGCCATGGTCAACAAGGTGACGAGCGGCTACAGCGGCGGTTCGACCACCCCGCCCGCCACCGTTCCGGCGGCCCCCGCCGGGTTGGCGGTGTCGGCCACCACCGCCAGCAGCATCAGCCTGAGCTGGTCCGCCGCCAGCACCGCCACCAGCTACAAAATCCACCGGGGCGGGACCACCATCGGCACCAGCACCGGAACCAGCTACACCGACAGCGGCCTGACCGCCAGCACCAGCTACAGCTACACCGTCAGCGCGCTGAACGCGGTGGGCGAGGGGGTGCAGTCCAGCGCGGTCAGCGGCACGACGCAGGCGGCGGCGTCCTACTCCCAGGCCGTCACCGCGACCGTCACCAACCATTACGTCGCCGGTCGCCTGACGGTGACGCAGTACAACCAGATGGGCGCGAAGTACGGCTACAACGCCACCATGACCCTGTATCTCTGCGGTTCGACCTGGACCAACTCGGCGACCTGCGGCCCGTTGAGCTGACCAGCCTTCACCGCGCGACCCGACCGCGTGACCCGGCAAGGGGCCTCCCGGCAACGGGGGGCCTTTTGCCCGTTCGCTTTTGCTTGATTGCTTCAAGGCCCTCAAGCCTCGCCCCGCCCTCACAGCCGGGGCGGGGTGCGCCACTCCACCACGCGGTAGGGAACCGGCGACCGGATGTCCGACAGAACGACCACCGCCTCCGCCAACGCCTCCGCCCCGTCCTGGGCCGCCCGCACCCGCACCGTCAGCGTCCGGCCGACGATGGGCAGGCCGCCGTCGGGATCCAGCTCCACCCCCGCCGCCGCCGCGCGTTCGGCCAGCCCCGGATCGGCCAGCCCCGGATCGACACGGCCGTCGCCACCGTCGGACCGCCAGCCCGCCGCCAGCGCGATCACCGCCGCGCGGTCCGCCGCCGACAGGTTGGGCAGCGCCGCCAGCGTCATCGGCCCCGCCGTGGCGACCGACAGGCGGCCCGGCCCCCCATCCACCGTCACCTCGTCCCACAGCCGCCGGATCAGATCGGGCGTCACCCCCGGCACGTTCGCCAGCTCCGCCACCGACAGGAAGGGGCGATGGGGCTGGTCATCCTCCCGCGCGCGGCTGGCCATGGTGTCGCCACGCCGGGCCGTCACCGTGTCGGCGATGGCGCGGGCGGTGTCGCCATCCTCCCCCGCCGCCTCGATCACTCCACGCAGCAGCAGCGGGTTGGAGCGGTTGAGATCGACCCGCCCCCACTCCTCGAACAGGCGGATGTCGAGCGTGGCATCCCCCAACGCCACCCGCACCGGCGGCCCGGCGGGGCGGAAGCGGCGGGCGCGCAGGGGCCGGTCGGCGTCGAACACCGCCAGCGCCACCCCGGCGTCCAACAGGGCGCGGGCCTTGGCCGCCGCCGCCATGTTGGCGGTGCGGCGCACCTCCAACCGGCTGGTCTGGGCCAGCGCCAACGCCAAGGCCGCGATCAGCACCAGCGTGCCGAGCACCAGCACCAGGGCAAAACCGCCCTGCCGCCGGGCCGGTTGCGCGGCGTGGTCCCTCGTCGTTTCGCCGCCGGATGCCGCGACCGTCATGGCCTGCCCGCTCCTCCTCCGCCCCCCGGCTTGCCGGGAGCCGCGCCCTCGGCCACTCTGTTGGGCGCACGCATTGCGTCCCTTGCGGATCAAGGAAACATCATGACCGCGCGCCGAACGCAAGCCGGTTTCACCCTGTTGGAACTGCTGGTCGTGCTGGCCATCGCCGGAACGCTGATGAGCCTGGTTCCGCCCGCCGCCGGACGGGCCGGGGACGGCGCGCGGCTGCGCGGCGCGGTGCAGGCGCTGGCGGGATCGCTGGCGCTGGCCCGCAGCGCGGCGGTGATGAGCAACGCCGACGCGGTCTTCGTCCTCGACCTCGCCAACCGCCGCTACGGGGTGAGTGGACCGGGCGGCGGCGGCGCGCTGAACGGGCGGCTGGATTCGGATCTGCGGATCGCGCTGACCACCGACGCCCGTGACAGCGTCCAGGACGGCGACCGGGCGGGGGGACGCGGCGCGATCCGTTTCCACCCCGATGGCGGGTCGCCGGGCGGGGAGCTGCGCGTCGCCAACCGGGCCGGGGCGATGGTCATCCGCGTCGATTGGCTGACCGGACGCACCCGCATCCTGCCCGACACCGGGCGTCCCGGATGAGCCGACCGCCCGCCCCCACCCCACCCCATCCCGGGCAACGCGGCTTCAGCCTGATCGAGGTGCTGGCCGCCGTCGCCATCCTCGCCATCGTGCTGGGCGCGGCGCTGCGGGTGCAGCGGCAGGGCCTGACCGCGCTGGACCGGGCGGAGGCGACCAACCGATCGATGCTGATCGCCGATTCGGTCCTGGCCCAACTGACCGCACGGGACGCAACAGCGGGACGGTGGAGCGGCGAACAGGACGGCGCGCGCTGGCAGGCCACCGCCCACCCGCTGAACCACAGCGATTTCAACGGAACCACGCGCGGCGGCTTCGAACCGCTCGACATCCGCATCACCGTCTTCGGGGCCGATGGACGGCGGTTCGAGCTGCGCACCGTCCAACTGGGGCGGCGGTCATGACCGTTCCACCCGCGCCCAGCCCGCGACAGGCCGGTTTCACCCTGCTGGAAACGCTGGCGGTGGTGATGATTCTCGGGCTGGTGCTGGCGGCGGTCGGCGGAGGCGTGCGCTTCGCCAGCCGGGGCTTCGACCGCGCCGCCGCCACGGCGACCGAGGGATCCGCCCTCAGCCTTGCCGCCAACATCCTGCGCGACCGGGGGGAACGGCTGTTCCCGTTGTCGGTGGGTTGGGGGGCGGACAGCGCTTTTGTCTTCGTCGGCGAGGCCGACCGGCTGGCCGGGCCGATCCTGACCAGCGGGACCGAGCGGAGCGGCTCACCGCTGCGCCACGTCGTGTTTCAGATCGAAGCGCGGGAGGGTGGCAGCAGCCGTCTGGTTCACCGCGATCACCGGCTGGTCGTCGATCCCGGCTTGCGGGTGATCGACCCCGCCGACCACGCCGTCAGCCTGTATGAAAGCACCGGCGTGATGCGTTTTTCCTACCACGACGGCGCACGCTGGCTCGATCGCTGGACCGACGCCCGCGATCTGCCACGCCTGATCCGCCTGTCCTTCCCGGAGGTCAACGGCGCGCCGCAGCGTCCAGCGGTGATCCTGCGCCCGCGCCTGAACGGCGACCGGGGCTGCGCGATCGACCCCGCCCTGCCCTGCCGCGCCAGCCGGTGAACCGCCCCCCCTTCAGGAAGCCCGGCGCACCGCGACGGACGACTCAGCGACCGTCGGCTTGGTCTTGGTCAGACGGACCAGCGCGCCACGGGGCAGACGGTCGGCCTGCGCCGGTTCGGTCCCGTTCAGCGCCCAGCCATAGGCCGCCGCGATCTGCACCCGGTCGCGCCCTTCCAAGGGCAGCAGCCGGGCCTTGTGATCGGCGTCCAACCCGCCCGCGATCTGGGCGAAGCGGGCCGATTGCGCGGCGTCGGCCAGCAGCACGGCGCAGCGCGTGACCGACGCCCGACCCAACGGGGCCAGCAACGCCGCCGCGATCTCGCTCAACACCGCCTCGCCCACCGTCCCGGTCAACCCGCGCAGATCAGCCACCAGCGCCACCGACCGCCGAGCGGACGCGCTGTCCACCGCCTCCCGCCACGCGGCGACCCAACGCTGGCCGTCCGCCGCCGTCATCGTCCCCGGCAGGATGGTGTGAACGCCCCACGCGTTGCTCGCGACTGAGAATCCCATATCGCTAACTCCACAAACAATCCATTGCGCAAACAACCTATCACGCTTTTCAGGGATACGCTCTGTGAATGTCTGGGTGATGTCAGCCGGATCACCGTTCGATCACAATGCACGCCCAGCGGGCGACAGCGCTGACATCATGCAAGCAACCGCTGATCCGCTGCGGTGCGAGGGCCGCCCCCGCGCGGCGATTCCCCAACCACCATCCGCCAACAGCGCCATCAACCAACCGCAAGGCGCAGGGCATGGCGCAAGGCAAGCCATGGAGCAAAAACAAAAAGACCAGAGCGGATTTCCTGAAGAAATCGACACTCTGGTCTTTGAATTCGTGGCGGAGGGAGAGGGATTCGAACCCTCGATACGCTTTTGACGTATACACACTTTCCAGGCGTGCGCCTTCAACCGCTCGGCCACCCCTCCCCGGAGGACGGCGTTATAGCCAGATGGACGGCGGGGCGCAAGCGTCTGTTGTGGGGGATGTGCATTTTTTTGCAAAACCCTCCGCGCGCGCCCTCACGCCCCGCTCACCCGCCCCTCACACGGCCGCCGTCACGTCCACGCCGCTGACCTCCTGGACCAGCGCGCCGACGGTGCGGCACAGAAGGTCCAGATCCTGCGGGCGGGACAGGCGATGGTCGCCGTCCTTGATCAGCGTCACCCGCACCGCGTCGCCGGTCAGGGCGGCGGCCAGCGACAGGCTGACCCGCCACGGCACATCGGGGTCGCGCTGGCCGTGCAGCAGATGGACCGGTCCAGTGAAGGGAATCGGGCCGCGCAGCAGCAGGTGGTTGCGGCCCTCCTCGATCAGGGCGCGGGTGATCGGCTGCGGCTCCGGCCCATACTCCGACGGGCGCAGCCACACGCCCTCCTCGGTGATGGTCCGGCGGGTGTCGGCGTCGAAGACATCCCACATCAGATCCTCGGTGAAGTCGGGGGCGGGCGCGATGCCGACCAGCCCGGCCACCCGCTCGGGCCGCCGCAGCGCCGTCAGCAGCATCATCCACCCGCCCATGGAGGAACCGACGAGGATCTGCGGCCCGCGCGTCACCCCGTCCAGCACCGCCAGCGCGTCGTCGGCCCACAGGCCGATGGTTCCGTCGGCAAAACGCCCGCTCGACGCGCCATGGCCCTGGTAATCGAACCGGGTGAAGGCCAGACCGCGCGCCACCGCCCAGGCTTCCAGCGCCGTCGCCTTGCCGCCGGTCATGTCCGACATGAAGCCGCCCAGGAAGACGATTCCCGGCAAGACGATCCCCGGCAGCGCGCCGTCATGCCCGGGCCGGGTGGCCGGGGTGTGATGATAGGCTATGGTCGCCGCACCGCGCGTTAGGCTATGGTGCGCGCCGCCCGTGGCGGCTGCGGTCTCGCTCATAGGATCCTCTTATGGACGAAGCATTCGTGGACGGACCGGGCCGACCCTTTTCCAGCGTCGGCATCATGGAACGCGAACCGCAACTTACCACCGCCGCCCCCGCTTTCAACGACGCCCCTTACGAGGATGGCGCAGGTGCCGCCTCCTGGCCGGGCGGACGCGCGCCGACGGTGCTTCAGGTCGTACCGACGCTCGTCACCGGCGGGGCCGAACGCGGCTGCATCGACATGGCGCTGGCGCTGGCCGACGCGGGCGGCGTGCCGCTGGTTGCCTCGCAGGGCGGGCCGATGGTGCGGGAACTGGACCGCGCCGGGATTCGCCACATCACCCTGCCGCTGGCCTCGAAAAACCCGCTGACCATCCGCAAGAACGCCCGCAAGCTGGCGGCGATCATCGCCGAACAGCGGGTGGACATCGTGCACGCCCGCTCGCGCGCGCCAGCCTGGAGCGCCTGGATGGCCTGCCGCGACACCGGCGCGCGCTACATGACCACCTTCCACGCGCCCTACAACATCGGCAGCGGGATGAAGCGCTGGTATAATTCGGTGATGGCGCGCGGCGAACGGGTGATCGCCATTTCCGATTTCGTCCGCCGCCACATCCTGGAGAATTACGACACCGATCCGGCGGTGATCCGCACCATCCATCGCGGCATCGACCGGTCGGTGTTCGCGCCCGACCGTGTCAGCTCCGCCCGCCTGATCCAGTTGACGCAACAATGGCACCTGCCCGCCGACCGTCCGGTGATCCTGCTGCCCGGCCGCCTGACCCGCTGGAAGGGCCAGACCGTGCTGGTCAAGGCGCTGGAAAAGCTGGGGCGCAAGGATGTGGTCTGCCTGCTGGTCGGTTCCGACCAGGGCCGCAGCGGCTTCCGCCGCGAGTTGGAGGGCCAGATCGCGCGGGCGGGCCTGGGCAACGTCGTGGCGATGACCGACCATTGCAGCGACATGGCCGCCGCCTATCTGCTGTCCACCGTCGTCGTGTCGGCCTCGCGCGAGCCGGAAGCCTTCGGGCGGGTGATCGTGGAGGCCCAGGCGATGGGCAAGCCGGTGATCGTCACCGCCATCGGGGCCTATCAGGAAACCGTGGTTCCGGGCGAAACCGCCTGGGTGGTCCCGCCCGACGACGCCGACGCGCTGGCCAACGCCCTGCGCGAAGCCCTGTCGCTAACGCCCGAGCAGCGCGAGGCCATCGGTGCCCGCGCCCAGGCCTTCGTCGCCGACCGCTACACCCGCGAGCGGATGTGCGCCGACACGCTGGGCGTTTACGCCGAACTGCTGGCCGAACGGCGCTGAGCGCGCCCCACACCTCCCTCACCCTTCCCCTGACCCGCACCGGACATCATGGCCGCCATTCAACAGCTTTCCGGCATCCACAGCGTCATCGATCGGTATGACGGCTTCATCCTCGACCTGTGGGGGGTGCTGCACGACGGCGAAACCGCCTATCCCGGCGTGCCGGACTGCCTGGACGCGATGAAGGCGGCGGGCAAGACGCTGTGCCTGCTGTCCAACGCGCCGCGCCGCACCGACGGCGTGATCGCCAAGCTGGCGGGCATGGGGCTGGGGCGCGAGCGCTACCACCACGTCATGACCTCCGGCGAGGCGACCTATGAGGCGCTGCGCGACCGCAGCGATCCATGGTACGCGCGGCTCGGACGGCGGCTCTACCACATCGGGCCGGAGCGCGACACCGACGTGTTCGAAGGCTTGGGCTACAGCCTCGCCGCCACGCCGGCAGAGGCCGACGTCGTGCTGAACACCGGCATTCTGGTGTTTGGCGAAACGCTGGCCGATTACCAGCCGCAGTTGGACGCCTGCCTGCGCGCGCGCCTGCCGATGATCTGCGCCAACCCCGATCTGATCGTGATGGTCGGCCCGCAGATGGTGATCTGCGCCGGCACGCTGGCCGCCCGCTACGCCGAGATGGGCGGCGACGTGATCCAGCACGGCAAGCCTTACGCCTCCGTCTATGACCGCTGCCTGTCGCTGATGGGGATCGCCGACAAGCGCCGCATCCTGGCGGTGGGCGACAGCCTGCGCACGGACGTGGCCGGGGCCAACGCCGCCGGGCTGGATGTGGCGCTCGTCACCTCCGGCATCCACCAGGAGGAGTTGGGGAACGCGCCGTGGGGGGCACCGGTCGATGCGGAAACGCTCCAGGCGCTCGCCACCGCCACCGGGCACCAGCCGACCTACGCCATCCCCAGCCTGCGTTGGTGACAGCGCTTCAGCCGATCGTTCCGGTGATGGAACGGAGCGAACGCGCCGTCACCACCGGATCGGTCGGGGCCGGATCGGTCGGGGCCGGGTTGGCCGGGTCGAAGATCGTTCCATCGAAGAAACAATCCCGCTCCATCGGGATGGGGGCGGTGGCCTCCTCCAGAATCCAGGGGCCGGGGTGGATGCCCTCCAGCTTGCCGTCGATCAGGGGCACGGCGTCGCCGCGCTCGCGCAGGGCCTGCCGGTGGGTGTCGGTGTCGTAGACGCGCGCGGCCAGGGCGGCCAGATCGGTCGCCGGGTCCAACTGGCCCCAGCGCACCATCTGCGCCAACAGCCATTGCGCGTGCGACGCCCAAGGAAAGGCGGCGGTGCCGCGATGGAAGCGGTGGAACTCCGGCAGCGAGACCACGTCATCATCCGGCCCATAGCGGAATCGCCCGGTCAGGGAGCGTTCCACCACCGCCTGCGGCACGCCCAGATAACGCGGGTCGGCGAGCCGGGCGGCAGCCTCCGTCCGGTTGGTGGGGTCGTCCAACCAGGCTTGCGCGGCGAGCAGCGCGCGGATCACGGCGCGGTGGCTGTTGGGGTGGGCGTCGGCCCAGGCGGCGAGCACACCCAACACCTTTTCCGGGCCACCGTTCCACAGCTCGCAGCCGGTGATGGCAACACGGCCAACGCCCTCGGCGACCGCCAGACTGTTCCAGGGTTCGCCGACGCAAAAACCGACGATGTCGCCCGCCGTCAGGCTGGCGACCATGCGCGGCGGCGGCACGGTGACAAGCCGCACGTCGCGGTCGGGATCGATCCCCGCAGCGGCCAGCCACCAGCGCAATTGATAGGCGTGGTTGGCCACCGAGAAAACGACGCCGAAGGCCAGCGGCGGCAGCCCGGCGGCGCGGTTGGCGTCGATCACCGGGCGCAGGGCGCGGGCGGACAGCGGGCGTTCGGCCATCGCCTGTGGGTCGGCGGCCACCATGCTGGCGTGCAGGTCGGCGGACAGGGTGATGGCGTTGCCGTTCTGCCCCAGCGCGTGGGCGGTGCGCGTCGGGACCGGCACGCAGCCGACCCCCGCCGCCATCGCCAGCAACAGTCCGCTGAGGATGTGCGCGCCGTCCAGCAGCCCCACCGCCAGCTTGTCGCGGATGTTCGACCAGGAGGGTTCGCGCGACAGCGTCACCGCCAGCCCTTCGGCGGCGAAAAACCCCTTCTCCACCCCGACGATCAGCGGCGCGCTGTCGGTCAACGGCACATAGCCCAGGGTGAGGGCGGCGGTTTCCAACCCATCGGCGCGGGGGCGGGGAGCGGGGGAGCGGGGGGCGGGCATGAACAGCGATCCCGGAGCGGGTGAAGCGACCAAGCGCCGCAGCACGCCGCGTGCCAGCGCCCGCACGCCGCGTTTCCACCCCTGTGCAGGCCGCGCTGCCCAACCGGGGAGCGGAATCGGATGAAAATTTGGGCGACTCGCACCAACAGCGCGGCGGTCCTCAGCCCCCACCCGCCCGCGTCAATCCTCCAGCGGAACCGCGTCGTCGAGCGCGCGGCGCAGGATCGGCGACGGGCCATCCTCGGCAAAACCCCGGTTGCCGACAGCGGTGCGGTAATAGCTGACGATGAACACGCGGATGGAGGCGGTCAGGTTGGCGTCGCCCCGACGGCTGTCGATTTCGGTGCAGATTTCGTTGATGGTCAAACGCTCGCGTTCGCAGATTTCCTTCAGGGAATCCCAGATGTATGGCTCCATCCGCAGACTGGTGCGGCGCCCACTGACCTTCACGTTGCGGCAGACCAGGATCGGCCCTTCCTTACCCCCACCCGCCATGTGACGTCCTGATCCCCATCCGTTGCGAATCCGCCATCCCCATCGGGCGGATATACATCCATTTGTGTGAAGATATTGCAAGTGGCGTGTGCCATCAAAGCTTAATTCGACCGCTGGTCGCGGTATATCAGCCGACGCACGCCTTCCGGCGAATGCGGCACTGCGGTTGCCCGGTCTTTCCCCGGCAAAACCCGCTTCCCTTCCCCACCGCTTCGCTATACCAGTGGCCGCGTGGTGCAAGACCCGACGGGGAGGGATTGGGGCGATGGTGCGACCGGCGGACAGGCGATTTGCGGCGGTTCTGGCGCTGGCGCTGACCGTTGGCGGAACCGTGGCCGCGATGGCCCCGGCGCACGCGATCGCCCAAACTCAACCCCAAAACCAGGCCCAAAGCCAGGCCGCCGATCCCGCCGCCCTCGCCGCCGCCGCCGAGGAGGCGATCCGCAACGATTTGGGGCGTCTGGTCCCGCCGCTGTGGCGCGTCGAATCGGTCACGCTGGACGTCACCCCGCCCCCCGCCCCTGCCAAGGACAAGGATAAGGACACCAAGGCCGCCGACCCGCGCGTCAGCGCCAAGGTCACGCTGGGGCTGGCGCTGGGCAAGCCGACCTTCGCGTTCGACAGCCGCGACGGGACGGTGACGTTCCTGCGCCCGGTGGCCGACGCCGGGCTGGAAAAGACCCTGACCGCCAAGGCCGTGGCCACACGCGGGGCCAACGGCTGGACCGTGCGCTTCACCGCGCAGAACCCCGACGTGCTCGACGGGCTGGGCAAGCCGCTGGACGAATGGCCGGGCCAGCCGGTCGTTCTCGGCACCCCCGACGCCCAGGCCGCGCGCGAGCGGTTGGAGCGCGAGGCCCAGCAGCGCGCCGCCGAGGACGCCGCCCGCCGCGCCCGCGATGAAGCGTGGCTGGCCCAGAGCGAGGCGTCGGCCAAGATCGCGGCGGAGCGCGCGGAGAAGGAACGCGCCGCCGCCGAAACCCGCGCCGCCCAAATCACCGAGGTGCGGGCCAAGCTGCTGGGACCCGACCGCGCCGTGAAGATCGCGACCTTCGAAGCCGCGCTGGGCGGCAACGACCCCGCCCTGCGGCAGGTGGCGAGCGAGGCCGCGTTGCAGAGCCGTGACCCGATCCTGGCCAATCTGGCGCTGAAGGACTGGGTGGCCCGCCGCCGCTCCGCCCCGGTCCAGCTCTTCGCCACCAAGGAGGACGCGGGGTCCGAAGCCGCCCTGCAAAATCTGGGGCCGTTCACGGTGGAGTTCGACGGCTTCACCCCGATCAACGGGACCATCGCCGGGCGGATGGGCGCGCCCGGCCACAGCGTCGCCAAAATGTCCACCATCATCGGCTCACTGGCCCAAACGGAGCTGACGCTCAGCTCCTCCGGCTGCACCCTGTCGCTGCGGTTGAGCGAGCATCAGACCCTCGACGGGCTGCTGCGCTGCCAGACGCTGCCCTCCCTGATCGCCCGCATCACTCTGGATTGATTGCGCGATGACGGCCACGGCAACACGCTTCCGGGTGGCGGTTCTGCTGGCGCTGCTGCCGGTTGGCCTGCCGCAGACAACGGCCCTGGCCGCTCCGGTGGAGGAGCGTTTCACCCCGGCCCCGCTGCCGTCGGCCGCACCACCCCGCCTGACCCCGCGCGCCGCCATCGCCATCGCGCCGATGTCGGCACCGACGCCGCAGATCGCGGCACCGCTGTCCCCGATCCGCGTGCCGGGATCGCCGCCGAAACCGATGGCCCCGGCCAAGGCCGCACCGGTCGCGGAAAAGGCAACGCCCACCGCGCCAACCGCACCACCGCCACCGCCACCGCCACCGCCGGAACGCATCCCCGATCCGCCGCCGCTGGCCAAGGCGGTTGCGGACCCGCCGCCCACCGAAACACCTCCCACGGTCGCCCCGCCCGCCTCATCGACCGTGGCGACGGCTCCCGCAACGGCACCAGAACCGGCCCCCGTACTGGCACCGGCTCCAGCCATGGACAATCAGGCCGCCGCCGCGCCGACAGCCGCCCCCCAGCGGGTTGTCACCACCGCCGGGGTCTATGTGCGCGCCACGCCCAGCGGCAAGGGGCGGGTGCTCGACGCGCTCGATCCGGGGGAGCGGTTGGACGTGATCGACCGCAGCGACGACGGATGGGTGCGGGTGGGCCGCAAGGGGAAAAGCCTGGGCTACATCAGCGCCGCCCATCTCGCCGATCTCCCCCCGACCAACACCGGCGGCACAAGCCGTGCGGCCCCCGTCGCCCCGCCGCCCGGCTCCTACGCCAAGGCCGCACCGGGCGACCGGGGATGCGCCTTGCCCGACGACGCGCCGCCCGCCAAAGCACGCCCCGCCCTTCCGGTGGGAAGCAGCGCCCGCGCCACCGCAGCGGCCAATCTGCGGGTTGCCCCCGCCTGCGACGCCAAGGTGGTCGATGTGCTCGACAGCGGCGACCGCGTGACCATCCAGGAGGTCGTCGGCCCCTGGTACCGGATCGCCCGCCGCAACCGCAGCCCCGGCTATGTCGGCGCTGCCCTGCTGGCCCCGGTGGCAGACCGTTGACCTGAGGGGCCGCTGACCTGAGGGGCCGCTGCCTGAAGGGCCCAGGGCAATCGCTTGAAGCATTGGGCACCCGACCAGAACAAGAATAGACACGAATTCCACGGATTTTTTCACGGATTTCGCTGAACCCGTCTCAGAGCCACTCTGTTTGCGATTGTGCGGCCCCCCTCCTGACGGGAGGCGGGAGGCCATTGGAGTCAAAAATCCGTGCAATCCATCCTTTTGTCCGTGAAATCCGTGTCTGTTCTTGCTTGCGTGACGATGACCGCTCGCTCAAGCGATTGCCCTGCTGAAGGGCCGCTGGCCTGTTGACGCCGCCCGCGTGCCAACGCAGGCTGGCCCCACACCCTTGACCCGTTCCGGATTGCCCTCCATGACGTTGCGCCGCCTTGTGTGTTTGTGCCTGGTTGTCTGCGCCGCCGCCTTTGGCACCCCATCCCCCCTGCGCGCCCAGGGCCTGACCCAGGCGCTGCAAACCATCCCGGCGCAATTCTCCGACGGCTCCAGCGCCTCGCTGGAAACGCTGCTGGTCCGCCCGACCGGATCCGGCCCCTTTCCCATCGCCATCCTCAGCCACGGGTCGCCGCGCGACGCGTCGGAACGCGCGTCGATGACGCCGCTGCGCCTCGGCCCGCAGGCGCAGGAGTTCGCGCGGCGCGGCTGGGCGACGCTGGTGGTGATGCGGCGGGGCTATGGCGGCTCCAGCGGCGGGTTCGTTGAAAGCAACGGGGCGTGCGACAACCCCAACTATGTACAATCCGGGGAACGCAGCGCCGACGACATCCGGCAGGCCATCCATTATATGGCGCGCCAGCCCTTCGCCGATCCGTCGCGGGTCATCGCGGTGGGCGTGTCGGCGGGCGGGCTGGCCAGCGTGGCGCTCAGCGCCAACCCGCCGCCGGGGCTGGCGGCGGTCATCAGCTTTGCCGGTGGCCGTGGCTCGCGCGGCGACCACGACGTCTGTCAGGCCGACCGGCTGGTGAACGCCTTCGGCCTGTTCGGACGCACGTCCCGCGTGCCGCAACTGTGGATCTATTCGGAAAACGACCTGTTTTTCTGGCCGGAGCTGGCGCACCGCTTCCACGCCGCCTTCACCCGGGCGGGTGGCCGGGCCGAGTTCATCGACGCCCCGGCCAACGGCAAGGACGGCCATTATCTGTTTTCCGCCGCCATGCCGGTGTGGACGCCCTATGTCGACCAGTTCCTGAACGCCAACGGTCTGGCCCCGCGCAAAAGCCTGATCCCGCTGCCGGAATCGCGGCTGTCGCCGCCGCCGGAATTGTCGGAGCGCAACCGCCAGAGCTTTCAGGATTATCTGGCCGCCGCCGATCACAAAGCGTTCGCGGTCGCACCGGATGGCGCGTTCGGCTGGAAATCGGGCCAGCGCGATCAGGCCGTCGCCCGCCAGGGGGCCTTGGACAATTGCAACAAGCACACACAGAAGGGCTGCCGCATCGCCGTGGTGAACGACACCCCGATGCGGTGAGGGTGAGTCGAAACGGAAGCCGACCAAAGCGAAAGCCGGAACGCAAAAACGCTCCGGCCCTGTCCCGAGCGACTCGGAACAGGGCCGGAGCGTTGAGCGGTGGCAAATCGGCGGTCGTGCCAATCACCTATGGCCTGACCACCGATATCCCTTACTTCGGCGCCAGAACCATAATCATCTGGCGGCCTTCCAGCTTGGGCATCTGTTCGACCTTGACGATGTCTTCCAGCGCGTCGCGCACCCGCATCAGCACGTTCATGCCGATGTCCTGGTGGGCCATTTCGCGACCACGGAAGCGCATGGTGACTTTCACCTTGTCGCCCTCTTCCAGGAAGCGGCGAGCGGCCCGCATCTTCACGTCATAGTCGTTGTCATCGATGTTGGGACGGAGCTTCAGCTCCTTCACTTCGATGATCTTCTGCTTCTTGCGGGCTTCGTTCGCCTTCTTCTGCGCCTCGTATTTGAACTTGCCAAAATCGAGGATCTTGCAGACGGGCGGTTCGGCCTGGGGCGCGACCTCGACCAGATCGAGACCGGCGTCTTCGGCGGCATAAAGCGCGTCGCGCAGCGACACAACACCGATCATCTCGCCATCAGCGCCGACGAGACGAACAGAGCGAGCCGTGATTTCCCGATTCACACGCGGACCATCGCGGGTGGGGGCGGCTTCTGACGGGATCCTGGATATGGACGCTTCTCCATCGCTGGAAGCCACGCCGAGCCGACCGCTCCTGGAACGGTCGGCCGGACATGGCCGGGGGGGGGTTAAAACAACGTATCGTCCGCCGCATCGCCCGCAGGCGACCGGCAGTCAGTGACAATTTTAGTAACCGCAGCGTCAAGCGCAAGCACTTCCTGATCTTTTCCACCCAGGACGCGCAAAGCGACGGTGCGTTCTTCGGCCTCGCGCTTGCCAACAACCAGCATCAGCGGCACCTTTTGCAGGCTGTGCTCGCGGACCTTCAGGTTGATTTTCTCGTTGCGCACGTCAAGTTCGACGCGAACACCGTTGCGCTTCAACAGCTTGACCACTTCGGCGGCGTAGCCGTCGGCGTCGCTGGTGATCGTCGCCACCACGACCTGCACCGGCGACAGCCACAGCGGAAACTTTCCGGCGTAATGTTCGATCAGCATGCCGATGAAGCGTTCCAGCGATCCGAGGATCGCCCGGTGCAGCATGATCGGGCGATGGCGCGCGCCATCCTCGCCGATGTAGCTGGCGTCGAGCCGATTCGGCAGGTTCGGGTCGTACTGCAAGGTGCCGCACTGCCAGGTGCGGCCGATGGCGTCGGTCAGGTGGAATTCCACCTTCGGGCCATAGAACGCGCCCTCGCCCGGAAGCTCCTCATACTCCAGCCCGGCGCTGCGCAGCGCTTCGGCCAAAGCCCCTTCCGCGCGGTCCCACAGCTCGTCCGAACCGGTGCGGACGTCCGGGCGCAGGGCCAGCTTGACCGAAATCTTGTCGAAGCCGAGATCCTTGTAGACGCCCAACTGAAGCTTGAAATACTCCGCCGATTCGCTGGCCACCTGATCTTCGGCGCAGAAGATGTGCGCGTCGTCCTGGGTGAAGGCGCGCACGCGCATGATGCCGTGCAGGGCACCCGACGGCTCGTTGCGGTGGCAGGCCCCGAACTCGGCCATGCGGATCGGCAGGTCGCGGTAGGAACGCAGGCCGTGCTTGAAGATCTGCACATGGCCGGGGCAGTTCATCGGCTTGACGCCGAGGATCTTTTCCCCCTCGTCCGCCTCGACCTTGAACATGTTGTCGCCGTACATGTCCCAGTGGCCCGACGCCTTGAACAGCGAGCTGTCGATCAGCTGCGGCGTCTTCACCTCGACGTAACCGGCGGCTTGCAGCTTGGTGCGGATGTAGGTTTCCAACGTCCGGTACAGCGTCCAGCCCTTGGGGTGCCAGAACACCGAACCGACGGCCTCCTCCTGCACGTGGAACAGGTCAAGTTCCTTGCCGAGCTTGCGGTGGTCGCGCTTCTCGGCCTCCTCGATCTGGTGGAGGTAGGCCTTCAGCTCCTTCTCGTCGCGCCAGGCGGTCCCGTAAATGCGTTGCAGCATCGGGTTGCGGCTGTCGCCGCGCCAATAGGCCCCGGCCACCTTCATCAGCTTGAACCCGCTGCCGATCTTGCCGGTGGTCGGCGCGTGCGGGCCACGGCACAGATCGAGCCAATCGCCCTGGCGGTAGACCGACACCGGTTCGCCCTGCGGGATCGCCTCGATCAGCTCCGCCTTGTAATGCTCGCCCAGATTCTTGAAATAGGCGATGGCGTCGTCGCGGTTCCAGACCTCGCGCACGATGGGAATGTCGGCGGCGACCAGCTCGCGCATCTTCGCCTCGATCTTTTCCAGATCGTCGGGCGTGAACGGCTCGTCACGGGCGAAGTCATAATAGAAGCCGGTGGCGATCGACGGGCCGATCGTGACCTGCGTGCCGGGATAGAGCTTCTGCACCGCGTCGGCCAGCACGTGGGCGGCGTCGTGACGGATCACCTCGATGGCGTCGGGGTGGTTGCGCGTGACGATCTCGATCCTGGCGTTCTGCGCGACGGTGGTGGTGAGATCCAACACCTGCCCGTCGATCTTGACCGCAAGAGCGTCTTTCGCAAGGCGCGGCCCGATGGAGAAGGCGATTTCCGCCCCCGTCACCGGCCGGTCGAACTCGCGAACGCTGCCATCGGGCAGCGTGATGGCGATGTTGGACGTCACCGAAATCACCGTATCATTCGTGTTGCATGGACCCCGGTCCTGGACCGGGCGGGCGAAACTTCCAATGGGAGACGGGGGGCTGTCAAGCGTGGCGGGAACATCCGCGCCTTCGTCCGGGCCGGGTTGAACGCTCATGCCGGTGCGTCCTCCGCATCAAACGACACCTCCGCCGTGGGAACGCAGCGGGCGAACAGACTGCCAAGCAGGTGGTTGTGATGGGCGATCACCGCGTCGGGCGACAACACCGGGCTGCCCATCGTGCTGTGCGCATCGGCGGCCAGAACCATGCGATAGCCCAGCTCGAAACCGACCCGGCAGGCGGTGTCCACGCAATAGTCCGTCTTCAGACCGGACACGACCAGACGCCCGACCCCGGCGGCGCGCAACCACGCGTCCAACCCGGTCTGCCAGAACACGCTGGGCCGTGTCTTCGAAAACACATGGTCGGCGGCGTCCACATCCAGCCCATCCAGCAGCGCCCAGGTGGGGCAGCCCGGCTCCACCGGGGTTCCCGGCGGACCGGAATGCTGGGCAAAACACACCGGTGCGCCCGCCCGTCGGGCCTTGGCGATCAACCGGTTGATGTTGCCGACCACCTCATCCGCGCGGTGCGGCGGGACAGGGCCGGAAAACAACCCCTTCTGCACATCGATCACCAGCAAGGCGGAGCGAACGGGCGGCGGGATTGGCGATTGGGCTTGGGCGTTCACCGGTCAGGTCTTTCATCCGTTCGGAAGGGCAGGAACGGAGAGCCTGAACAGACGCCCCGATCCGTGGTCGGCGGGGCGTTGGAAAACCAGGGCGTCAGATCAGCGCGCACCCTCCCAACGGCCGCCGATGGCGGTCGTGGTGGTAGTCCGGGTGCGGTTCATGGTCGTGCGCATGGAAACATGGTGCCGTCGCAACGGCGTTCTTGTCAAAAAAATTATTCGCGGCGCTTCCGCGTCACCCCGGTTTGCGGCTGAGGCGGGGTTCGCCGAAGAGGTAGCCTTGGCCAAAATCGAATCCGGTGTCGAGGATCTCGATGAGCTGGTTTTCGGTTTCGATTTTTTCGACGATCAGGTCGATGCCCTCGTTGGCGAAGCGGCGGCGCAACTCCTTCACCCGCGCGGCCTGGGCGGGGTCGAGCACCAGAGCGCGGTCGAGCTTCACGTAACGGAACTCGTGGCGCAAAAGCTGATCCACGTCGAAATCCAGCGTCGTCACCTGATCCATGGAGAAACGGAAGCCCAAACGCCCCAATTGCGACAGGATCCCCAGCGTCACCGCCCCGCCCGCCCGCAGGTCGGCTTGGCTCAGTTCGAACACCAGCTTGGGAACCAGCGCCTGGTTCGACGTCATCATGTGCAGGAAGTGGCGCATGAAATCGGCGTCGGCCAGGGTGGCGGCGGAGATGTTGGAAAAGAAGCCGATGGAGTGCTGCCGCCGCTCCGTCTCGCGGATCAACTGGACGCAGCGGACCAACAGCAGATTGTCGATGGTGGCGATCAGGCCCTCGCGCTCGGCGATCTCCAGATAACGGTCGGGCATCACCTGATGGCCATCGGCCGCCCGCACGCGCGAGAACACCTCGTAAAAGCGGTGTTTGCGCTGGGGCAGGCTGACGATGGGCTGAAGATAGATGTCGATGCGGTCGGCCTTCAGGGCGTCGCGCACCGCCTCCAGCACCGACGCGTCGTTCATCGGCGGGTGCAGCAGCAGCGGCGGTTGGGTGTCGGTGATCGTTTCGCCGCTGCCGGGGCCACGGCGGTCGGACGCGGCGGCGGGCGGGCGCGGCGCGGCGCGGCGCTCGGTCAGCTTGGAGACCAGCGATTGCAGCAACCGCACCTCCTGCATCACCGCGTCGTACCGGGCGGTGCCGGGGCTGTGGGCGCGGTCGTCGGCCAGGGCGGTGCGCAGGGTTTCCAGCTCCTGCACCAGCGACTCGGCGCGGTCGCCCATGCGGTGGAAGCGCTGGGCGGCTTTGCGCTCGCGCTCCAGCCGGGTGACGATCTCGTGCAGCAGCGCGCCCGCCAGCACCACCAGCCCACCGGCCAGCCAGCCGACCATCGGGTCGGCCTCCGGCCGCATCAGGGGCAGCGTCGCCCCCACCGACACACCGGCCACGAGATAAGCGAGCGCGTAAACGATGTGGGTCAGCAGGGTCATGGCTTTCACGTGAAACAGCGGGACGCCGGACGAAGCAAGCCGGGATACCCCGACTGTCGGGGTCCCGGCTTGACGATCCGTTAATGCTACGCCACCCCGGCGCGCGTCCTGCGAAACAGACGCCGCCGCGCCTCAGCGGTGATCCGCCCCCACCGCGTCGGCCACGCTGGCGAAACCGTCGCGGCGCAGCAGCTCGGCCAGTTCCGCCCGGATGCGCAGCACCAGCGCCGGACCGCCATAGACCATGGCGGAATAGAACTGCACCAGCGACGCGCCCGCGCGGATCTTGGCGTAGGCGTCCGCGCCCGACGCCACCCCGCCGGCACCGACCAGCGGCAGCTTGCCCCCGGTCAGCGCGTGCATCTCCTTCAACACCGCCGTGGACGGGCCGAACAGCGGACGGCCGGACAGGCCCCCGGCTTCGGCCCGCAGCGCCTCGGGGATCTCCGCCGGGCGGGCGATGGTGGTGTTGGACACGATCAGGCCATCCACCCCGCTCTCCAGCGCCACGGCGGCGATGTCGCTCTTGTCCTCGTCGGTCAGGTCGGGGGCGATCTTCAGCAGCAGCGGCGGGTTGCGCGCCAGTTTGCAGGCCGCCCGCGCGTCCAGCGCCCGGCCCAGCAGATCGCGCAGCGGGTCCCGCCCCTGCAAGGCGCGCAGGCCCGGTGTGTTGGGGGAGGAGACGTTGACCACCAGATAATCTGCCAGCGGGGCCAGGCGGCGCACGCCGATCACGTAATCGTCGGCGGCGTCCACCGTGTCCTTGTTCTTGCCCAGATTGGCCCCGACCGGCCCGGCGGGACGGGACGGGTCGGCGCGGCGGCGCTCCAGCCGGGCGGCGAACGCCTCCAGCCCTTCGTTGTTGAAGCCCATGCGGTTGAGAACCGCCCCCTGCTCCACCGCGCGGAACAGGCGCGGGCGCGGGTTGCCCGGCTGCGGGCGCGGGGTGACGCTGCCCGCCTCGACGAAGCCGAAGCCCTGGCGCAGCATGGCGTCCACCACCTCGGCGTTCTTGTCGAACCCGGCGGCCAGCCCGATGGGATTGGCGAAGTCCAGCCCCCAGACGCGGGTCCGCAGCACCGGGTCGTCGCCCGCCCCGGCAGCGGGCAGAAGGCCGCTCTTCAACGCCGCCAGCGCCAGACCATGCGCGGTTTCAGGATCGAAGCGGAACAGCAGGGGCCGGATGAGGGGAAACAGGTCGATCACGGCGCAGGCTCCTGCAAGGAGAAGGGGAAATCCGCCGGGAAGACGTGCCGCCCGTCGGGGGCGAGCGGCAGCGGATCGGCGCGCAGGACGGCGGCCACCGGCAGCGCGGCGTAGAGATGGGGGAAGAGTTGGCCGCCGCGCGACGGTTCCCAGCGCAGGGCCGCGCCCAGCCGCTCGGCGTCCACCGTCAGCAGCATCAGGCCATCCTGTCCGGCGCGGTGCTTGGCCGCGCTCTCTTCCACCTGCGCGGCGGTGGAGAAATGGATGAAGCCGTCCTTCGCGTCCTGCGAGGAGCCGGGATAGGAGCCTGCGGCGCGGGCGGCGTCCCACTCGTCCGCGCGGCACATGTGATGGATGATGCGGTCGGTCATGATGGCCGGACACTAGTGCGGATCGCGCAAAAGCGGAATCGATTTGCAAGGTGGGAGGGGGCAAACCGATCCCGCTTTGCATTTTGCAAACGCACACCGAAATCAAACAGCATTTTGCGGGTATTTTTGAGGATTCATCCCCGACCAAAGCCGTCCGTCCCGGCCCTGCCTTTGGTCATAAGGGCGGCAAGCTGAGCGATTCCGCGATTCCGCCCCCTCAACCGGCACTTGGCATTCCTTTTGCTGTAAGGGGGTCAACCGCAACGGAGGCTTCAGCCATGAACGCGATCGCCCTGCACATGACCAAGTCCAGCCAGCCCACCGACAGCACCCTGAACGCGTCCGTCACCGCCATGGGCACCCTGTGCGAACCGGGCCACACCGCCGTTCCGCTGAAGCCCAGCGCCACCATGCTGGCGTCCGGCGCGCGGGCGGGCGGGGTTTCGGTGGAGGTGGCGTGGAAGATCTATCAGGCGATGATCCACCACGCCGATTGAGTCCCTGCACCGTCTGTTTTTCCGTCGCGGGTCAAGGTCCGGGCGTCACCGACGCCCGCCCTCCCCGAACGGTCCGCCGTTCGATTCCAGCTTGTTTTCGATGCGCAGCAGATGGTCGGTCAGACGCTGCTCGACATCCTTCAGGGTCGCGAACGAGACATAGGTCTTGGCGACCTCCAGCTTGTACGCCGCCAGACTTTCCCGCACCTGCGCCTGCGCCGATTCCGCGCGCGTCCGCAGAGTGTCCAGCGCGGTTTCCGCGTCGTTGCGCAGCCGGGCGATCAGCCAGAACAGGCCGCCCATCACCGGCAGTTCAACAGCGGTGATCCACCACGCGATATCCAGATTTTCGTGCATCGCACTCTCCTTTGGCATGATCCCTGTGACAGGATCGGAAAGACGCCCCGCCCGCCCGTCATCGGCGGCAAGGCCTTCTGAACGCGGTGTTACGCGTCCCAACCCGACACATCCCAATCGGACGGGGCGACCACAGCACCGGTTCCGCGCCAGTCGTGGCGGCGGTCCGGCGCTTGGCCGCTGCGGTCGAACCGTTGCGGCTCGACCGACAGGCAGCCCGCCACCGCGTCCAACCCATCGTCGTGGCCGGATTTTTGTCCGGCGGGTCGCCATTCCCGCATCTCGCGGATGAAGGGGGTTCCCCACACCTGGGCGTGGGCGATCAGGCGGCGGTCGGCCAGCCGGGCGTCGAACGCCTCGACGATGCGGCGGGCCTTGGGCGTGTGGCTGGTGTGTTCGACCACACCGGCCGGAACCCCGTCCTTGCGCAGCCGCTCGCGCAGCAGGCCGGGCAGGAAACGCCCGATGCCGTTGATCTCCACATGGATGGCGGGCAGATGCAGCCCGGCCAGCAGATCGGCGACCTGCTGGCACTGCTGATCGGCCTCGCTGCCCGGCTTGGCCGGATCGACGCGCAGATACAGCACGCGGTGCAGGTACAGCCGATGGTCCTCACCACCGAACAGCACGGCGACGACGCTGCCATCGCCCGTGCGCTTGGCCGCCCCCTCTTCCCCGTTCGGGCGGGCGAAGGCGGGATCCCACCAGCAGCTTGCCGACAGCAGGCGCACCCCGTTCAGGGTCAGCACCGCGCGGCCCAGCGCCTCGCGGTAGTCCGGCTCGCCGTCGTAGCGGCCCAGCTTGTCGACATCGAGGAAGCCGTCGGCCTGGTTGACCGGTTGCAACAGCATCTGGCTGGTGAATTTGGCCGGGCCGGTGGTCTTGCGGATGCGGTTGACGTGGGCCTCGCCGAACCGTTCCTTCCAGGCGTAGCGGCGTTTGCCGGTGACGGGATCCTCGGTGTAGACCGGCAGAACGAAGCGGTCGAACCCGTCCAGGAAGGGCGCGGTTTCGCCCACCTCCTCCCGCGCCTCCTCGGCGTAGAGGGTGTAGTGGCTGTGCGGCGTGCCGACATAGAGCTGCGCCCCGCCGGGGACGAGCACATACTCCAGCTCCGCCAGCCGGTCGCGCAGGGCGGCGCGCTTGGTGGCGGTGTCGGTGTTGCGCGGCACCTCCACATCGTCGCAGATCACCACGTCGGCGCGGTTGCCGGTGATGTTGCCCTCCACCCCGCTGGCGGCCATCGACGGGTCGCGCAGCTCCAGCGGGCGGACCACGGTGAAACGCTCGCTCCCCCACTGGTCGCGGTCCTTGGCCGGTGGCTTCAGGTGTTTGGTGTCGGGGTGGCGTTCCAGGATGCGTTTGACGTTGCGCACCATCTTCATCGCCAGCCGCAGATCGGCGGCGAGCACCAGCAGCCGCCGGTTGGGATCGCGGCACAGCAGCCACGCCGCGAACAGCCCGACCAGCGTCGATTTGCCCGACCCGCGAAAGGCCATCAGCAGCATGCGGCGATTGTCGTTGCCGCTGTGCGCCTCCAGCCAACGGGCGATGTCGCGGTGATGTTTGGGCGTGCCCAGCTCCGACAGGCTGTTCCAGCGTTGGACGAAATCGGGAAAAGAATCGCCCGTCATGGAGTCCGCCGTCATGGCCACCTCCTTCATGGGTTCCGCCCCAGGATGTGCCAGCCCGCCCCGTTCGACATCGCCGTCACCGCGTGGCCCTGGCCGGTCAGCGCGATGGCCTCGGCGTCGGGGCCGGTCCCGGTCTGGCTGGTCACGGTGACGCGGTGGCCGCTGCTGTCCGATTTCTTCACCGTCACCGTCCGCCCCACCGCGTGGGCGGCGCTGGGGGTGGGCAGGCGCACCTCGACGTCGCCGCTCCAGGCGCTGACCAGATAGAGCGCCTGGTTGAGATCGGGTTCGAACAGCCCGGCCCCCTCGTGGAAATGCGCGTTGGCGGGCGGGCTGTTGGCGGACACGATCCACCAGTTCGCCCCGTTCGACACCAGCGTCGCCACGTCATAGCGGTTGCCCAGCGCCAGCCGCCGCCCGTCCGGTCCCGGCCCGTCGCGCTCGGTGATGGTCAGGACGTTGGCCGACGCGTCGGTCTTCTTGATCGTCACCGTGTGGCCGTTGGCCGACCCGGCGGGCGGCAAGCGCGCCTCGACAGGCCCGCCATAGGCGCTCATCAGATAGACCGAGCTGGTCAGATCCAGATCGACCCGCCCGCCATGCTCCGGCTCGACATAGTCGGTGTCAAAGCGCAGCGCCTCGACGGTCAGTTGCGTCACGCGGCTGGCTTGCAGGCGGTTCTTGTCGGGGTAGCCCGCGTTGACCGCCGTGTATTGCCCACCCGACAGATCCAGAATGGCCGGACCGGCGGCGGCGGAGAACAGATTGACGATGGCGGTTTCGACCGACCCGGCGTCCAGCCGGATGTTCGGCACCCCACCCAGCGATTCGGCGTAGAAATTGACGATCAGCGTCTTGTCGGTGACGGCCCCGACCCGGAAACAGGCGGCGGCCATCGTCGACAGGTTGGCCTCGCAATCGAAGAAGCTGTTGTTGTACTTGCCCTGCTCGACGAAAAAACCGCTGCCGGAGATCGGGGCCGACAGCGAATAGACGCGCACGGCGTGAAAGCGGTTGGCGTTGGGCGTGTCCCCCGCCCCGCTGCGGGTCAGCCACACCCCGTGCTGCGCCGGCCGGGCGACCAGCACACGCGCGACGTTGTTCCAATAGCAGGGGAAATTCGGATCGGTGTAACCGTCGAACAGCAGGCCGACCTGCGGATCCCACAGGGTCAGATCGGTCAGACTGTTTTGCACGCAAGCGCCATCGCGCCCGAACAGCCGCACCCCGGCCTTTCCGCCCTCCAACCGCAAAGACGACAGCGTGGCGTAACCATCGGGGATGTGGATCAGGTCAAAGGCGGACGACGCCCCCGTGATCACCGCGCTTTGCCCTGCCCCGGTCAGCGTCTTGCCATAGGCCAGCGTCAGCGTGTTGGTGATGCGGTAGGTGCCGGACGGCACATGCACCGCCCGGGCGGAGGTCAGGGCGGTCTGAAAGGCCAGCGTGTCATCGACCGTGCCGTCGCCGACCGCGCCGAAATCCTTGACCGAGACGAGATCGGCCAGCTTGTCGCGCACCCGACGGCTGACCGCCCCAGCCCCCGGCGGGGCGTAGGTGGACAGCGCCTCCTCATCCACCGGCGGGCGGACGGTCGGGTTGCCCTCGCCGTCGAAGCTCAACAGCTTGCCCAGCCGTTCCGCCCGCCCCGGCAGCAGGGTGGAGGCGGGCAGATCGGTGTCGGCGTAGCGCAACATCCGCTCCTGATCGCCCGCCACCTGCTGCACCGACGCGGTCAGCCGGTCGAACTCCTGATTGAGCGCGGCGGCGGGCAGCGGCCCGCTGTCGCTGAAATCGCTGGTGCGCTCCACCGCCAGACGGCGGCGCAGCGTCACCGCCGTGCCCGTCGCCGGGGCGCTGGCAAAGGTGACGCTGCCACCCGCCGTGGCCCCGGCCCCCGCCACGCTGTAGCCGATGCTTTGCAGCGCCGCCCCCAGAAACACCTGGAGATCCTCGGCGGTGAAGATCGGGAACGGGTAGGTGAAGACCCGCAGCGCGCCGTCGGCGATGTATTGCACGCGCGGGGTGCCGCGCGGGATGAGAACGGAACTGGTCATCGGAAGGCTCCGCGTTGCCGCTGCCGGTCAGGGCGGATGGTCAGAAATACTTGCTCAGGAACTCCAGCTTCTGCCGGTCGGCGAGCTGGGTCTGTTCCAACAGGTTGCGTCGCTTGACCGCGTCGAGATTCTGTTGGATCGCCTGTTTCTTGAGCTGGTCCACCGCCTGGGCGTTCTGGCGGTCGGAGTCGGTGTCCTTGGTCAGGCCCAGCAGGATCGCCTCGCCCGACCCGTCCGTGGCGGACACGCCGCGCGCGCCCAGGCTGGCGCGGGTCTTGCTCAGGCTTTGGCGCAGCGCCTCGACCCGGCGCTTCTCCGCCGCGTCGGCGGCGGCGGCCAACTGCGCCAACTGCGCCTGCGACTCCTTTTCCTGCGCCTGATAGGCCGCGTCCTGGCTCAGGCGCAATTGCGCCAGCGTCTGTTCCTGGCTGGCGCGGTAGCTCTCGATCTCGTTGGCGCGGGCCTGTTCGGCGGCGATGCGGGCGGCCTCCTCCTTCTGGCGCTGAATCTCGGCGTCCTGTTGACGCAACAGATCCTGGCGCGCCCACTCGCGGGCCTGCGCCTCCTCGGCCAATTGGGCCTGTTGCTGGCGCGCGGCCGCGTCCGCCGCCGCCGCGCGGTCGCTGGCGGCGCGCTCCTCGGCGTATTTGCGCTCCAGCGCCGCCTGTTCGGCCGCCAGCCGCGACGCCTCCTGCTGGCGTTGCGTTTCCAGGGCGGTCGCCGCCGCCGTGGCCGCCGCTGTGTCCTTCTGGCGCTGCGCTTCGAGCGCGGCGGCGGCGGCAGCGGCGGCGGCGGCGTCCTTCTGCTTCTGGTAGGCCAGCGCCTCCGCCTCCAACTGGGCGCGCGCGGCGTCCTGTTGGCGTTTGTATTCCAGCTCCGCCGCCGCTTGTTGGGCCGCCGCTTGTTGGGCCGCCGCCTGCTGGGCAGCGGCCTGCTGCGCCGATGTGTTGCTGCCGGTGCTGGCGCTGCGCACCGTGCTGACGACCGACCCCGCCAGGGGCAGGGCCGTCGTGACCAAAGGCGTGATTCCACCCATCAGTCGTTCACCTTCATGTCCATGGTTACGGAAAGCAGCGTGAAGGGCAGCGGCGCGTCCTGTTCGATGCGCCACAGCGGCACGTCGATGTCGCGCCGCCAGCCCAAGGCCCGCAGCCGCCGGTCGCCCGACACGCGCGGCGGCACACCATCCACGGGTCGCGGCCCCAGCCGGTGCAGCGGCAAATCCTGAAGCCCGCGCCCCAGATCGACGCGCAGCGCCGCCGTCTCCTCCAGCCGGAAGGTGACGGCGATCAGCCGGACCAGATCGGCCCCGGTCGCCTGCCCCACCAGATTGGGCGGCAGCGGTTCGATGCGGTGGCGGTAGGGCAGGCCCGCCTCGATGCGGCGGGCGGGCGGCGACAGGGTGATGGTCCCGGCCCGCACCAGAACCGGCGGGCGCACCACCCCGTCGGCCAGCACCGTCACCGTCCGGCCTTCCAGATGGGCGAAACCGGGCCAGACGGCGGTGTCGCCGGACCGCTCGGCCACCACCGCCGCGTCCAGATTCAGGGAATCGTCGAAGCGCTCGATGCTCCACACCCCCGCGCGGTCGATCAGCGCGAACACATCGTCGCCCACCACGGCGACGGAGCGCACCAGCCCGTCGGTTTCCAACCGGGTCCAGGCGGTGACGCTCTCCGTCCGATAGACGGTGAGCGTGCAGAGCGAGCCATCCTCCATCGCCACGAACAGCAGGCGGCGGGTCTGGTCGTAATCCTGGTCGCGCGGGTTCACCACCAGATGGCGGGCCAGCAACGCCAGATCGTTGGCCTGATAGGCCGCTTCGGTGTCGGTGTAGAGGAATTCGCGGATTTCGCGCCGGTTGCGCGGCACGAACAGCGTCGCCCCATCGACATCACGCGGCGGGATGCTGCGGTCGAGCGGCGAGCCGATGCGGGTCTGCCGGTGCACCTGGATGCTCTGCGGCGTCAGCGGGTCGCCCGTCACCGTGTATTCCGCGCCCGAGGTGAACACCTGCAAATGGCGGCCCGAAAAGACGGCGCGGATGGCGTTGACCTGATCGGACAGGATGCCGAACTCGATGGCCTCGTCGTCCAGCCCGGTGCCGAGATCGAAATTCCACAGATCGGCGGAGCGCGACAGCCACAGCCGGTTCGGCAGATCGCGCCCGCCGCCGATGACCAGCCGGTCCTGGTGAAAGGCCGCCGACACCGGCCAGCCGCGCAGGGCGGAAAAGGCCTGCTCCTCCCAATCGGTGGTGGCGCTGCTGTTGGGCAAGCCTTCCTTGACCGTCGCCGCGATCTGGGTGGCCGACAGCACGCCGGTGACGAGCAGTTGTTTGCCCTGGATGCGGATCCGCGTGCCGTCGTGGCGCGGGTCGAACACCGGGGCCGACGCGGTGACGGTGATCGCCCCGCCGGTCCCCGATGGCGTCAGCGTCACCGCCGGATCGCCAAAGCGGTAGAAGGGCAGCCGGACCAGTTCGCCCTGCACGGCAAAGCTCCACTCCGACAGACTCCAGCTTCCGCCCTCCCCGCGCGTCAGCTTGCGCGGGGTGACGTCGGGATGGCAGACCAGCAGCGTGTCGGCGCTCTGCGTCCAGGTGATGTGCGCCAGTTGCGCGGCGGTCCAGGGCGCGTCCACGCTGGCCAGCCGCGCCCCGCCCCGCATCACGTCGATCTTTCCCGCCGAAAACACCAGGAGATAGGTCTGTTCGGTGTTGTATTCGAAGGCCACCAGCCGCCCGTCGCCGCGCGCCAGCCCGGAAAAGGCCAGCCCGGAGCGCCGCGTCACCCCGCCGGTCGGGTCGATGAAGACGTTGCGCAGCGCCAACGCCCCGTTGTCGTAGGCGCGCAGATCGCCGCGCCCCAACAGTCGGCGGCCGATCTCGCCCGCCGTGAAGTTGGTTTTGACCTGTTGCAGACGGCCCATCACGCCCTCGCGTCGATCAGGGTGAAATCCTCGAAGCCCGGCTGGTTGTCCTGCTGGGCGTCGATCTGGCGGGCGCGGCGGAACTCGGCGTCGGCCAGCGCGACCAGCGTTTCCGCCCGGCTGCTGCTTTCGGTCAGCGGGATGCAGAATTCGGCGGCCAGCCGGGCGATCAGCGCCTGGTCGAAGAAGGGCGGAAAATCCCCCTCGTCGGGCCGGGCCACATAGGCGAGCGTCACCGCCTCCGCGTCGCACAGCAGCGTGCGCCCGACGATGCGGTAGGCCAGCCCCCGGCTCCGCCCGCTGCCGCCCGCCCCCAGCGCCCGCAGAAAATCGGCGGGAAGCTGGAAGGCGTTGGCGAAATCGGCGACCGGCTCCACCGCCAGACGCGGCAGCGCGGCTTGCACGGTGGCGAAGCTCCAGGCGTTGGCGGACAGCAGCGCGTCGCGCGCCGGGGCGTAGAGCGCGCCCGCCACCTCGGCCTCGGCGGAGCCGTCGTCAAAGCTGGTGATCGCGGTCGCGCCGATCTTGATGAGCGCGCGGCCGCACAAACCGATGGCGGTCAGGGCCATGGCGGGCATCTCCGAAAGGGAGGGAGGGGGGGATGGAAAAACAGGGGCCTCAGACGAACTCGGCCTGAAGCCAGGTGCCGCCGTTGGCCAACAGCTCGAAGGGCGAAAAGGAGCTGTGGTCCAGATGCACGTCGAACCAATCGCCCGCCGCCACCGGCAGCCACGGGGTGGCGACCAGCGGGGCGACGTTGCGCGCCGTCATGTTGCCGTGGCCGTGCGTCACCGCCCGCCCCGGATACTCGGCGCTGCCGTTCCGCCGGATGGCGAGATCGCGGACGCTGTCCATCTCCGCGCCGATCTCCACCCGCGCCGTCAACCGGGCCAGCCGCGCCCAGGCGGGCGTCACCACGCGGGTGGGCGTGACCGGTTGGAAACAGCCGTCGCTGTCCCACACCACGGTGGACCAGATCACCCGCCCGCCGACCGACGGGCCGAAGCCCTGCGGTTCGACCAGGGTCAGCAGGCAGCCGCGCACCGGCCCCTGCGCCCCGAACCGGTCGAGCTTGGCCTTATCGGCCGCGCTCATGAAACCGTCGGCCTCCGCGCTCGCCAGCGCGTGTGCTGCCGCGCCCGCCCCGATGTGGGACAGCGGCGTGGCGTCGAGGATGCCGAATCCGGCCAGCGTGCGCGGGGTGTTCTGCACCTCCGCCCATTCCACGATGTTGGTGTCGAAGGTGGGGGAGGCCAGCGACACCAGGGCGACGTTCCCGTTGCCGTCGAAGGCCAGCGCCTTGCCCGCCCGCGCCGGGGCGGCGGGCAGTTCGGCGGCCAGCGACGGGCTGTCGCCCAACGGGAAGCGCACCGCCCGGCTGGCCGCGTCCTGCGCCTGCTGCGCCAACACCGCCAGCCGGTCGAACGCCTGATCCGCCGTCAGACCGGGATAGCCGTGGTCGAGCGCGGGCATGGTCCGCGCGATCACCACCCGCAACCCCGGCGGCGGCGGGGCGGGAAACACCACCGTGCCGCCGCCCGGCGCGCCCGCACCCGTCACCGTGTAATGGGTGTTCAGGCTTTGGGCGCTGTCCGCCCCGGTGACGGCGTCGCGCAGGGACACCGTCAGATGGGTGGCGTCAAGGATGCGGAAATCATAGGCGAAGGCCGCCCGCGCGCCATCCGCCGGATGACTGATGCGGCACCCGCTCGTCAGCACGCTCATGGCGGGCCTCCTCAATCGCTGTTGCTGGCACCGAAGGCGGTCAGGTTGGTGACGTCCACCACCCCCGCCGCGTTGGAGGCGACGATCATCACCCCGCCCGACGGCGTGCCGCCGACGGCGCAATTGGCCAGCACCATGTCGCCCACCCGCAGCAGGTCCGAGGCGCCGTTGAAATAGCCGATGGTGTCCACATCGGCGGCGAGGTCGTGGGTGGTGTAATGCCAGAGCGTGAAACCGTTGGCATAGGCAAGCACGCTCAAATCCTTGGACGCATAGGCCATGGATCGAATCTCCGGGGAATGGGGGGAAGACAGCGGGAACGGGGCCCCTCCCCCCCGGTTCGGGGAGGCGGTCGGGGGCTAGCGGATTCACACATCTTTGGCTTAGGCAACTCATTGGAAGGAAAAGAACTTTCCACCGTCATTCCCGCGAAGGCGGGAATCCAGACTTTTCCATAAGGTTTGTCCGGAAAACTCTGGGTCCCCGCCTTCGCGGGGATGACAGGAAAGTTATTTTGTTTTCAATTGGTTGCAGTAAGAAAAAGATGTGTGAATGCCATAGGCGGTCGGGGAAGAGGGGGCGTTCCGACGGATCAGCGGTCCTGGATCAGCTTTCCAGGCAGCGCATCGTCACCACGCCGGTGGTGTCGATCAGGGCGGCACCCTGGCTCATCATGTTGTTGACGAAATGCGCCGCGCGGTCGCCGTGCCAACTGATGTCGGTCTTCACGTCGGCCCCCGCCGCGTGGCCGACCGCCGTTTTGTGGTACCAGTGGCACAGCCGGACGTTGGCGGCGGCCTTCAGCCCGGAATGCGGGATCCACAGCGTGCCCAGCCAGCGCTTGGCCTGGGTCCCGCGCCAGGGCAGTTCATCGGCCCCGACATAGTCGCTGCTGGCGAACTCCTCGATGCTCAGAAGCTGGCTCCACTGCTTCCAGCCGACCACGGCGAAGCGCTGGCCATCGTCGGGCACATCGGATTCACCCAGAATTTCAAACGCTTCCAGAACCTTGGCCTTGGTCAGGCCGTCGGTGTTGCCGCCCGCGTAGTTGGTCGATTTGTTCAACTCGGCCAGCAGCAGTTCATCGGTCTTGCGGCCCAGCGCGTAGGCCCCGGCGTTGGCGATGATCTGGCGTTCGTCGATGTTGGTCTTCAGCTCGTCGAGCCGATCCACCCAATCACCGGCGTAGAAATCATACAGCGGGCATTCGACCGGGGTGTGATCGACGTTCATCACCGGAACCACGCCGTGGCGCGATTTGGTGGAGGCCGTGCCCTTGCCGACCTTCTGGAAGACGGTGGACGCCCCTTGCACGTTGTTCTTGGTGCGCACGGTGTTGCGCAGCTTCGATCCCATGCGCTGGTAGGCCTCGTGAACCTCGCGTTCGAACTGTTTGACAAAGGATTGGGCGATGCTGGTGGACATGGCGGTGGTGATCCTTTCGCGTTCCTTGCGGATCCCGTCCAGGGGAAGGGCGTCCCGCCACCCGGTTGTCAGCGCCGCGCGACCGCACGGCCCCGGCCGCAGGCGGAGCGCGAAACAAAAAAGGGGATGGCCGGGCCTTGCGGTTGTCCGGCCATCCCCTTTCAGGACAGGCGTGGAGGGGAGGCGTCGCGGCCCGCCACCGGCTGGGTGGTTCTCGGGCCTTGACGAGAGTCGTTTTAGGACTCAGAACCCAACACGTAAAGGATTATTTTCATAAACTGCGCCACACAGCGGCGAACCGGATCAATACCGGATCTGATCAATACCAAACCGGATCAATGGCGAACCGGGCCGGCCACCCAATGGCTGACGATGGCCTCGGCCTGGGCCAGGCTGCTGTCCGGGTGGTGGAAGCGATAGACCGTCACCGCCGCTTCCAGCGCGTGGCGTTCCGGCTGGCCGCATTGGCACAGGCCGGTGTAGCAGCGCTGGACGGCGTCGCGGCAGGCGGGCATCCCGTCGCCCTGGCAGGGTTCCCCGTCGCAGGCATCAAAGCCGTTCATTGGCCCTCCCCCGCGTCGTCGAGCGGCACGCCGTAGATTTCCAGGCGGTGGCCGACGATCTTGTACCCGAGATCGCGGGCGATCTTTTCCTTGATCGCCTCCAGCTCCGGGCTGGCGAATTCGATGATACGCCCGCTGCGGGTGTCGATCAAATGATGGTGATGGTCGGCGGAGGCTTCCTCGTAGCGCGCGCGCCCGTCGCCCAGATCGACCCGCTCGATCACCTCGACATCCTCCAGCAGCCGCATGGTGCGGTAGACGGTGGCGATGGAGATGCGGGAATCGATCTGGGCGGCGCGGCGGTGCACCTCTTCCACGTCGGGATGGTCATCCGCGTCCGACAACACCTGCGCGATGACGCGGCGCTGGCCGGTCATCTTCAAGCCCTTTTCCAGGCACAACGCTTCAAGCCGCGACGTCATCGGGTGAAATCCTTGGTCTTTTGCCTCAACCCGCGCATCATACTGCAAACCGTTCGCAATTCCAAACCGCCGATTGCGGCCCTCAGGGCAATCGCTTGAAGCATTGTGCACCCGACCAAAACAAGAATGGACACGGATTCCACGAATTTTTTCGCGGATTTCGCGGAACGCGCCTCAGAGCACCCTGTTTGCCATTTTGCGGCCCCCCTCCTGACGGGGTGTGGGAGGCAATTGGAGCCAAAAATCCGTGCAATCCATCCTTTTATCCGTGAAATCCGTGTCTGTTCTTGCTTGCGTGACGATGACCGCTCGTTCAAGCGATTGCCCTGTTGCGGTCCCGGACAGGATGACATCGCCCCCTCGCCCCGACGCAGGCCAGCCGCGCGCCGAGTTTTCTTGCCAAATCAGGACATCGGTCTTATGTGTGCGGGGTTGGACGGCATCACCGCCGCGATCCCATGGCCCGGGCCTGGGGCGCGCGCGCCGCGCCGACGGCTCCGCGCCATCCCGCTGCGGAGCGCGCAAGCCCGGCCCCGCCCTTGCGGCGCGGCCCCCCTACCGGTGGACCAGGACCATTTCCTCCATGACAGAATTCTCCGGCCTCGGCCTGATCGAGCCTCTTCTGCGCGCCGTCGCCGAAGAGGGTTACTCCACGGCCACGCCGATTCAGGCCGGTGCCATCCCGCTGCTGTTGCAGGGGCGCGACATGCTCGGCCTCGCCCAGACCGGGACCGGCAAGACCGCCGCCTTCACCCTGCCGATCCTTCAGCATCTGTTTGAAAACAAGAAGCGTGTGGCCGCCAAGGCCCCGCGCGCGCTGATCCTGACGCCCACGCGCGAACTGGCGCTGCAAATCGGCGACAGCTTCACCACCTATGGCCGCCATCTGCCGATCCGCCGCACCGTCATCCATGGCGGCGTCGGCCAAAGCCCGCAGATCGCCGCGCTGACCCGTGGGGTTGAGGTGCTGATCGCCACGCCGGGCCGCCTGCTCGACCTGATGGCGCAGAACCACTGCAAGCTCGACTCCATCGAGTTCTTCGTGCTGGACGAGGCCGACCGGATGCTCGACATGGGCTTCATCCGCGACGTCCGCAAGATCGTCGCGGTGATGACCAAGCAGCGCCAAACCCTGCTGTTCTCGGCGACCATGCCGGAAGCGGTGACGGAGTTGGCCAACAGCATCCTGAACAACCCGGAACGGATCGAAGTCACCCCGCAATCGACGACGGTGGAGCGCATCAACCAGCGCGTCCTGTTCGTCGACCGCTCCGACAAGCGCCGTCTGCTGGCCGATCTGCTGCTCGACAGCAAGGTCGCGCGCACCATCGTGTTCGCCCGCACCAAGCACGGGGCCGACCGGGTGGCCGAGCATCTGAAAAAGGCGGGCGTCGCCGCCGACGCCATCCACGGCGACAAGTCGCAATCGGCCCGCGTCCGCGCGCTGGAATCCTTCCGCGCCGGAGAGCTGCGGGCGCTGGTCGCCACCGACATCGCCGCGCGCGGCATCGATGTGGACGGCATCAGCCACGTCATCAACTTCGACCTGCCGAACGAGCCGGAAAGCTACGTTCACCGCATCGGCCGCACCGCGCGCGCCGGGACGGAGGGCAGTGCGGTGTCCTTCTGCGACCATGAAGAGGTCGGCTATCTGAAGGACATCGAAAAGACGATCCGCCAGCCGATTCCCATCGACGACAGCCACCCGTTCCACGCGGTGGATGTGGCGCAGATCCACGCCTCGTCCAAGCCGCCGCCCCGCCCCAAGGCTCCGGGCAGCCATCGCAACCAGAACCAAAATCAGGGTGGCGGTCGCGGTCAGCAACAGCCCGCCCGCAACGCCCAATCCAGCCGCCCGGCGGCTCCGGCGCAGGCCCGACCCGCTCAGGCCAAACCGGCCCAGCCCAAGGCCGCCGCACCCGGTGCCAAGCCGGTTGCCAAGCCGGTTGCCGCCGCCAAACCGGCCCGGCCGCCGCAGGGCGGCAAGCCCGCCGCCCACCCGCAGGCCAGCAAGACGCCCAAGCCCGGCGCGGCGCAGAACCGCCACGACCGTCGCCCCCCGGCCCACGCCTCCGCCGCGCCGCGTCCGACCAGCGCCGACGCCCCGCTGAAGAAGAAGCCGACCGCCGCCTGACCGGCCAGCGCAAGCGCAAGCGCTTAACGAAAAAGCCCCGCCTCCTTGCGAGACGGGGCTTTTTTCATGCCCGGTTGACGGGATGGAAACGCGTAATATCCCGCCGTCCTCAATCCTCCAGCCGCCGCCCGGTCGCGGTGTCGAACAGGTGCAGCGCGCCCGGCTGCGGGGCCACGGCCAGACGGTCGCCCTCCTTGCAGGATGGCAGGCCGGACATGCGGATCAGCAGCGGTTCGCCATCGGGCAGGCGGCCATAGACCACGGTGTCGGCCCCCAGCGCCTCCACCAGTTCGACCAGGACCGGGGAGGTGTCCAAGCCATCCTCGTTGATCGCCAGATGCTCCGGGCGGATGCCCAGCTTGACCGGGCGGTTGGCGTCGCTGGGGCGCGGGCGGGCCAGCGGCAGCAGCGCGCCGCCCGGCATCATCACCCCCTGGCCGCTCGGGTCGATGACAGCGTCGAGCACGTTCATCGGCGGCGAGCCGATGAACCCGGCAACGAACAGGCTCGCCGGGCGCTGGTAGACCTCCAGCGGCGTGCCGATCTGCTCGGCCACCCCGTGATTCATCACCAGCACGCGGTCGGCCAGCGTCATCGCTTCGACCTGATCGTGGGTGACGTACAGGCTGGTGATGCCCAAACGGTCCTGCAACCGCTTGATCTCGATCCGCATCTGCGTGCGCAGCTTGGCGTCGAGGTTGGACAGCGGTTCGTCGAACAGGAAGGCCGCCGGTTCGCGCACGATGGCGCGGCCCATCGCCACGCGCTGGCGCTGGCCGCCCGACAATTGGCTGGGGCGGCGGGTCAGGAAACGGCCCAGCTCCAGGATCTCGGCGGCCTTGGCGACGCGGCTTTCGATCTCCGCCTTGTCCACGCCCCGGATCTTCAGGCCATAGGCCATGTTGTCGAACACGCTCATGTGCGGGTAGAGCGCGTAATTCTGGAACACCATGGCGATGTCGCGGTCCTTGGGTTCCAGATCGTTGACGACCCGCCCGCCGATGACGACCTGCCCGCCGGTGATGCTTTCCAGCCCGGCGACCATGCGCAGCAGGGTGGATTTGCCGCAGCCGCTCGGCCCCAGCAGGACGAGGAATTCACCGTCCTGGATGGCGATGTCGATGCCCTTGATCGCTTCGACCGGGCCATAGGACTTGCGGACGTTCTTGATCTCTACGGTTGCCATGTCTGTTACTTCTCGCTGTCCACAAGACCCTTGATGAACCACCGCTGCATGAACACCACGACGGCGACCGGCGGCAGCATCGCCATGACGGTGGTCGCCATGATGAGATTCCAGTCGTTCGCCGCCTCGCCGGTCCCGATCATCTTGGTGATGCCGATGACGATGGTTTCCATGTCGGCGCTGTTCGTGACCAGCAACGGCCACAAATACTGATTCCAACCGTAAATGAAGAGGATGACGAACAGCGCCGCGATGTTGGTTTTCGACAGCGGCAGCAGGATGTCGAAAAAGAAACGCAGCGGCCCGGCCCCGTCGATCTTCGCCGCCTCCACCAGTTCATCCGGAATGGTCAGGAAGAATTGGCGGAACAGCAGCGTCGCGGTGGCCGACGCGATCAGCGGAATCGCCAACCCGGCGTAGCTGTCGATCATGCCCAGATCGGCGACGACCTTGTAGGTCGGGATGATGCGCACCTCCACCGGCAGCATCAGGGTGATGAAGATCATCCAGAAAAAGACCATGCGCAGCGGAAAGCGGAAAAAGGCCACCGCGTAGGCCGACAGGATGGAGATGGCGATTTTGCCCACCGCGATCGACAGCGCCATGATGAGGCTGTTCATCAGCATCAGCCGCACCGGGGTGTAGCTGGCGCGCTCGCCGTGGGATTCGCTCCACGCCTGGCTGTAATTGGTCCAGGCCTCGGCCCCCGGCGTCATCGGCAGGCTGCCGCGCCCGATGGTGGCGGCGTCCCAGGTGGAGCCGATCAGGGTCACGTAAATCGGAAAGGCGAAGATCAGAACGCCCACGATCAGCACGATGTGGGGAACCAGATCGATCAGGCGTCGCCCCGTCGTGCGCGGCTCGGTCATGTGCGCGTTGCTCATGAGTAATGGACCTTGCGTTCGACAAAGCGGAACTGGATCGTCGTCAGCACGATCAGGATGACCATCAGGAGCACCGATTGGGCCGAGGACGCGCCAAGGTCGTTGTTGACCACGCCATCCTGATAGACGCGGAAGATCAGGGTTTCGGTCGCCTTGCCGGGGCCGCCATGGGTCAGCGCGTGGATGGTCCCGAAGGTCTCGCAAAAGGCATAGACCATATCGACCACCAGCAGGAAGAAGGTGGTCGGCGACAACAGCGGGAAGGTGATCGTCCAGAACCGGCGCACCGGCCCGGCCCCGTCGATGTTGGCGGCCTCCAGCACCGAACGCGGGATCGCCTGCAACCCGGCCAGGAAGAAGATGAAGTTGTAGGACACCTGTTTCCAGCTCGCCGCCAGGATGACCATGGTCAGGGCCTGATCGCCGTTCAGCCGGTAATCCCAATTGTAGCCCATGGCGTTGAGCAAGCGCCCGAGCGACCCGATTTCCGGGTTGAAGATGAACATCCACAGCACCGCCGCCACGGCGGGGGCCAGGGCGTATGGCCAGATCAACAGCGTCTTGTAAACCGCCGCCCCCTTGATCTTGGCGTCGGCCAACGCGGCCAGCAGCAGCGCCACCGCCATCGACAGCACCGCCACCGACAGGCTGAACACCGCCGTGATGCGGAGCGTGCTGACATAGTTCGGATCGGTCAGGATCGCGGTGAAGTTTTCGAACCACACAAACTCGCTGCGCAGCCCGAAGGCGTCCTGGATGTGGACGGACTGCCAGACCGCTTGCGAGGCGGGCCAGATGAAGAAAATCAGCGTCACCGCCACCTGCGGCGCGAGCAGCAGATAGGGCAACAGCTTGTTGTCAAAGATCACACGGCGCTGCAACGTTCCGGCCTCGTTTCAAAGATTCTTGTATCCACAGATGAACACAGACACACACAGATCACTTTGATTTTATATTGGTTTTCGTTACCAAAAAATCGCCAAACGGAAGAAATGGCAACATCAAAACTCATCTCTTGTTCTGAAAATCAGTGTGTATCTGCGTTCATCTGTGGACAAAAAACCCGCAACCCGCCCCGGCAGACACCAGGGCGGGCGGCGGGTTCTCCGCATCAGTTCTTGTTGGCGCGCTCGAAGTTGCGCAGCACGACGTTGCCGCGCTGCACCGCGCCGTCCAGCGCCTGCTGCACCGTCACCTGACCCTGGAAGGCCTTTTCCAGCTCTTCCTGGATGATGTTGCGGATTTCCGGCAGGTTGCCCAGACGCAGGCCCATGGTGTTTTCCGTGGTCGGCGTGCGGGTCAGCTGCGCGCCGGGCACGTCGGCCCCCGGGTTCTTGTCATAGAAACCGGACGCCTTGGCCATCTCCACGCCCTTGAACGTCACCGGGACGTAACCGGTGTCCATGTGCCACTTGGAGTCGACCTCCGGCTTGGCGAGGTAGGTGAAGAACTCCGACACCGCCTTGTATTCGGCGGGCGTCCGCTTGGGCGAGGTCATCACCCAGAAGGCGGCACCGCCGATGATGCCGTTCTTCGGTTCGCCCTTGATCTGGTCGGGCCAATAGGGCAGCGGGGCGGCACCCCAGGCGAAGGTCGCCTCCTTGACGATGCGGCTGCGCAGACCCGACGAGCCTTGGATGATGGCGCATTCGCCCGACGGGAACAGGCCGTCCGGCTTGTTGTCGCGGCCGCCATACTTGAACTGGCCGTCCTTCTGCAGATCGACCAGCATCTGGATGTGCTTCACATAGAGCGGGGCGTTGATCTTCAGCTCGGCGTTCAGCCCGCCAAAGCCGTTGGCCTGGGTGGCGAACGGCGTGTCGTGAATGGCGCCCAACTGTTCGAACTGCACCCAGGTCGGCCAGGAGGTGGTGAAGGGGCAGGCCACACCCGCCGCCTTCAGCGCCTTGGTGGCGGCGACCAGCTCCGGCCAGGTGGCCGGGGCCTTGTTCGGATCCAGGCCCGCCTTGGCGAACAGATCCTTGTTGTAGAACATGATGGAGGTGGAGCTGTTGAACGGCAGCGCCATCATCCTGCCGTCCTTGGTCGCGTAGTACCCCGCGACGGCCGGGATGTAGGCCTTGGGATCCAGCGCCGCGCCGGTTTCCGCCATCAACTGGTGCACCGGCTTGATCGCCGGGCCGGCGGCCATCATGGTCGCGGTCCCGACCTCGAACATCTGCACGACGTGCGGGGCGTTGCCCGCGCGGAAGGCCGCGATGGCGGCCTGCATGGTTTCCGGGTAGCTGCCCTTGAAGGACGCGTTGACCTGGACCTTGTCCTGGCTGTCGTTGAAGCCCTTGACCACCTGTTCCAACTGGCCGCCCAGCGGCTGGGGCAGCCCGTGCCAGAAGTCGATGACGGTCTTCTGCGCCATGGCCGCGCCCGACAGGCCGACGGTGAGGGCGAACGCGGCGGTCGAAAGGCCAAGCGTGCGACGGGTCAACATGAGGGTCGTCTCCCTAAACGGGTTGTTGGGTCTCGGACGTTGTGGATGAGCGCAAGCCGTTGCGATCCCGAGACAGGTCCGTGAAGTTTTTATGACAGGCGCATAGGGGCGTGTACGAAGCCTGTCAACCGCCGCTATTCTGCGGGTGATTGGTCACGAGCGTGGTCGATCGCCGGATGGGCCATGCCATGAATGGGCAGAGCCATGAATGGGTGTCACCATGAATGGTCGGTGCGGCGATGATGGCCGATGCGGCATGACGTGAACCTCCCCAAACGCTTTTGCTCGGGGCCATTGCTTGGCTCCCGTTAACGTCAGGGTGCGCGTCTGTTTGGCCGTCTGTCAATCCGCCGCGTGACCAAGCCGCGCATGCTGCGGCGCACGCGGCACGTCCACCGCAAAAATCGCCCCGCGTCCGGGCCGCGACCGCACCGTAAGCGCGAGATCGAGCAGACGCGCCAACCGGCGGGCGACTCCCAAACCCAGGCCATTGCCCACCGCCGGACCGGCGCGGCGGTCCGCCTCCACCGACGCGATTCGATGGAAATCGTCGAAAATCGCCGCCTGTTCCTCGGGCGCGATGCCGATGCCGCTGTCCCACACCTCGATCCGCAGCCGGTCGGACCGCCGACGGGCCGCCAGCAGAACGCCGCCCCGCTGGGTGTAGCGCACGGCGTTGGCCAGAATGGGCCGCAACAGACGCTCCAACAGCAACGGGTCGCTCACCACCTCCACCTCGGCGGGGCGGACGTTGAACCGCAGGCCCTTGGCCTCGGCCTCCGGGGCGAAATCCTGCAACAGGCGGCCCAGCACATCATCGATGGGAAAGGCACGCGGCTGCGGGACCCAGTTCCCGGCGTCCAATCGCAGAATGTCCAGCACGGGGGTGAGAAGCTGTTCGGCCGCCTGGATCGACTGGCCCAGCTTGGCGGCCAAATCCACCGCCGACGGATCGCTTTGCCGCCCGACCAACAGGTGATGGAACAGGTGCATCGCCTGGAAGGGTTGACGCACGTCGTGCGCGGCCTTGGTCAACAGCCGCACCGACGCGGCGCGGTCCCGCCGGGCCTGCGCCAGTTCCGGCCCATCGCCGGTCACGGCGAAGCCGATCAGCCCGCCATCGGCCCGGCGCACCGGCTGGGTGCGCAGCCCCAATCCCGCCAAAGCCGCGTCCAAACTCACCGCGCCATCCGTGGACAGGCTGTTGGCGGGCATCCCCAGCCTTTGCCCCTCCACCGCCGCGCGATCACGCCCCAACAGACGGCAGAAGGCCGGATTGGCGGTGACGCACCGCCCCGCCCCATCCAGAAAGGCTTGCGGCGCGTCGTTCGCCGCCAGCAGGGCGTTCAGAGCCTCTTCGCGCGTTGGTCCTGGGGTGGCACTCATGCTTGGACACTCATGCTTGGACACTCATGCTTGGACACTCATGGCGGGGCACTCTGGCACGGCGGGCGTCTGCGCCGCCTGTGGTGTTCACAACGCAAACAATCGAACGGGTTATCTTTATCGAATCGCAGCCTTTGCCCTGTCAAATCTGACCTTCCGCCAGGGGGGGAGAGCCTCACCTCAGCCAAAAGAATCCCCGCCGGCGCGCTTGACGGCCGCTCGAGTCCCCCCCGGTTGGCAGGGCAATCGCTTGAACGAGCGATCATCGTCACGCAGGCAAGAATGGACACGGATTTCACGGACAAAAATGAGGGATTTCACGGATTTTCGCCCCAATTGCATTCCGCATCCCGTCATGAGGTGCACACCAAGATCG
>JAIXPD010000075.1 GCA_027486405.1 Azospirillum sp. | reverse complement strand
CCGCCGTTTCGGTCGCGGGATATAATGGCGGCGGGCGGCATTGGCCTTGTGCGGCATCAGCAAACCATCGGAGCAGCGGAACGGCGGCACCTCCTTATCGCGGCCGGCACCTCGCTGCAGCACGCTGCCAGACGCCCATGGGCGGGCTGTTGTTGGTTGACAGCAAGCAGCGCGAACAGCGGAGGATTTTCTGGCGCGACATCGTGCAGTTTTCGACCGATCGCGTCATCCTGTCGAACACGGACGATGAGCGGTTCGCCGGGTTGCCGGTCCTGCTGCTAGCGTATGTCCGGATCGCCGTAACGCGAGGTGTCGAGTATGTCCAGGTCGGACTTTTGGACACCGATCAGGTGATGACGCTGTGGTTCGAGCATTGGCGTCGGCAGGCGGTCTGAGCGGCGTGCTGATCACCGTCCATCTCGTCCATGGAGAGGGTCACTGCGTGGCCGCCGCCTGTCTGCGCGTGCCGATCCGCCTCGCGCTCATTGTGGCCACCGACCCAGCCGCCAGCATCGGGGCTGGCGTTGGTCTCAGCGTGCTCCATGGGGTTGGGCGGGATGGTACGAAGGGATTGCGGGCATGATCGCGGGCGCTGGGTCCGGGTTGGCCGACGCGTGGGGGCTGGTCGCCGTGATGGTGGAGATCGGCGTGAACGCCATGACGGACGTCACAACCGGACTCAGCACGCCGTCGGTGACGAGCACCTTTCGCAGCGCCATGGGTGGGCCGGGTTGGTGGAACGCGCGTCTTCTGGCCAGCGTGATGTCGCTGGGGCTCGGAGTCGCGTTTTTGCACGGACGGGCCTGGTGGGGTAGGTCGGGGCACCGTTCTTCGTTAGCTGGATTTCCCGCGATGCCGCACAAGGCGAACGCCGCCCGCCGTCATCACACGCCGCGACCGAAGCGGCGGGTTCTCAACGGGGCCGGGTAGGGCGCGTCCCTGTGCCAGCGGGGCAGCCTGACCGTGTGGGTCCGTGACGAGGCGATCGCCCGCTGGAAAGCGGTGCCTCCCACCATGCCGGACGGACAGCCCAGCGGCTCCGATCCGGCGATTATGACGGGGCTGATGCTGCGTGCTGTGTTTTGTTTGGCGCTGCGCCAGACCGAAGGGCTAATCGCCTCCGTTCCGCAGCGGCTCGGCCTCGAACCGCCGGTGCCTGATCATTCCACCCTCGCCCGCCGCGCCCGGACAATGACGCCGCCGTCCGTGAACGCCATGCCGAAGCGGCGGTGGTGGTGCCGCTCGGGGCCGACGCCGTGCTCAGCGACACGGTCGCGACCGCGCCCACGCAAGCGCGACCACCACATCCACGCGATCGTCGAGACCCATACCGACGAGGCGCAAACGACGGAGGTCGCAATCGCCGCCGCCGTTCTCAACCGCATGCTCGACCTCGGACACCCGAACTCCGTTCGCCTCACCGGATCGGCGGTGGGGCGGTGTGATCTCCGGAACTCGTCGCCTCGCTGCAACACGCCGACGCGGTCTTGACACCGCGCTCTCAGCCGCCAAAAAGGATAGGGCCTGCCGAACGGCGACCGGCCACAAGGACATCCGTCGCGTGATCCCCCTCTCGTCCCTCCAACGCCTTTTCGATGCGGCCACCTTCAGCCGGGGGGCCGCCTATCAGCGCGAAGGGCGGGTTTCCGCTCATCAGGCGCAGAGTTTGACGAACGGCGCAATCCGTCTGTCCGCGACCGTGCGGGGGTCGCACCGAATCCCCTACACGCAAATCATCCTGTTTCAGCGGGCTGGCAACACGCTTTCGGCGCTTTCGGGCGAGTGCGATTGCCCGGTTGGCTTCAATTGCAAGCATGTCGCCGCCGCTCTCATCGCCTGGGTGTTGAGTTCCGATCAGCCAACGGCACCGACCGCGCGGCGCGTCCCGAGCGACCCGGAGTTTTCGCCGCCTCAAGCGGTTGGTCCCACGCTGTCGCCGTCCTTGCAGGCGCTTTTGTCCCGGTTGAGCGACGCGGCGGCGGTTGACGGTGGCGACGTCTATCCCGAGACGGTGCGCAAGCGGCTTTTGTACGTGCTGCGGTTGGACGGCGGAGCGGGCGGTGCCGAGGCGGTGGTTCAACCGTTCTCCGTCTCCATCCGCAAGGACGGTGCCTTTGGCGCGGACGAGAAACCCTATGGTTTCGAGCAGATTCGAACCCTGGCGACGGTGAAGTTTGTGACCCCATCCGACCGGACCATCCTGACCAGCCTGGCCCAAAACACCCTGGCGGTGGCGGGGCGGCGCGACGAGGGCAGCGTGTTGCGAGGGGAATGGAGCGGTTGGCTGGTCGAGCGGATGCTGAAAACCGGGCGGCTCCATTGGCAGGATTTCCGCGCCAATCCGCCGCTGCGCTCCGGCCCGACGCGACGGGGAACGGCCTGTTGGGTGGCGGACGAACGGGGACAGCAGCGGTTTTCCATTGCGCTGGACTCCCCCGCCGCTCTGACGCTGCCGACGACGCCCTTGCTCTATGTGGATTGGGAGAGCGGGGAGTGCGGCGTGGTCGAGGCCGACATTCGTCCGCATCTGGCCGCCGCCCTGCTGTCCGCGCCATCCGTGCCGCCGGGGGAGGTCGCCGCCTTTGTGGCCGGGGTGGAATCGCTTGGCCTGCCGCTGCCGACGCGCCCCGCCACCCCGACCCAGACGGAAACCCGCCGCGTGACGCCGCGCCCGCTGTTGCGTCTGGGGCAAGCGACCCGGCCCTACACGCCCTACGCCTATGGCATGACCGTGTCGGACAAGGTCGCGGTGGCGGCGTTGGGCTTTGACTATGGCGGGCGACGCGTTGGTCTGGTGGAAGAGACGGGGCCGCTGCAATGGATGGAGGACGGGGTTCTCGTCACCGCGCTCCGCCAGCCCAAGGCGGAGGCCGCCGCGTCCGCGCGGTTGCGCCACGCCGGATTTGTCTTGAACGAGACGCCGCTCACCATCGGGCGTGGGCCGAGCGTGCAGAGGGGGCTGTTCGTGTCACCGACCGGCCCGATCGGCGAGCTTGACGAGACGAGCCACTGGTTGAATGTCTGCCTTGAGCTTCTGCCGGATCTGCGGGCCGAGGGGTGGGGGATCGAGATCGACGCCGATTTCCCCTACCAGATCCTCGAAGCGTCGCAGAGTTGGACGATGGAGGTTGGCGAGGGAACGGGAATCGATTGGTTCGGCCTGTCGCTCGGCATCGAGGTGGGCGGGGAGCGGGTCGACCTGCTGCCGGTTCTGCGCTCCCTCATCGGGGTTTTAAGCCGCTTGGGGGATGATGAGTTTGCCGATGATGGAACGGAAACGGCGCTCGACGCGCTGGCCCCCGATGGGGTGCTGTTCGTTCGGGTCGGCAAGGATCGTTTCCTGCCGCTGAACGTCGAGCGGTTGCGCCCGATGCTGGGCGTGCTGATGGAGCTGTTCGGGTTGCAAGCCCCGGGCGCGGATGGCGGTCCGTTGCGGATCGGGCGGACCCATCTGGGCGATCTGGCTGCGTTGGAGGAGGCGGCGACCGCCGCCGGGGTGCCGTTGCTGGGGGCCGACGCCGTGCGCGGCATGGCGCGCAGCCTACGCGAGGCGGGCGGGGTGCCGGTGGCGCCCCTTCCCGACGGCTTGCGCGCCACGCTGCGCCCCTACCAGCGAACGGGGGTGAGTTGGCTGCAATTCCTGGCCGCGCACGGGTTCGGCGGGCTTCTGGCCGACGACATGGGGCTGGGCAAGACGGTGCAGGCGTTGGCCCATCTTCTGATCGAGAAGGAATCCGGGCGGATGGACCGCCCCTGTCTGCTGATCGCCCCGACCAGCGTGTTGGGCAACTGGCGCAGCGAGGCGGCGCGCTTCGCCCCCGATCTGCGCACGCTGGTCCTGCACGGCCCGCAGCGCAAGGCGGCGCATGGCGATCTGGCCGATTATGATCTGGTCGTCACCTCCTACGCCCTGTTGCCGCGCGACCGCGCGGTGCTGGAGGCGCAGCCCTGGCATCTGGCGATCTTTGACGAGGCGCAGTATCTGAAAAACCCGACCTCGCAGGCGACCAAGGCGACCCAGGCGTTGGAGGCGCGGCAACGCTTGTGTCTGACCGGCACGCCGGTGGAAAACAATCTGGACGAGCTGTGGTCGCTGTTCTCCGTCGCCGCGCCGTCGCTGTTCGGTGACCGCACCGGCTTCCGCCGCCTGTTCCGCACCCCCATCGAAAAGCATGGCGACGCGGAGCGGCAGCGGGTGCTGGCCCGCCGGGTCCGGCCCTTTTTGCTGCGCCGGACCAAGGAAGAGGTCGCCAGCGAGCTGCCGCCGAAGACCGAGATGGTCGAGCGGGTCGATCCCCAGGCCGCCCAGTGCGATTTGTACGAAACGATCCGGCTGGCGATGGACCAGCGGGTGCGCGAGGAAATCGCCCGCAAGGGCTTGGCCCGCAGCCACATCACCATTTTGGACGCGCTGTTGAAGCTGCGGCAGGTCTGCTGCGATCCCCGGCTGGTCAAGCTGGAGAGCGCGCGCAAGCGGGTGGAGAAGGGCGCGGCCTCGGCCAAGCTGGAGCGTTTGTTGGAACTGCTGCCGGACCTGTTGGCCGATGGTCGGCGCATTCTGCTGTTCTCACAATTCACCTCCATGCTCGACCTGATCAAGCCGGAACTGGTGAGGCTGGGGATTCCCTTTGTCGAGTTGACCGGCGACACCCGCGACCGCGAGACGCCGGTGCGCCGTTTCCAGGCGGGCGAGGCCCCGCTGTTCCTCATCAGCCTGAAGGCGGGTGGCACCGGGTTGAATCTGACCGCCGCCGACACGGTGATCCATTATGATCCCTGGTGGAATCCAGCGGTGGAGGACCAAGCCACCGACCGCGCCCACCGCATCGGCCAGGACAAGCCGGTCTTCGTCTACAAGCTGGTGACGGTCGGCACGGTGGAGGAGCGGATGCTCACCCTTCAGGAGCGCAAACGCCAGTTGGGCGAAGCGGTCTATGACGCGACGGCAACGGAAGCGGATGTGTTGACCGCCGACGATCTGGACGTCTTGCTGGCCCCCATCGAAGGCTGACCGGCACCGCCATGTGTGGACGACCGCTGTGGCGCAAAGGAAAAGAGAACTGGAGCTATGCGGGAATCTGGGTGATGACGGGCTGAGGAATGCGGCGTATCGAGGCAGGTGACGAGCCAGTCAGACCCTCCCGAAGGAGCGATACGCCATGGACGAGGAAGGCCGACCCCGCCGTCCCGTGGCGGGCGGCGTCCAGGCGGCGATCGCCTTCGGCGACACCCAGATCGTCAAGTCGCCGCGCCGGTGCAGCGCCGCGTCGTAAGCTGCCCAGTTCTCCACACGGTACCGGGCGCGCGGTGCGCTGCGTGACGTCGGCAAGGTGATGGGGCTGAGCGGAGATCTGATCGCGCTGCTGGCCAGCCAGATCGGGTCCTGGTCGGACGAGTTTGTGGCGGACGAGCGGATCGCCGCGTTGAACCTGAATCACGGCGATCGGCGTCTCAGGTTAACCCTGGAGCTTGCCCGGCAACTGATGGGCACGCCCCGGCATCTGTCACAGCATCCCGGCGGTTTCGTTCTCACCCGGGACCGGCTGGACGAGCTGGTCCCGATCGAACCCGCCGCCATGGAGGACCGGCAGGTCATCGAATGGGACAAGGACGACATCGACGCGCTGAAGATGATGAAGGTGGACATCCTGGCTTTGGGGATGCTTGGCTGCATGCGTCGGGCCTTCGAGTTGCTGGCGGAGCACAAGGGCGTGCGCATGGACCTGGCCAGCATCCCCGCCGAGGACCCGGCGACCTACGCGATGATTCGGCGGGCCGACACGCTGGGCGTTTTCCAGATCGAAAGCCGCGCCCAGATGGCCATGCTCCCCCGCATCAAGCCGCGGACCTTCTACGACCTCGTCATCCAGGTGGCGATCGTCCGACCGGGCCCGATCCAGGGCGACATGGTGCATCCGTATTTGCGCCGCCGCGAGGGGCTGGAGCCGGTGGACTATCCCACGCCCGAACTCAAAGCCGTCTTGGGATCGACGCTGGGCGTTCCGCTCTTCCAAGAGCAGGCGATGCGGGTGGCAATCGAGTGCGCCGGGTTCACGCCCGGCGAGGCCGACCAACTGCGGCGGGCCATGGCCACCTTCAAGCTCACCGGCGGCGTCAGCCGGTTTGGGGCCAAGCTTGTCGATGGGATGGTGGCGCGCGGCTACAGCCGGGAATTCGCGGAGCACACCTTCAAGCAGTTGGAGGGGTTCGGGTCCTACGGCTTTCCGGAAAGCCACGCTGCCAGCTTCGCGCTGATCGCCTACGCGTCTTCCTGGGTGAAGCGTCACATCCGGAGCTGTTCTGCGCCGCACTGCTGAACGCCCAGCCCATGGGCTTTTACGCGCCCGCCCAGATCGTCCGTGACGCGCGCGAGCACGGTGTCGAGGTCCGGCCGGTGGACGTCAACACGTCGCGCTGGGACTGCACGCTGGAATCGGTGGGGCAGGGCAGGTTGGCTGTCCGCCTCGGATTCCGCCTTGTGAGGGGGCTGGCCAACGCCGCCGGTGCCGGCATCGTCGCCGCCCGCGAAGACCGGCCCTATTCCGGCGTAGAGGACGTGTGGCGGCGGGCAGGTGTGCCGGTGGCCGCGCTGCGCTTGCTGGCGGCTGCCGACGCCTTCACGGGGCTGGGGCTGACGCGCCGGGCAGCCACGTGGGCCATCCGCGCGCTCAGGGATGAGGCTTTGCCACTCTTCGTTGCCGCCGGGGTGGAGCGGGAGGCCCAGGGCGATTCAGAGAAGGTGGATGAGTTTCGTGTGACATGAGCCGTCGTTTGATTCAGAAGGCTATCGGCATGGACCAGAGCCGGAGAGTTTGAGCGATGACGGGGGGACCGCAGACGCTGTGGGAGGTTGTGGGAAGGATCCCGGATCGCCGGGGCCGGAAGGGTCGGCAGTACCCTCTGGCATCGGTTCTGGTGTTGGCGCTTTCAGCGATGCTGGCGGGTGCCAACGACCTGATGGCGATCTTTCGCTGGGGTCGACGGTTGCCGCCCGAGGCTTTGTACCTGCTGGGCCTGGAGCGGGCACCGTGTCACGCCATGTACCACTATTTCTTCAAGGCTTTGGACGTGACGGCGGCCGAGGCGATGTTGGGGGAATGGGCGCGCGGCTCCGGCCCGGTCGGACATGTGGCGCTCGACGGCAAGCGCCTGAAGGGCAGTGCGCCGATCGGGCACGATGGCAGCGAAGGCGTGCATCTGCTGGCCGCCTTCGCCAGCCGACTGGGGACGGTGATTGGACAGTTGCGGGTGCCGCCCGAAGCCAACGAGATCACCGCCGCGCTGACGCTGCTCAAGAGCCTGCCGCTGGGCGGTGCGGTGATCACCGGGGATGCGGTGTTCTGTCAGCGCGCCATCTGCCAAGCCATCCGCGACGGCGGCGGCGATTATCTGTTCACCGTCAAAGCCAACCAACCGGCGCTGATGGCCGATCTCGCCGTCGCCTTCGGTGACGCTTTTCCCCCCGGAACTGGTGGCGGCGTTCCAGGGCCACCCCCCGCCTCCCGCCCTGGACGGGCCGCCGCCGGACCGTGAGAGCGCGCGCACCGTGGAGAAGGGGCACGGACGCATCGAAACCCGCCATATCACTGTCAGCCACGAGGTCGTTCCCTCGCTCGACTGGCCCGGCGTGGCGCAGGTCTGCCGCATCGAGCGGACTCGCGAGGTCAAGGGCGCGATCTCGCGCGAAACCGTCTACGCCATCACCAGCCTGGACCCCGACCACGCCTCGCCTGCGGCGTTGCTCGCGCTCGCCCGCAACCACTGGGGCATCGAGAACCGCCTGCATTGGAGGCGTGACGTCCTCTTGAGCGAAGACGCCAGCCGCGTGCGATCCGGCACCCTACCCCAGGCCATGGCGATGCTGCGCAACACCATGCTGGGCATCGCCAATCTCTTCGGCAACCCACTCCCCGCCGTCCGCATGGCCTGCGCTGAAGATCGCTGTGCAACCATTGCAACCGTCAAGAACGGCTTTCTTTGAATGGCCCTG
>JAIXPD010000002.1 GCA_027486405.1 Azospirillum sp. | reverse complement strand
CTGGCGGGCGAACAACTCCTCGCCCCCTGGGGCTTCCTCGTCCACACCATCGTCATCGCCGCCATAACCGCAACCACATACCGCATCGCCATCGCCCGAAAAATGGTCAACCAGTATCCATGGATCTATGAACGATCAGGGCCGTTCCTGTGGAAGGAGCGGGTTCCGCATCGCGGGTGAACGGCGCCGGTGATGGACACTGAAGTGTGATGCACAGGGCGTTGTGATGCACAGGGCAACCGCCGGGCGATCATCCGGCGGTTGCCTTTCTCAAGAAGACAGGATTTTTTAAAAGTATTTCAGCCTTTTGTCTTCAGGCTTAAGACCGAATTCAGCCAAAAAGAATCGTCAAGGCAACAGATAAGGCCGCCTTTCAGGGAAAAGCCCGATGGATCCGGCGCTGCCTCAGGGTTATCCTACTTGGGCAGTTTGCAACAAATTTGTCATTTTTCCAAGAACTCATGCCCTCTGTCGGTTATTTCGCCGATGGACGTGCATACCCACGCTTGGACGCCGCTCTCGATTGGCGTCCATTATCATTCGCCGGGAAAGGATCGTTGCGATGCCCATGGACGCGAAAACCGCAGGTGGTGGGGTGACGGTTGGCGCGAGAACGCGTCCGGTCTGGACCATAGGGCGCAAGGTGACGGCGGCTTTTGTCGCCGCCATCGTCGGTGGCTTCGTTGTCATCATGGGGGTGCAGGCGTCGATGCAATACGACGACGCGGTGCGGTTGGCCACCCACGACGCCCGGGTGAAGACCGACATGCTGGCCAACGCCACGAAGACCAGCTTTGTCGCCGGTGATGGCGCGTCCATCGAAACGGAATTCATGCCGCTGGCCAACAGCAACGAGGTGCAGTTGACCTCCTTGCGGGCAATGGCTCCCAGCGGCGAGCTGACCAGTTTCAGCAACCCGCGCTTCGCTCCCTATGACCTGACCGCTGACAAGGATCTGGTCGACGCCGTCCTGGCGGGCAAGGGCGCGCAGGCCCGTCCCAGCAAGGGGCAGATCATCATCACGGTTCCGGTCGTCACCGGGAAAAGCAACCGGCTGGTCGGTGCCCTGCAAATCGCCTGGAGCATCGACCAGCAGATCGACGCCATTCTGAACCAGATGCGCAACCAGATCGCCATCTGCCTGATCGCGTTGGTGGTGCAGATCGGTTTGCTCAACCTGCTGCTGAGCCGCATGGTCATCAAGCCGCTGCGCGCGATGGCGGCGGCGATGGCGGATTTGGCCGCCGGTGACATCACCGTGTCTGTGCCGGGGACCAAGCGCCGCGACGAGATCGGGGCGATGGCCGGTGCGGTCAGCGTCTTCCGCGACAACGCCCAGGCCATCGAACGCATGAACGCCGAACAGGCCGTGTCCGACGCGAAGGCCGAGGAGGCCAAGCGCGTCGCCCTGATCGCCATGGCCGACCGCTTCCAGCGCACCGTCATCCGGTTGGTGGAGGGCATCGCCGCGTCGGCGGCGGGGATGGCCGACAGCGCCGGTCAGATGGCGACGGTGGTGGAGCAGGCGTCCGGCCAGTCGAAGACGGTGGCGCGGGAATCGGACGACATCCAGGGCAACGTCCGGTCGGCGGCGGCCGCCGCCACCGAACTGGCCAGCTCCATCGGCGGCATCACCGATCAGGTCGGCCATTCCGCCCGCATCGCCAGCGAAGCGGTGTCGCACGCCGACCGCACCAACGCGACGGTGCAGGGGTTGATGAGCAACGCCGAGCGGATCGGTCAGGTGGTTGGCCTCATCCATGCCATCGCCAAGCAGACCAACCTGCTGGCGCTCAACGCCACGATCGAGGCGGCGCGCGCCGGGGAGGCCGGTAAGGGCTTTGCCGTCGTGGCGACGGAGGTCAAGGGACTGGCCGACCAGACCGCCAAGGCCACCGACGAAATCGCCGCCCAGGTCAACGCCATGCAGGCGGTGACGCGGGAGGCGGCGACCGCCATCGGCTCCATCGGCAAGACCATCACCGAGATCGACGGCATCGCCGGGGACATCACCCAGTCGGTGCGCGAACAGCATTCCGCCACGCAGGAGATCGCGCGGGCGGTGGAAATGGCGGCGCTGGGGACGCAAGGGGTCTCCACCACGATCGGCTCGCTCGCCAGCACCACCGACATGGCCGGAGCCACCGCCGCCAACGTTCTGGTGGCTGCGCGCGGCCTGTCCGAGCAGACCCGCAACCTGGCCGCCGAGGTTGAGCGTTTCCTGACCGAAGTGCGCGACCAGGCGAACGCGGACGCGCGGGCCGCCTGATCGGTGCCACAAAAAAGCCCTCCCCGACCAGGATCGGGGAGGGGCAGGACCGCAGGTCGATCACTCGTGTCACACACAAACGGCCCCCCGGTCGGTCCATGGTTGGATCGGCCGGGGATGCCCGATCAGAAGAACGCCTGAAGACCGGTTTGCGCGCGGCCCAAAATCAGGGCGTGCACGTCGTGGGTCCCTTCGTAGGTGTTGACGGTTTCCAGATTGACCATGTGACGGATCACCTGGAACTCTTCGGAAATGCCGTTGCCACCGTGCATGTCACGGGCGACGCGGGCGATGTCCAGTGCCTTGCCGCAGTTGTTGCGCTTGATCAGCGAGATGATTTCCGGCGACCAGCTGCCGTCGTCCATCATCTGGCCGACGCGCAGGCAGGCTTGCAGGCCCAGCGTGATTTCGGTCTGCATGTCGGCCAGCTTCTTCTGGATCAACTGGTTGGCGGCCAGCGGGCGGCCAAACTGCTTGCGGTCCAGCGTGTATTGGCGGGCGGCGTGCCAGCAGAATTCAGCGGCCCCCAGAACGCCCCAGGCGATGCCGTAGCGCGCCTTGTTCAGGCAGCCGAACGGCCCGCCCAAACCCGCCACGTTCGGCAGCAGGTTTTCGTCCGGCACGAAGGCTTCATCGAGCACGATTTCACCGGTGACGGAGGCGCGCAGCGACAGCTTGCCCTCGATCTTCGGGGTGGAGAAACCCTTGGTCCCGCGTTCGACGACGAAACCCTTGATCTTGTTGTCGTGCGCGTCCGACTTGGCCCAAACGACCGCCAGATCGCTGATCGGCGAGTTGGTGATCCACATCTTGGACCCGGTCAGCAGATAGCCGCCATCGACCTTGGTGGCGCGGGTCTTCAGGCCGCCGGGATCGGAGCCATGGTCCGGCTCGGTCAGGCCGAAGCAGCCGATCAACTCACCGCTGGCCAGACGGGGCAGCCATTTTTTCTTCTGCTCCTCGTTGCCATAGGCGTAGATCGGGTGCATCACCAGCGAGGATTGCACCGACATGGCGGAGCGATAACCGCTGTCCACCCGTTCGACCTCGCGCGCCACCAGACCATAGGCGACGTGGTTGACGCCCGGCCCGCCATACTCCTCCGGGATCGTCGGCCCCAGCAGCCCCAGTTCGCCCATTTCGGACATAATGTCGCGGTCGAAGCGCTCTTCGCGGAAGGCCGAGATGACGCGTGGCTGCAACTTGTCCTGACAGTAGGCGCGGGCGCTGTCGCGCACCAGCTTCTCATCCTCGGTCAATTGGGCGTCGAGAAGGAAGGGATCGTCCCACTGCATGGTCTTCACGGTGCGTCTCCTGCGTGTCAGGCTGTTGAAAGCCGGGGCTTATCAAGGCCGGGGCGTTGACCCGGTCGGGGTTGGGTGACGGGTGACAGTGTGCCGTGTTCTTCCCATATCCACAAACACATAATTGCGATTAGAGGTATAACGATTTTATATAGTTATGGGGATTAATTGTCGGTGGCGCTGAGTTCCAAAAAACTTTTAATGTGAAGCTAAGGGAAATTTATGTAATTTGCCCCTCATATGCTCTGCCGAATGGCCAATCAGACGGATCGCCCGCCCCGTGTTTGCCGCATTGCAACCAATAACAGCTCTGTCAGATTTCCCCCTGTTGTTTGGACTCGCCCTGCTGACTCTGCTGCACGAAGATGTGGCCATCGCTGCGGGGGCCAGTCTTATCAGTGTCGGCACGCTCAACATTGGTGTGGCCGCCCTGGCCTTGCTGGGCGGGATCATCGCCGGGGATTTGCTGATCTATTGTTTGGGCATCCTGTCGCTGCGCAGCGCGTGGCTGCGGCGGCGCACCGAGGGGCCGTTGCTGGAGCGTTGCAAGCGGGCGCTGGACCGCAATCTGTTGCCCGCCTTGGTGACGTGCCGCCTGGTTCCGGGCGTGCTGTTTCCCACCTACTTCGCCTGTGGTGTGATGAAGGTGCCGTTCGTCCGTTTCATCCTCATCACCCTCATCACCGCCACCATCCATGTCTGGTTGCTGCTGACGCTGATGACCTCCTCGCTGGAGGCGGCGGCGGTGGAGATGCAGGCCATCGGCTTGGCGGTGGTGCTCCTGATCGTCGGCTTGCGGACCCGCTTCATGCGCCGCGTCGTGTCGGATCTGTGGCAGCGGCTCTGCCGTGCTGCCGAACCGCATCTGCCCGCCGCGTTGAAGGGGATGCCCACCCCGCACGCCATTGCCCTGCCCGGCATGCCGGTGGTTCCGGCCGGATCAAAGACCATCGGCTTTGCCGAACGAATCCCGCCGCTGCTGTTCTACATTCCCTTGGTCATCCAATGGTTTGCCTTGGGCATCCGTCACCGCAGCCTGTCCCTGCCCACCGCCGCCAACCCGTCGATCGAGGCCGGGGGGCTGTTGGGCGAGTCGAAGATCCAATGCATCGACCTGATCGGGCCGGAGGCGCGGCAGTGGGTGGCGCGCTCCCGCGATCTGATCAACCGCGCGGATCTGACGGAGGCGGAGTTGGCGGCGGTGGTGGCCGCAAGCGGGGTGGTGTTCCCGCTGGTGGCCAAGCCGGACATCGGGTGGCGCGGCATCGGTGTGCGTCTGGTCCAGGACGTCGCCGATCTGAAACGCTATCTGGCGGAGTTCCCCGAGAATTGCCGGGTGATCCTGCAAGATTACGTCCCCCACGCCGGAGAGGCTGGGGTGTTTTACGTGCGCAAGCCGGGGGAATTGTCGGGCCGCATCTTCTCCATGACCTTCCGCTATTACCCGCATGTGGTTGGCGATGGCCATTCGACCTTGCGGGGCTTGATCGCGCGCGATCCGCGCGCCGCCTGGAAGGCCGATTTGCACCATCAGGCCCTGGCCGACCGGTTGGACGAGATCCCGCCGGAGGGTGAGATCGTCCGCCTGTCCCTGGTTGGCAGCAGCCGCGTCGGCGGGCTGTACAAGGACGCCTGCGCCCACGTCACCGCCACCCTGACCGCGCGCTTCGACGAGATCGCCGATGCGATGCCGGGGTTCCATTTTGGCCGATTCGACATCCGGTTCGAGTCGGTGGAACGTTTGCAGCGGGGCGAAGCCTTCACCATCATCGAGGTGAACGGGGCGGGGGCCGAGGCCATCCACATGTGGGATCCCGATTTCCGTCTGGGCGATGCCTACGCCGTGCTGTTCCACCAACAGGCGCTGATGTTCGAGGTTGCCGCCGCCAACCGGGCTTGCGGGGCCACGCCGTTGACGGCGATGGAACTGGTGCGGTTCCAACGGCGTCAGCAAAATCTGTTGCCGCTCTACCCCGCCTCCAATTGACGCGGCCGGAGGGTGGCGTGAGTCGTTTGCCGCGTTTCGGCGGGCGTTGCCCCGGTGTTCTGGCGTTGAGCGTCGCTGCGTTGGTCCAATGCGCCCACCCGGCGCACGCCCAGACCGCTCTGCCCGCGCCACCCCCGCTGGTGAACCCGGTCGCGCCAGCCGTGACGCAAGCCCAGTTGGACGAGACGCTGGCCGCCCAACTCCGGCGCTACGGCGCGCCGGGCGGGGTGTTGCTGTTGTCCGGTCCGGACGGGCCGCCGCAGATCGCCGCCGCCGGGCTGGCGGAACTGCCCAAAAACCCCGCTGCCAAGCCGCGCCCGGTCCGTCCCGACACCCGTTTCCACATCGCCTCCACCGGCAAGATGATGACGGCGGTTGCGGTGTTGCAGTTGGTGGAGGAAGGGAAACTGGCGCTCGACAGCCCGGTGATGCCCCTGATCGGTTTGCCGGGGGCGGCCCGCCTGCCCCACATCGCCACGGCGACGGTGGGCGACCTGCTCAGCCAACGGTCGGGCATCCCCGATTGCCTGCGCAACGCCAAGACGCCGGTACTCCGCCACCCCAGCCCGCGTTGGACGGTGGAGGAGGCGTTGACCCGATCGCCTTGCGGCAACCCGACCACGCCCGGCCAATACGCCTATTCCAACACCAATTTCCTGCTGTTGGGCCGCATCATCGAACAGATCGACCGGCGGTCGCTGGCCGAGTCCCTGAACGCCCGCATTTTCCGCCCTGCGGGCATGACCGCCACCACGTTGGGGGCGGCGCTGAACGAGGCCAACCTTGCCCATGGCTATCAGGCGGCGGTCAAGAAGGGCCGTCCGCGTGTGGATTCCAGCGCCTACGCCTATTCAAGCCCGTTGGGCGACGCCCCGGTGACGACGACCATCACCGATCTGGATCGCTTCATGACCGCGCTGTTCCGCCAACCCGGCCGCCTTTTGCGCCCGGAAACCCTGGCGGCGATGGTGGAGGACCGCGCCGGGGAGGAGAACGACGAGGGCTATGGCTATGGTCTGGTGGTGGAGGACAGCGATTGGGGGAAAAAGCTGGGCCATCCCGGCCGTCTGGGCGGCTTCCGTTGCGAGGCCTGGCACTATCCCGAGGCCGACCGGACGATCCTGCTGATCCTGAACGGTGACGAGAACGGTCGCGACGATGTGGGCTTGCGGCTGGCCCACGCCCTGCTGCCGCCCGCCCCGCCGCCGGAAACGGTCCCGGACACGGCGCTGAGCGTTCCGCCAGACACGCCCTCGACCGAAAACATCCCAGCCACCGAAAAATAACACCCGCCCGACCGACGAGTGCCGCGCTTTCGCCCGTATCATGGGTCTCTTGTGTGTTGAGATTCTCGGGCGACGGTCAGGACGATCATGGGTATGCGTTGGAAGCCGGTCATCACCGGCCTTGTGTTGGCCGGGTTGGTGGGCGGCGTCGGCTACGCCGTGCGGGACAAGCTGGTTCATCCGGGGACCTCGACCGGCGCGCCCGGCGGCCCTCCTCCGGGTGGGCCGGGTGGTCCGCCCCCGGGGCCGGGTGGCCCTCCCGGCGGCGGCCCCGGCGCGCGCAACTCCGTCGTCGCGGTGCAGGCCGGCACGGTGGCGCGGGAGGATGTGCCGATCTGGTTCGACGGCATCGGCACCGCCCAGGCCTTCAACAGCGTCACCGTGCGCGCGCGGGTGGATGGCGAGCTGCAACGGCTCGACCTGCGCGAGGGACAGATCGTCAAGGCGGGCGATGTGCTGGCGGTGATCGATTCCCGCCCGCTTCAGGCCCAATTGGCGCAAGCCTTGGCGAAAAAGGCGCAGGACGAGGCGCTGCTCGCCAACGCCCGCCGCGATCTGGAACGCAACCTCAGCCTGCGGGAGTTTGCGGCCAAACAGACGGTGGACACCCAGCGCGCCCAGGTCACGCAGTATGAGGCGCAACTGCGCGCCGACGACGCGGCGATCGAGGCCGTGCGGGTCCAGTTGAACTACACCACCATCACCGCGCCGATCAGCGGGCGGATCGGCCTGCGCTCCCTCGACCAGGGCAACATGGTGCGGTCGAGCGACCAGAGCGGCCTTGTCACCATCACCCAGGTGCAGCCCATCGCCGTCGTTTTCACCCTGCCGGAAAAGCTGCTGCCCGCCATTGTGGACGCCCAGACGCGCGGCGACGTGACCGTGCAGGCGCTGGACCGCGAGGGCAAGACCGTGTTGGGGACGGGGACGCTGGCGGTGATCGACAACATGATCGACACCGGGACCGGAACCATCCGGCTGAAGGCCACCCTGCCCAACGACCCGCAACGGCTGTGGCCCGGCGGTTTCGTCAACGTCCGTCTGCTGGCGTCCGTCCGGCGCGGGGCGACCACCGTGCCCGGAACCGTGGTGCAGCGCGGCCCGCAGGGAACCTTCGCCTACGTCATCAAGGACGACCAGACCGTCGAACAGCGCCCGATCACGGTGGCTCGGCTGGAGGAGAACAAGGCGATCATCGACGAGGGACTGACTCCCGGCGAGCGGGTGGTTGTCGATGGCCAATACCGCCTGCAACCCGGCTCGCGCGTCCGTCTGGTCGATCCGCCGCCGCGCGGGGCGTCACCAACGGACCCCCCGACCGGCTCCGCCCTGCCCAACGCCGCCGCTCCCGCTGCCCCAACCGCCGCCAGCGGCGAGCGCCCGCGTGAGCGCGCGCCGCGCGACCCCAACAATCCCGACGCGCCGCGCCGCCGCCCGCCGCCCACCGACGGCGCACCGCCGCCGGAGGCGGGTCCGGGCGGCCCGGCCAGCAACAGCGCCGCGCAACCCCGTCCGGCGCGGGAACCGTCATGAACCTGTCGGCCCCCTTCATCCTGCGCCCGGTCGCCACCGGCCTTCTGATGATGGCGGTGGTGCTGCTGGGGCTGCTGGGCTACAGCGCCCTGCCCATCTCGTCGCTGCCGACGGTCGATTTCCCGACGGTGCGCGTCACCACCCAATTGCCGGGGGCGTCACCGGAGGTCATCGCCTCCTCGGTCACGGCCCCGCTGGAACGCCAGTTGGGGCAGATCGCCGGGATCGGGTCGATGATTTCGACCAGTTCCTTCGGCCTGTCCACGATCACCCTGCAATTCAACCTGACGCGCGACATCGACGCGGCGGCGCAGGACGTGCAGTCGGCGATCAGCGCGGCGGCGGGTGGTTTGCCCAAGGGGCTACCGAATCCGCCCGTCTACGACAAGGTCAACCCCGCCGACACCCCGGTGATGGTGCTGGCGCTCAGCGCCGACAGCCTGCGGATGGAAACCATCAGCGACGCCGCCGACACGCTGCTGGCGCAAAAGCTGTCGCAGGTCGATGGCGTCGGCTATGTCGGGATCGAGGGCGGCTTGCGCCCGGCGGTGCGGGTGCAGGTCAACCCCGGCGCGGTGGCCGGGTTGGGTCTGACGCTGGAGGATGTGCGCAGCACCATCACCCAGGCCAACGTCAACGCGCCCAAGGGCAGCTTCGACGGGCCACGCCAAAGCTGGGCCATCGGCGTCAACGACCAGATCGAAAACGCCGCTGCCTACCGCCCGATCATCGTCGCCTACAAGAATGGCGGGCCGGTGCGGTTGTCGGACATCGGCGCGGTGGTGGATTCGGTGGAAAACACCCGGCTGGCGGCGTGGCACGACGGCAAACCGGCGGTGCTGCTGACCATCCAGCGTCAGCCCGGCGCCAACATCATCGACACGGTGGACCGCATCCGCGCCCTGCTGCCGTCGCTGCAAGCCGCCCTGCCGCCGCAGATCACCATGGCGGTGCTGACCGACCGGACGGAGACCATCCGCGCTTCCGTCGCCGATGTGCAAAAGACGCTGGTTCTGACCGCCGGTCTGGTCGTGCTGGTCATCTTCCTGTTCCTGCGCAAGGCGTGGGCCACCGTCATCCCCGCCGCCGCCCTGCCGCTGTCGCTGATCGGCACCTTCGGCATCATGGCGCTGTGTGGCTTCAGCCTCGACAATCTGTCGCTGATGGCGCTGACCATTGCGTCCGGCTTCGTCGTCGACGACGCCATCGTCATGATCGAAAACATCGTCCGCCACATCGAGGAAGGAAAATCCCCGATGCAGGCGGCCTTGACCGGCGCGCGCGAGATCGGTTTCACCGTCGTCTCGCTGACCTTGTCGCTGATCGCCGTCTTCATCCCGCTGCTGTTCATGAGCGGGGTGGTCGGGCGGCTGTTCCGTGAATTCGCCATCACGCTGTCCATCGCCGTTCTGGTGTCGGCGGTGATTTCGCTGACGCTGACGCCGATGATGTGCGCCCGCCTGCTGAAACCGCAGGGGGAGGAGCCGCAAAACGCCATGTTCCGCTGGAGCGAACGGCTGTTCGACGCGCTGCTGCGTGGGTATGGCGCGTCGCTGCGCGTGGTCTTGCGCCACCAGCCGCTGACGCTGGCCGTCACCATCGCCACGCTGGTCGCCACCCTGTGGCTGTACGACGTGGTTCCGAAAGGCTTTCTGCCCCAGCAGGACACCGGCGTCATCCTGGGCGTGACGGAGGCGGCACCCTCCATCTCCGTCAAGGCGATGAGCGAGCGGCAACGGGCGATCGCCGAGATCGTGCGCCAGGACCCCGACGTGGCGGCGGTGGCAAGCTTCGTTGGCACCGGATCGGTCAACGCCACCACCAACAGCGGCAGTCTGACCATCGCGCTGAAGCCGCGCGACCAGCGCAACGCCTCGGCCGAGGAGATCATCGCCCGGCTGCGCGCGGCCACGGCGGACGCGTCGGGCATCTCGCTGTTCATGCAGGCCGCGCAGGATGTGCAGATCGACAGCCGGGTCAGCCGCACCCAATACCAGTATGTCTTGCAGGACGCCGACCCGCAGGAGTTGAACAACTGGACGCCGCGCCTGCTGGCCGCCTTGCGCGCGCGCGCCGAATTGACCGACGTGGCGACCGACCAGCAGCCCTATGGCCTGCAAGTCTATCTGACCATCGACCGGGACGCCGCCTCGCGCCTGCATGTGCTGCCCCAGGCCATCGACGACACGCTGTACGATGCCTTCGGTCAGCGGCAGGTTTCCACCATCTACACCCAGACCAACCAATACCGGGTGATTTTGGAGGTCGAACCGTCCTTCCAGATGGATCCGGTGTCGCTGTCCAAGCTCTATGTCCGCGCCACCGGCGGCGGGGTGGTCCCGCTCGATGCGCTGGTGAAGGTCACGCGCACCACCGCCCCGCTGGTCATCACCCACCAGGGGCAATTCCCCTCCGTCACCCTGTCGTTCAACCTCGCCCCCGGCGTGGCGCTGGGCGACGCGGTGGCGGCGATCCAACAGGCGCGCGCCAGCATCGGCATGCCCGACACCGCCACCGCGCGCTTTGCCGGGACCGCCGCCGAGTTCCGCGCCTCGCTGGACAGCCAGCCCTGGCTGATCCTGGCGGCGGTGGTCGCCGTCTACATCGTCTTGGGCGTGCTGTACGAGAGCACCATCCATCCGATCACCATCCTGTCCACCCTGCCGTCCGCCGGGGTCGGGGCGATCCTGGCCCTGATGGCGACCGGGCATGACCTGTCCTTGATCGCGCTGATCGGCATCGTTCTGCTGATCGGCATCGTCAAGAAGAACGCCATCATGATGATCGACTTCGCGCTGGAGGCCGAACGCGAACGCGGCCTGCCGCCCGAACGATCGATCTACGAGGCGTCGCTCCTGCGTTTCCGCCCGATCATGATGACGACCATGGCCGCCCTGCTGGGCGCGCTGCCGTTGGCGCTGGAGCATGGGACCGGGTCGGAACTGCGCCGCCCGTTGGGCATCGCCATCGTCGGCGGTCTGCTCATCAGCCAGATCCTGACGCTCTACACCACGCCGGTGGTCTATCTTTACATGGACCGGCTGGGGCGTTTCCTGCGCCCGTCCCGCAAGGCCGCCGCGCCCTCCGCCGGGGCCATCCCCGACCGGGCGGCGGCGGAGTAAGCGGCCATGGCGCTGTCCACCCCCTTCATCCACCGCCCGGTCGGCACCTCCCTGCTGATGATCGGGCTGTTGCTAGTCGGTCTGGTCGCCTACCGCTTCCTGCCGGTGGCCCCGCTGCCGCAGGTGGAGTTTCCCACCATCGTGGTCAGCGCCAGCCTGCCCGGCGCCAGCCCGGAAACCATGGCGGCGTCGGTCGCCACGCCGCTGGAACGGCGGTTGGCCCGCATCGCCGGGGTGTCGGAGCTGACCTCCAACAGCACGATGGGCAGCACCGCCGTCATCATCCAGTTCGATCTGAGCCGCGACATCGAATCCGCGTCCCGCGATGTGCAGGCGGCGATCAACGCGGCGGGCGGCGATCTGCCCGCCGACCTGCCCAACCCGCCGCGCCTGCGCCGGATGAATCCGTCCGACGCGCCGATCATGGTGCTGGCCGTCACCTCCGCCAGCCTGCCGCCGGGGGAGGTGTTTTCGCTGGCCGAAACCGTCATCGGCCAGCGGTTGAGCCAGATCCAGGGCGTCAGCCAAGTCACCATCAGCGGGGCGGAGAAAACCGCCGTGCGCGTGCGCGCCAACGCCGCCGCCGCCGCGTCGATGGGCATCAGCCTGGACGCCATCCGCAGCGCCATCGCCGGGGCCAACGCCAACGGTCCCAAGGGCAGCTTCGACGGGGTGGCGGAAAGCTGGTCCATCGGGGCCAGCGACCAACTGTTCGGGGCCGACGCCTACCGCAACCTGATCGTCGCCGAAAAGAACGGGGCCACCATCCGCCTGGGCGATGTGGCGGAGGTGATCGAGGCCCCGGAAAACAGCCGGACCGCCGCGTGGTACGGCAACCAGCGCGCCGTTCTGGTCAATGTGATGAAGCAGACCGGATCGAACGTGGTGGAGACGGTGGACGCCATCCGCGCCGAACTGCCGGTGTTGGCCGGGTGGCTGCCGTCCAGCGTGCAGATCGCCATCCGCAGCGACCGCACCCCGATGATCCGCGCGTCGGTGGCCGACGTGCAAAAGACGCTGGCCGTCACCGTGGCCATGGTGGTGATGGTGATGGCGCTGTTCCTGCGGCGGCTGTGGGCCACCATCATCCCGGCCACCGCCGTGCCGCTGTCGCTGGCCGGGACCTTTGCCGCGATGTGGGCCATCGGCTACAGCCTGGACAATTTCTCCCTGATGGCGCTGACCATCTCGGTCGGTTTCGTGGTGGACGATGCCATCGTCGTGATCGAAAACATCGTCCGTCGTCTGGAGGCGGGCGAGGATCCGTTGACCGCCGCGATCAAGGGCGCGCGGCAGGTCGCCTTCACCGTGGTGTCGATCAGCCTGTCGCTGGTCGCCGTCTTCATCCCCATCCTGTTCATGGGCGGGATCATGGGGCGGCTGTTCCGCGAATTCGCGGTGACGCTGTCGGTCGCCATCCTGGTGTCCGCCGTGGTGTCGCTGACGCTGACACCGATGATGTGCGCCCACCTGTTGAACGCCGAAGCCGACCGCAAGCCGCCGGGCCGCATCGCCCGCGCGCTGGATTGGCTGGGCGACCGCCTGTTCGGCCTTTACGCCGATGGCTTGACCTGGGTGCTGGAGCATCAGCGCAGCATGCTGGTGCTGACGGTCGCGGTGGCCGGGGTCAGCGTCTGGCTCTATGGGCAGGTGCCCAAGGGTTTCGTGCCGCAGCAGGACACCGGCATGCTGATCGGCTTTTCCGATCCGCCGCCCGACGTGTCGTTTCAGGCGATGCTCGCCCGCCAGCGCGCCTTGCAGGAGGCGTTGACCGGCGACCCCGCCATCGAGAGCGTCGGGGCGTCCATCGGCGGCGGCGGGCCGGGCGGGGCCTTTTCCGGCAGCGTCTTCATCACCCTGAAACCACGGTCCCAGCGGGAGGAACTGTCCGTTCTGCTGCCGCGCCTGCGCCAGCGCGCCGCCCGCGTGCCGGGGGTGCAACTGTTCCTCACCCCGGTGCAGGACATCCGCATCGGCGGGCGGCAGGGCCGCAGCCAGTATGTCTATTCCCTGCAAGCGACCGACATCACCGCGCTGAACCTGTGGGCACCCCGGCTGGTGGAAAAGATGCGCACCCTGCCGGAGCTGATCGACGTCGCCAACGACCGCCAGAACGGCGGGGTTCAGGCCAATGTGGTGGTGGACCGCGACGCGGCGTCGCGCCTGGGCGTGTCGCTGAGCGCGCTGGAATCCACCCTCTACAACGCCTTCGGCCAGCGTCAGGTCTCCACCATGTATCTGGCGCAGAACCAGCACAAGGTCGTGTTGGAGGTCGCGCCCAAGGACGCGTTGGGGCCGGACGCGCTCAAGACCATCATGGTTCCGGGGCGCGCTGGTCTTGTTCCGCTGGCCACCGTCGCCAGCGTCGTCATCGGCAACCAGGCGTCCTCCGTCCAGCACCAGAGCGGCTTTCCGGTCGCCAACCTCACCTTTGACCTTGCCCCCGGCGTGTCGCTGTCGCAGGCCACCGCCGTCATCGCGCGGGCGGCGGAGGACATCGGCATGCCCGCCAGCATCCGCGCCGGGTTCCAGGGGACCGCAAGGGCGTTCGAGCAGTCGCAATCCAGCCAACCCTTCCTGATTTTGGCGGCGTTGCTGACCATCTACGGCGTGTTGGGGATTCTTTACGAAAGCCTGATCCACCCGTTGACCATCCTCGCCACCCTGCCGTCCGCCGGGTTGGGAGCGCTCATCGCGCTGATTTTGGCGGGGTACGACCTGTCCATCGTGGCGATGATCGGCCTGATCCTGCTGATCGGCATCGTGAAGAAGAACGCGATCATGATGATCGACTTCGCGCTGGAGGCCGAACGCGAACGCGGTCTGCCACCGTTCGAGGCGATCCGCGAAGCGGCACTCGTCCGCTTCCGCCCGATCATGATGACGACCATGGCCGCCCTGCTGGGCGCGGTCCCGTTGGCCTTCGATTACGGCACCGGCGGCGAACTGCGCCGCCCGCTGGGCGTGGCGATCATGGGCGGGCTGCTGGTCAGCCAGATGCTGACGCTCTACACCACGCCGGTCCTCTATCTGACGCTCGAAAAGCTGGCGCTGGGTCGCAAACGCGGCCGCCACACGCTGGCCGCCCCACCCGCAGCCCCCACCCCGGCGGAATGACCGAAGGAGAGCGCAAACGAACAGATGCGTTTCCTGGCCGCTTGCCGTACCCCTGCCGCAGACGACGGCGGACGGCGCAGCGATGACCGGGACGGACGACAGCGACGAGGCGCTGATGGCGCGGGTGGCGGGCGGTGACGCCGCCGCCTTTGATCGGCTGGCCGCGCGCCACCTGCGCCGCGCGGTGACGCTGGCCCAGCGCCTGACCGGCAACCCCGCCGACGCCGACGACATCGCGCAGGAGGCGTTTTTGCGGGTGTGGCGGCACGCGGCGCGCTGGGACGGTTCGCGCGCCGCCTTCACCACCTGGTTGCACAAGATCATCGTCAACCTCGCCATCGACCGGGGCCGTCGTCCCGGCTGGTCGCCGCTGGACGACGCCGACACCATCGCCGACAGCGGGCCGGACGCGCTCGACCGCATCGCCGAACGGCAGGAGGCCGACCGGCTGGCCCGCGCGCTGGACGCGCTGCCCGACCGCCAGCGCGCCGCCGTGGTGCTGTTTCATCAGGATGGCCTGAGCCAGCGGCAGGCCGCCGATGTTCTGGGGGTGCGCGAAAGCGCCTTCGCCTCGCTGCTGGCCCGCGCGCGGGCCGCGCTGAAAACGGCGCTGAACGCCGGGAGGGAGCCATCATGACCGAGAGCCAGTTCCTCCGCCATCTGGCCGAGTTCGGGGCCGACCCGACGCGCTGGCCGCCGGAATTGCGGGCCGGGGCCGAAACGGCGCTCGCCACCAATCCGACGCTGCGCACCGCCCAACAGTGCGAAGCGGCGTTCGACCGCCGCCTGACCGGCACCCCGCCGGAGATCGACGACGCACGCCTCGCCCACCTGATGGCGCGTGTGGGGCAGGCTGCCCGCGCCACCCCGCAAGAGACGCTGATGGTGCTGCTGCTGGGCCGGATGCCGCGTTGGACGGCGGCGGCGCTGTGCGTGGCGCTGCTGACGCTGGGTTGGCAGGCCGGGCACCGCCTGACCGTCCCCGCCAGCCAACCGCGCGGGGCCGAGGTCGCGCTGTTGAGCGACGATGTGACCACGCTGTTCGATGGAGACACCCGATGACGCCACCGGTGATGAAGGGCCTGGCTGCCCTGCGCCCGTTGACCGGATCGCTGACCGGCTCCCTCCGGGGCCTGCGCGCCTTGGCCCTGCTGTCGGTGGCGGTGAATCTGTTCTTGGGCGCGATGCTGCTGGGCTGGTGGCACCGTCCGGGGCCGCCGCCCTACCGCCCGATGCCCGACCGCTTCGTCGAACGGATCGCGTCCGACCTGTCGGACGGCGACGCCGCCCGCCTGCGCGCCGCCTTCGAACCGCTGCGCCCGCGCTTTCAGACCTTGAGCGAGGAATACCGTGTCGCCGGGCAGACCGTGCGCAGCCTGCTGGAACGGCCCGATTTCGACGCTGCGGCCGTGCGCGCCGCCGCCGAGGCCGCTCGCGCCAAGCGCCGCCAGATCAGCGAATTGACCGAGGAAACCGTCTTCGCCGTGTTGCCCGGCCTGTCGCCCGCCGGTCGGATGCGGCTGGTCGGCTCCGGCCGGGGCTTCTGAAACCGTCGCCGCGCATCCGGACTTGCAAATGCTGGCGGTGGCTGCGATGGTGATGGTCCGACGGTGCCGGGTGACACCGCAATTGGTGTTGCCTGGATAATAGGGAATGCGGTTCGGGAGACGGCTTGCGCCGGGTCCCCATGCCGTGGCTGCCCCCGCAACTGTGTGCGGCGAGTTCCTCTTCCTGATGCCACTGGTTAACGACCGGGAAGGCGGAAGACACGGAGCGACGACCCGCGAGCCAGGAAACCTGCCGTCGGACGCGCGCAACGAGTCCAACCCCGCCGGGTGTGGCGGGAGCAGAGGAAAGCCGAAACCATGACCATCCGTTCGCTCCGCTCGACCGCAGCGACCACCAGCCGCACCGCCGTCGCCGCCTTTGCCGCGATGCTGTTCGGCAGCTTCATCCTGTACGGTGTCGGTTTTGCGCAGCCGCAGCAGATCCACGACGCGGCCCACGACGCCCGTCACTCCTTCGCGTTCCCCTGCCACTAAGCCAGGGTTATGGATCTGATACGGCGGCTGTTTTCAGCCGCCTTGGTTGCGGGCGTGCTCTCCGGCACGGCCGTTTCCGTCGTTCAGCAGGTGACGACCGTTCCGCTGATTCTGGAAGCCGAGAAATACGAGGTGACGGTGCCGGTGGCTCCGCCCCCGGCCGCAGCGGCTCCGACCTCCCCCCCTGCCCCGGCGGCAACGGGGCACGAGCATCATGGCCACGCAGCGCCCGAACGCAGTTTGGGCGAAGGGGTGCCGACCACGGCGGAAGAGGCGTTGAACCGCGTGATGACCACGGTCGCGGCCAATCTGCTGACCGGCGTCGCCTATGGCCTGCTGATCGCGGGGGTGATGCTGCTGATCGGTGAACGGGTGGACGCGCGGCGTGGCCTTCTGTGGGGCGCGGCTGGCTTTTTCGCCTTCGCGCTCGCCCCCGCCTATGGCCTGCCCCCGGAATTGCCCGGCATGGCCGGGGCGCAGTTGGAGGCCCGCCAACTCTGGTGGATCGCCACGGCGGTCTGTTCGGCGGGTGGGTTGTTGGCATTGGCCTTCGCGCGGCCTCCGGCTTTGCTGGCCGCCGGGGTGGTGGCGATTGTTTTGCCCCATCTGGTCGGCGCGCCTCATCCGGAAGCCCCGGCGGGCGCGGTTCCGCCCGAATTGGCGGCGCATTTCGTCTCGGCCTCCCTGGGCGGGGCGGCGCTGTTCTGGGCGATCCTGGGGTCGGCCACCGGCTTTATGTTGAACCGGATCGTCGGTGGCGACGATTTCGACGACGATTTCGAATAAGGGCGAATCCGCATGTCCGTTCAAGGCAAGGCGGTGGCTGGCAAGACGCCCGCCACCGTCATCACCGGCTTCCTTGGGGCCGGCAAGACCACGCTGATCCGGGGCCTGTTGGAGCGCGCCGATGGGCGTCGCCTGGCCCTCATCATCAACGAGTTCGGCGACGTCGGCATTGACGGCGACATCCTGCGCGCCTGCGGCAACCCAACCTGCACCGACGATGACGTGATCGAATTGGCCAACGGCTGCCTGTGCTGCACCGTGGCCGACGATTTTGTTCCGGCGATTGAAAAGCTGTTGGCCCGCCCGAACCCGCCCGAACACATCGTCATCGAAACCAGCGGTCTGGCCCTGCCCAAGCCGTTGGTTCAGGCCTTCCACTGGCCCGCGATCAAAAGCCGGGTGACGGTGGACGGTGTGGTGGCGGTGGTGGACGCGGCGGCGGCGGCCGAGGGCCGTTTCGCCCCCGATCCCGCCCAACTGGCCGCCCAGCGCGAGGCGGCGGGAACCGTCGATCACGAAACCCCGGTCGAAGAGGTGTTCGAGGATCAGTTGCTCTGCGCCGATCTGATCGTCGTCAACAAGACCGATCTGGTCGGGGCCGGGGATCTGGCCCGGGTCGAGGATCTGATCCGCGAGGCCCTGAACCGCGACGCCAAGCTGATCCGCGCCGCCCATGGCGCGGTCGATCCGTTGGTGCTGCTCGGCGTCGGTGCGGCGGTGGAGGACGACCTCGCCAACCGCCCCAGCCACCACGACGAGGAGGAGGGGCACGATCACGACGATTTCACCAGCTTTGTGGTGGAACTGCCCGCCCAACCCGACCCGGAGGCGCTGGCGAAGGGGCTGGCCGACGTCGCCGCCCTGCACGGCGTGTTGCGGATGAAGGGCTTCATCGACGTGCCGGGCAAGCCGATGCGGTTGCTGGTCCAAGCGGTCGGGGTGCGGGTGCAGACCCATTATGACCGGCTGTGGAAGCCGGGCGAGGAGCGCCGCAGCCGTCTGGTGGTGATCGGCGAAACCGGTCTGGACCACGACGCCGTCCGCCGCGCCATCGCGGGCTGACGCCACGGACCAGAGCGTAGCGCCATGCATCTGCTCGCCGCCCGTCAGGACGACCTCGACGCCGGGCCTCAGGCCGAAGATCTGGGGCAGACCCCGGCGACGCTGGTCATGCTGTCCTTTTCCGACAGCGACCTGACCGCGCTCGCCACCGCGTGGCGGGCCGGGCGGGAGCGGTTGCCGTCGCTGCGTCTGGTCAACCTGAACCGGCTGGGTCATCCGCTGTCGGTCGATCTCTACGTCGATGCGGTGATCGCCAAGGCCGGGATGGTGGTGCTGCGCCTGCTGGGCGGGACCGGCTATTGGCGCTATGGCCTGGACCGGGTGACGGAGCTGTGCCGCGACCGGGGCATCCCGCTGGCCGTTCTGCCGGGGGAGGCGGTTCCCGACCCCAACCTCAGCGGTTTCGGCACCGTGGCGGCGGAGGATTCGCAACGGCTCTGGCGCTTTTTCACCGAAGGCGGGCCGGACAACATCGGCCATCTGCTGGCCTGTGCGGCCACGCTGGCCGGTCATCCCACCCCCTGGCGCGATCCGGTCCCGGTTCCGCGCTTTGGCCGGTATGACGGCTGGCGCGGGCCGGTGGCGGTGGGCGCGCCGGTGGTGGCCGTCACCTTCTACCGCTCCCATCTGCTGGCCGGGGATCTGGAACCGGTGGTGGCGCTGTGCGACGCGCTGGCCGCGCGCGGCTTGGCCCCGCTGCCGCTCTTCGTCGCCAGCCTGAAGGAACCCGATTGCGCCGCCTGGGTGCGGGCGACGCTGACCCACCGCAACGCGGCGGTTGCGGTCAACACCACCGGCTTTTCCGCCGCGCAGGCCGATGGCTCCCCGCTGGAGGCGAACGGCACGCCGGTGTTGCAAGCCATTCTGCCGACCACGCCGGAAAGCGGTTGGCGGGCGTCGGCGCGCGGGCTGGGGCCGTCCGATCTGGCGATGAATGTGGTGCTGCCGGAGATGGACGGGCGGATCATCACCCGCGCCATCGCCTTCAAAACCGTGGGCGATCCCGATCCCGATCTGCAATTCGCCGCCCCCATGCTGCGCGCCCTGCCCGACCGGGTGGCCGCCGTCGCCGACCTCGCCGCCGCCTGGGTGCGGTTGGGGCGGACGCCGCGTGCGGAACGTCGGGTGGCGCTGGTGCTGTCGGATTATCCCGGCCCCGGCGGCGGCATCGGCCACGCCGTGGGGCTGGACAGCCCGGCCAGCACCGTGGCCCTGCTGCACCGGCTGTCCGCCGAGGGTTACGGCCTGCGCGACACGCCAAACGATGGCGCGGCCCTGATGGCCGATCTGACCGGCCCCACCCGCCCGATCCTGACGCTCGACGCCTACGAAGCCTTGGTTCCGGCGGCGGTGCGCGACCGCATCAGCGCGCAATGGGGGCCGCCATCGGCCGATCCGGCGCTGTCGGAGGGCGCGTTCCGCGCCCGCGTCCGCCTGTGCGGCCACGCCGTGGTGGCGGTGCAGCCCAGCCGTGGCCATGGGCCGCTGACCACCGCCCAGCATCACGACCCCGACACCCCGCCCAGCCATGGCTATGTCGCCTTTCACGCGTGGCTGCGCCACGCCGTAGGTGTCCACGCCCTGATCCAGATCGGCGCGCATGGCACGTTGGAATGGCTGCCGGGCAAGGCGGTGGCGCTGTCGGCGGAATGCTGGCCGGAGATCGTCGGCGGGGCGCTGCCGGTGCTCTACCCCTTCATCGTCAACAACCCTGGCGAGGGGGTGCAGGCACGCCGCCGTCTGGGCGCGGTGCTGATCGGCCACCTCACCCCGCCGCCGGTCGAGGCCGGGTTGCACGGCGACCTTGCCGAGCTGGAAACCGCCATCGACGAGTATTCCCAGGCCACCGGGCTGGATCCACGCCGGTTGGGGATGCTGCGGGAACGAATTTTGGATCTGGCTTGGTCCTCCGGTCTGGCGGCGGATTGCAACCTGCGCACCGACGATGACCCCGATGCCATCCTCAGCCGTTTGGACGCCCATCTGTGCGACATCAAGGAGATGCAGATCCGCGACGGGCTGCACGTCTTCGGCCGCAGCCCGGACGGGGAGCGGCGCGACCGTTTGACCGCCGCCGTTGCCCGTGACCAGCGCGACCCGGCGACCACCGCCGCCGCCATCGACGCCTGCGGCGACGCCGAAATGGCCGCCCTGCTGGCCGGGTTGGATGGCCGCTTCGTCCGCCCCGGCCCCGGTGGCTCCCCAGCGCGCGGGCGGGCGGACACGCTGCCGACCGGGCGGAATCTCTACGCGCTCGACCCGCGCGGGGTGCCGACGCCCACCGCCTGGACGCTGGGTTGGCAGGCCGCCGACGCGCTGCTGACCCGCCATTTGCAGGATCACGGCGATTGGCCCCGGCGGCTGGTGGTCGATTGCTGGGGAACCCCGGCGATGCGCACCGGCGGCGACGAGCTGGCGCAGGCCCTGGCCCTGCTGGGGGTGCGCCCGCTGTGGGAAAACGGCTCGGGCCGTGTCACCGGGTATGAGATCATGCCCACCGGCGTGCTGGGCCGCCCGCGCGTGGATGTGACGCTGCGGATCTCCGGCCTGTTCCGCGACGTCTTTCCCCAACAGATCGCCCTGTTCGATCAGGCCGTCCGCGCCGTCGCCGGGTTGGCGGAGGAGGACGGCGCGGTCAACCCGCTTGCCGCGACCGCGCGGGCCGAAACCGCCGCCCTGATCGCCGACGGGCTGGCGGACGACGACGCCCGCCGCCGCGCCACCGCGCGCGTCTTCGGGGCCGCCCCCGGCGTCTATGGGACCGCGCTGTCGGGCATGGTGGCGCGCGGCGATTGGACGACGCGGGCCGATTTCGGTCTGGCCTATCTCGATGGCGGGTGCCACGCCTATGGCGCGGGTCTGGACGGGGTGGCGCTGCCCGCCCAGTTCCGCCGCCGCGTCGGCGGGGCCGACGCGCTGGTGCATCACCAGGACCAGCGCGAGCACGACGTGCTGTCCACCGACGGATTCATGCAGTTCGAGGGCGGGTTCGCCGCCGCCGCCGCGCTGGACCGGGCCGAACCGACCCTCTACCACCTCGACAGCAGCGACCCGGCGACGCTGGCCGTGCGCACCCTGGCGGAGGAGATCGCCCGCACCCTGCGCGGGCGCGCGGCCAACCCGCGTTGGATCGCCGGGATGATGCGGCACGGCTATCGCGGGGCGGCGGAACTGGCGGCCAGCGTCGACAGCCTGTTCGCCTTCGCCGCCACCACCGAAGCGGTGCGCCCAGCCCATTTCGACCTGCTCTTCGACGCCTATGTCGAGGATTCCGCCGTGTGGGACTTTTTGACCCATGCCAACCCGGCGGCGTCCCGGCACATTCTCGCCCGGATGAGCGAGGCGCTCGACCGTGGCCTGTGGCACCCCCGCCGCAACTCCACGGCGGAGGATCTGCGCCTGCGCCGGGAGAACGCCGCATGACCGCCCCCCAAACCCTGCCCCAGCCGGTTGTTTCGCCCGGGGCCGCCCGCAACCAGCCGCGTCGGCGCGGCACCTGCCCCGGCGTGCTTGCCCCGATGGCGGTGGGCGACGGTGTGCTGTTGCGCGTGCGCGTTCCCGCCGGGTGTCTGCCCGCCGACCACGCCCGCCGCATCGCCGACCTGGGCCACGCCTATGGCAACGGCCTGATTGACCTGAGCCATCGCGGCAATCTGCAACTGCGCGGCCTGTCGGTGGACACGCTCGCCCCGGTGACGGACGCCCTGCGTGCGTTGGGCTATGTCGGCCGCGACGCGGCGAGCGAGGCCGTGCGCAACGTGCTGTGCGCCCCCGCCGTCGGGCGGGATCCCAGTGCGTTGATGGACGTGCGCGGGATCGCGCGGGCGCTTGACGCCCGGCTGGCCGACGACGCCGGTCTGCACGCTTTGCCGCCCAAATTCGGTTGGCTGGTCTGCGGCGGCGGGCTGGCCCATCTGGCCGACAGCGTCACCGATGCGCGGTTCGATGCGGTGGATGGGGTGTGGTTGCGCGTCTCGCTTGGCGGAACCTGGGCCAGCGCCGCACCGCTGGGCCTGTGCCGCGCCGGGGCGGTGCCGGACGTTGCCGCCGCGCTGGGGCGTGCCTTTCTGGAGTTGCGCGCGACCCTGCCCGACCCGCCGCGCCGCATGGCCACGCTGGTCGCCGCCCTCGGCCCCGGCCCGTTCGCCGCCCGCCTCTCCCCCCTCCTGTCCCCTCTCCCCGCCGGGGAGAAGGGTGGGATGCGGGGGAACACGCCCCATCTGATGCAGAGCTTCGGCGGACCCGTTCCCGGTCTTGCGAACGCCCTGACCGTTGCCTTCCCCTTCGGTCGCCTCACCTGCACCGCGCTGGCGGCCTTGGCCGATGCGGCGAGCGAAATCCGGCTCACCCCATGGCGGGCGCTGCTGCTGGTCGATCCGGTGGCGGACGCTGTGGACGTTGCCGCGCGGCACGGCGGCATCCTGCGCCACGACGACCGGCGCTTGCGGCTGACGGCGTGCAGCGGTGTCACCGGTTGCGACGTCGGGACCACCGACACCCACGCCCTGGCGCTTGCCATCGCCGACCGCGCTGGCCCCTTGCTGGACCGGGTGGCGATGGTGCATGTCTCCGGCTGCGCCAAGGGCTGCGCCCATCCGGGCGTGGCCGACGTGACGCTGACCGCGCATGATGGCCTGTACGATGTCGCGCTTGCCGCCGGTCCCGGCCTGCTGGCCCCGGACGCGGGGGCGGGGTGCGCCAACCTGTCACCCGACGACGCGCTGGCGTGCGTCGTCGGTTTGTCTGCTGAGGAGTTGTCCGGTGTCTGAGCCGCTCTACGACTACATTCGCGATGGAGCGGCCATTTACCGCCAGTCCTTCGCCACCATCCGGGCGGAGGCCGATCTGTCCGGCCTGCCCGACGATCTGAAGCCGGTGGCGGTGCGCGTCATCCACGCTTGCGGCATGGTGGACGCGGCCAAGGACCTGATGTTTTCCGCCGACGTCGGCACCGCCGCCCGCGCCGCGCTGCGCGGGGGGGCCGCGATCCTGTGCGACAGCGAAATGGTGGCCCACGGCGTGACCCGCGCCCGGCTGCCCGCCGACAACCCGGTGATCTGCACCCTGCGTGACCCGTCGGTTCCCGGTTTGGCCGGGCGCATCGGCAACACGCGGTCGGCCGCCGCGCTCGACCTGTGGGGGGATCGGCTGGAGGGCGCGGTGGTCGCCATCGGCAACGCGCCGACCGCGCTGTTCTATCTGCTGGAACGGATCGCGACGGGCGGGCCGAAACCGGCGGCGGTGCTGGGCTTCCCCGTCGGCTTCGTCGGGGCCATTGAAAGCAAGGACGCGCTGGCCGCCAACCCGTTCGGCCTGCCCTATCTGGCGATCCGGGGGCGGCGTGGCGGCAGCGCCATGGCCGCCGCCGCCGTCAACGCGCTGGCGAGCGACGTGGAATGACCGACGCTTTGCTCACCACCCCCACCCCGGAAAGCGCTCGGCTGTACGGCGTCGGCGTCGGCCCCGGCGATCCCGACCTGATGACGCTGAAGGCGGTCAAGCGCATCGCCGCCTGTCCGGTCGTCGCCTATTTCTGCAAGCGCGGCACGCGCGGCCACGCCCGCCGCATCGCCGACGCGGTGGTGACGGCGGAGCATGTCGAGGTGCCGATGGTCTATCCGGTGACGGTGGAACTGCCGCCCGATCACCCGGATTATGGCCGCCAGATCGAAGCCTTTTTCGACGAGTCCGCCGAACGGTTGGCCGTCCACCTCGCCGCCGGTCGGTCGGTGGCGGTGCTGAACGAGGGGGATCCGTTTTTCTACGGCTCCTTCATGCATCTGTTCCTGCGGCTCTCCACCCGTTTCCCGACGGAGGTTGTGCCCGGCGTGACCAGCATGGTGGCGAGCGCCTCCCTGTTGCCGCGCCCGCTGATGCTGCGCGACGACGTGCTGTCGGTCATCCCCGGCACGCTGGACGAGGCGTCGTTGCTGCGCGCCATCACCGGGGCGCAGGCCAGCGTGGTGATGAAGCTGGGCAGCAACCTGCCCAAGGTCCGCCGCGCCATCGCCGCCGCCGGGTTGACCGACCGGGCGTGGTACGTCGAACGGGCCAGCATGGTCGAACAACGGGTGATGCCGCTGGCCGACGCCCCGGACAGCGCGCCCTATTTCTCGCAGATCGTCATCCCCGGCGACGGGCGGCGGGCCGAAGGGGTGTATGAATGACCGGCTGGCTGACCATCGTCGGGCTGGGGCCGGGGCCGGAGGAGTGGTTGACGCCGCAGGCCCGGCGCGATCTGGCCGAGGCCACCGATCTGGTGGGCTATTTTCCCTATGTGGACCGGGTTCCGCCGGGGCCGCAGGTGCGCCACGCGTCGGACAACCGGGTGGAGTTGGACCGCGCCCGCTTCGCGCTCGATCTGGCTGCGCAGGGCCGCAAGGTGGCGGTGGTGTCGGGTGGCGATCCCGGCGTGTTCGCCATGGCGGCGGCGGTGTTCGAGGCGCTGGACGACCCCGAGGCACCCCCGGCCTGGCGCGCGCTCGACCTGCGCGTCGATCCCGGCGTGTCGGCGATGCAGGCGGCGGCGGCGCGGGCCGGTGCGCCGCTGGGGCATGATTTCTGCGCCATCTCGCTGTCGGACAATCTGAAGCCGTGGGATGTGGTGCTGAAGCGCCTGCGTCTGGCGGCGGAGGCCGATTTCGTCATCGCCCTCTACAACCCGATCTCGCGCGCCCGGCCCTGGCAGTTGGGGGCCGCCTTCGACGCGCTGCGCGCCATCCGCACCCCCGACACCCCGGTGGTGCTGGGCCGCGCGGTGGGCCGGGAGGACGAGGTCATGACCATCACCAGCCTGGGCGCGGTGCAGGCCGAACAGGCGGACATGAAGACGCTGGTCATCATCGGCGCGTCGCACACCCGCCTTGTCCCCCGCCCGAACGGCCAGCCCTGGGTCTACACCCCCCGCCATTACCGGGGGTGAGCGGGATGACCGACCCCATGGACGCCCTCTCCCCCGGCCAACCCCTCCAGCCACGCCAGCGCCGCGTCCAGGTCGGGCAGGTCCGGCACGCCGTGGCCGGGCGGGCGATCCACCATCACCACGGGCAGGCCCAACCGCCGCGCGGCCTCCAGCTTGGCGTCGGTGGCGCTGCCGCCGCTGTTCTTGCTGACGATGACGGCGACGTTGTGGGTGCGCATCAGGTCGGTTTCGGCCTCCACCGTGAAGGGGCCGCGCGTCAAAATCAGGCTGGCGCGCGCCAGGGCGGGCATCGGCTCGGGCGGATCGACGGCGCGGATCAGATAACGGCGGTCGGGTGCGGCGAGGAAGGTGGCAACCTCCTGTCGGCCGATGGTCAGGAAGACGCACCCGTCGTCGGGCAGACCGGGCCAATCGCGCACCGCCACCGCCGCCGCCGCCATGTCGGGGACCGTGACCCAGCGGTCGCCGGGACCGGCCTGCCACGCCGGGCGGGTCAACAGGCGCAACGGCACGCCCGTCCGCGTGCAGGCCGCCGCCGCGTTGGCGGAGATTTGATCGGCAAAGGGGTGGGTGGCGTCGATCACCGCGCCGACCTTGCGCTCGATCAGATAGGCCGCCAGCCCATCGGCCCCGCCGAAACCGCCGATGCGCGTCGGCAGGGGCGGCAGCACCGGGTTTTTCGTGCGCCCGGCGAGCGACACGGTGGCGTTCACCGTCGCGTGTCCGGCCAAGCGCCGGGCCAGCGCCGTCGCCTGGGTGGTCCCGCCAAGGATCAAAGCGTTCAACACGTCACGTCACCATCGTTGGATCGCCGCAGGATGCGCCGCCATGGATAGCACACTCACGGACCGCCCGCCGCCGTCGCGCTGGCTGTCCGTCGTCGGCATCGGCGAAGACGGGTGGGACGGTCTGTCGCCCGCCGCCCGCGCCGGAATCGAACGCGCCGCCTGCGTCTATGGCGGGGCGCGGCACCTCGCCTTTCTGCCGGTTGTTCCGGGACAGGAACGGGTGGTGTGGCCATCCCCCCTGACCGACGCCCTGACCGGTCTGTTGGCCCGGCGCGGGCAGCCGGTGTGCGTGGTGGCGAGCGGCGATCCCCTGTGGTACGGCGTTGGGGCCACGCTGGCGCGGGTCGTTCCGGCCAGCGACATGACGGTAATGCCCGCCCCCTCGGCCTACAGCCTGGCCTGCGCCCGGCTGGGCTGGGCGGTGCAGGACACGCGCTGTCTCACCCTGCACGGCCGCCCGTTGGAACTGGTCATTCCGCACCTGCAACCGAACGCACGGTTGTTGATTCTATCCTGGGACGGAACGACCCCGGCCAAGCTGGCCGCGCTGCTGCGCGCCCGTGGCTTCGGCGCGTCCCGCCTGACGGCGCTGGAGGCGATGGGCGGCCCGCGCGAGGCCCAACGCAGCGCCACCGCCCACAACTGGGACCGGGAGGCCGGGGTGCCGGGGCCGGTGGCCGACCTCAACACGCTGGCGCTGGAGTGCGTCGCCGATCCGGACGCCCGCATCCACCCGCTGGCCCCCGGCCTGCCCGACGATTGGTTCGATCACGACGGGCAGATCACCAAGCGGGAGGTGCGCGCCGTCACCCTGTCGCTGCTGGCCCCCCGGCGCGGCGAAACCCTGTGGGACGTCGGGGCCGGGTCCGGCTCCATCGGCATCGAATGGATGCTGACCGACCCGGCCAACCGCGCCATTGCCGTCGAATCGCACCCCGACCGTCAGGCCCGCATCCTCGCCAACGCCACCGCGCTCGGCGTGCCGGGGCTGGAGTTGGTGCGGGGGCGGGCACCGGCGGCGCTGGACGGGTTGACGGCCCCCGATGCGGTCTTCATCGGCGGCGGCGTCAGCAACGACGGTGTGCTGGATTCCTGTTGGTCGGCGTTGAAACCCGGCGGACGGCTGGTTGCCAACGCGGTGACGCTGGAGGGGGAAGCGGTGCTCCACGACGCCCAACGCCGGTTGGGCGGGGCGTTGACCCAGATCGCCGTCAGCCGCGCCGTGCCGGTCGGCGGCTTCCGGGGCTGGAAGCCCTTCATGCCGGTGACGCTGTGGCGGGCGGACAAGCCATGATCGCCGCCGGTGTGGGCTGCCGCAAGGGCTGCGACGGGGCGGAGATCGCCGGGCTGCTGACCGCCGCCTTTGACGAGGCGGCCTTGACCGCCGCCCAGCGCGCCGCCGTCCGTCTGGCGGTTCCGGCGCTCAAGCGCGACGAACCGGGCGTGGCCGACGCCGCCCGCCGCCTGGATTTGCCCGTCACCGTGATCGACGCCGCCGCGCTCGCCGCCGCGCAGGCCCGCACCGTCACCCGCTCCGCCACCGTGGCGGCGGCGGTCGGGCTGGCGAGCGTGGCCGAAGCGGCGGCGCTCGCCGCCGTCGGGCCGTCGGGCCGCCTGCTGCTGCCCCGCCGCTCCACCCCGCGCGCCACCGTTGCGCTCGCCGCCACGAACGCCCTTGCCGCCCCTGCCGTTTCGGAGTCCTCGCCATGACCGTTCATTTCATTGGGGCCGGGCCGGGCGCGCCCGATCTGCTGACCTTGCGCGGGCGTGACCTGATCGCCGCCTGCCCGGTCTGCCTGTACGCCGGGTCGCTGGTCCCGGCGGAGATCATCGCCCACGCCCCCAAGGACGCCCGCATCATCGACACCGCCCCGTTGACGCTGGAGGAGATCGTCGCCGAGTTCCAGGCCGCCCACGCGGCGGGGCTGGACGTGGCCCGGCTTCATTCAGGCGACCTGTCGATCTACAGCGCCCTGGGCGAGCAGACCCGCGCCCTGCGCGAGTTGGGCATCCCCTACACCATCACCCCCGGCGTTCCGGCCTTCGCCGCCGCGTCCGCCGCGCTGGGCCGCGAATTGACCCTGCCGGAGGTCAGCCAGACCCTGATCCTGACGCGGACGGAGGGGCGCGCCTCGGCCATGCCCGCCAACGAAACGTTGGAGGTGCTGGGCGCGTCGGGGGCGACGCTGGCGATTCATCTGTCGATCCATGCGCTGGACCGGGTGGTGGAGCGGTTGACCCCGCTCTATGGCGCGGAATGCCCGGCGGCGGTGGTCTATCGCGCCAGTTGGCCGGACGAACGCGTCGTGCGCGGCGCGCTGTCGGAGCTGGTCGCGCGGGTGGCCGAAGCGCCGATGGAGCGCACCGCCCTGATCCTGGTCGGCCCGGCGCTGGCGACGGAGGATTTCCGGTGCAGCGCTCTCTACGACGGCAGCCACGTCCGCCGTTACCGGGGTTTGGGCGCGTGAGGGTGCCTTCACCAGCCGGGGGCCGCGCCGACGATGGCCCCCTGGCGGTCGGTAATCAGCACCTCGACCGCCACCGGCGCGCCGTCCAGCGTGGCGAGCGCGGTGGCGCGGGCGAGGGAGGCGACATGGTCGGCCAGCGGGATCCCGGCCGCCTGCGCCAGCCCCAGCACCTGGGCGGCGGTGTTGGCGCTGCGGGTTTGCGCGATCAGATCGGGGGCCGCCCCCAGCCGGGCCAATTGATCGGCCAACCAATCCAGATCGACGCTGCCGCGCTTGGAGTGCAAATCCAGCAGCCCGCGCGCCAGCTTGCCGAATTTGGCAAAGCCGCCGCACAGGCTCAGGCGCGCGATCGGCTGGCGGCGCAGATGCTTGAGCGTTCCGCCCGCAAAATCGCCCATGTCGATCAGCGCCTGTTCGCAGAAGCCGTAACGCGCCGTCACCGCCTGTTCGGATCGGTGGCCGGTGCAGGCGGCGACGTGGGTCAGGCCCGCCGCCCGCGCCACGTCGATGCCGCGCTGGATCGACGCGATCCAGGCCGCGCAGGAATAGGGCACGACGATGCCGGTGGTCCCCAGGATCGACAGGCCGCCCACGATGCCCAACCGCCCGTTCATCGTGCGTTTGGCCAGCACCGCGCCGTTTTCCACCCCGACCTCCACCACCAGATCGGCGGATTGCCCGGCCTGATCCGCCGCCTCTTGCACCGCCTGGGCGATCATGGCGCGCGGGACCGGGTTGATCGCCGGTTCGCCGACCGCCAGCGGCAGGCCGGGCAGAGTGACGGTGCCGACGCCGTCGCCCGCGCGGAAGGTCACGCCCGATCCCGCCGGGCCGCGCCACACCCGCGCGCGGATCAAGGCACCATGCGTCACGTCCGGGTCGTCGCCCGCGTCCTTGACGATGCCCGCCGCCGCCCATGGCCCCGTCGCCGCGTCGGTCCCCCGATCGGTCCAGGCCAGCGCGAAGGCCGGTTGCTGTCCACCCGGCAACGTCACCGTCACCGGATCGGGGAAGTCGCCGCCGAACAGCGCCTCGGTCGCCGCGCGCGCGGCGGCGGTGGCGCAGGTTCCCGTCGTCCACCCCCGCCGCAGGGGTGTAGCATCAGGGTCCGCGCCGTCCGTCGGCACCGCCTTGCCGGTTTTCCCGCCCGTTTCCACGCCCGTTTCCACGCTTGAGTCCAGGTCGTCGTCCATGCCCGCCACGTCATCTATTTCCGGGTCGCCGTTCGATGCGTCGCTGCCCGAATCCCTGCTGGTTCCCTTTGCCCCCGGCAGCGTCTGGCTGGCCGGGGCTGGTCCTGGCGATCCCGGCCTGCTGACCCTGCTGGCGCTGCAAGGTCTACGGCAAGCCGACGTCATCGTCCACGACGCGCTCGTGGGTGAACGGATCATGGCGCTCGCCGCGCCCACGGCAAGGCTGGAGTTTGCGGGAAAGCGCGGCGGACGCCCATCGGCCCATCAGGACGACATCACCAGCCGCCTGATCGAGCTGGCGCGCGAAGGCCACCGGGTGCTGCGGCTGAAGGGCGGCGACCCCTTCGTCTTCGGGCGCGGGGGGGAGGAGGCGCAGGCGCTGGCCGAGGCGGGCATCCCCTTCCGCGTCGTGCCGGGGGTGACGGCGGGGGTGGCCGGTCCCGCCTATGCCGGGATTCCGGCCACGCACCGCAGCGCGAACCAGGCGGTCATTCTGGCGACCGGCCATTCGCTGGGCGGCGGGCCGAATTGGCGGGCGCTGGCCGCAACCGGTTCGCCCCTGATCCTGTACATGGCGTGGAAGGGCCTGCCCGACATCGTGGCGGAGCTGATGGCCGGTGGCCTGCCCGCCGACACGCCGGTTGCCGTGGTGACGAAGGCGACGACGCCGGACCAGCAAACCTTGGTCAGCAGCCTGGGGGCCTGCGTTGCCGACCTCGCCGCCAGCGACCTCGACCCGCCCGCCATCGTCGTGGTGGGGGAGGTGGTGCGCCTGCGCCCGCAACTGGATTGGCTGCCGTATCATGAGGTGTCCATCCATGGCTGATGGCCTGATTGTCGCCGCCCCGGCGTCGGGAACCGGCAAGACCACGCTGACGCTTGGCCTGCTGGTGGCGCTGCGCGAACGCGGCCTGCGGGTGGGCGCGCTGAAGGCCGGGCCGGACTACATCGACCCCGCCTTTCACCAGGCGGCCACCGGGCGGCCAAGTTTCAACCTCGACAGTTGGGCGATGGGGCCGGATCTGCTGGACGGGCTGGCCGCCCGCGCCGCCGAGGGGGCCGACCTGCTGGTGTGCGAGGCGCTGATGGGTCTGTTCGACGGGGTGGCGGCGGTCGGCGCGACCGGCGACGGCTCCACCGCCGATCTGGCCGCCCGCACCGGCTGGCCGGTGTTGCTGGTGGTCAACGCCAAGGGGCAATCCCAATCCGCCGCCGCGCTGGTCAAGGGCTTCGCCAGCTACCGCGCGGACGTGCGGATCGGCGGCGTCGTGCTGAACAACGTCGGGAGCCCGCGCCACACCGCGCTTGCGGGCAACGCGATCGAGGCGCTGGGCATTCCCCTGCTGGGTGCCCTGCCCCGCAGCCCCGGTGTGGCGCTGCCCGAACGTCATCTCGGGCTGGTGCAGGCGGGAGAAACCGCCGATCTGGCGGATCGGCTGGCCGGTCTGGGCCGTTTTGTCGCCGAGCATGTCGATGTGGACCGGGTGGCCGCGCTCGCCGTGCCGTCGCGCGCCGGGTTGGGCAGCGACGCCCCGGCCATGCCGCCCTTGGGCCAGCGGATCGCCATCGCCCGCGACGCCGCCTTCACCTTCGTCTACCCCCATCTGATCGCCGGATGGCGGGCCAACGGGGCGGAGCTGTCCTTCTTCTCCCCCCTGGCCGACGAACCGCCGCCCGCCGATTGCGACGCGGTCTATCTGCCCGGCGGTTATCCCGAACTGCACGCCGCCCGCCTGTCCGCCGCCGCCCGTTTCCGCGCCGGTCTGGTGGCGGCGGCGCAGAGCAAGCCGGTCTATGGCGAGTGTGGCGGCTACATGGCGATGGGCGAAACGTTGGAAGACGCCGACGGGACCGTCCACCCGATGGCCGGGCTGCTGGGGGTGCGGACCAGCTTCGCCAAGCGCAAGCTGCATCTGGGCTACCGCCGCGCCACCCTGCTGGCCGATGGGCCGCTGGGACCGGCGGGCACGCGGCTGATGGGGCATGAGTTCCATTACGCTTCCACCCTGTCGCGCGGCGACGACGCGCCGTTGGTGTCGGCCCGCGCCGCCGATGGCGGCGATTTGGGCGCGTTGGGCGGGCGGCGCGGTCTGGCCATGGGATCCTTTTTCCATCTGATCGCCCGCGCGCCCACCACCGACGCGGGGCGTTGACCGATGAACGACGCCTTCACGCTGGTCGAGCGCGAGGCGCTCTATAAGGCGATCTTCAGCCGCCGCGATGTGCGCGGGCAGTTCACGCCCGATCCGATCCCCGATGATGCGCTGGGCCGCATTCTGCGCGCCGCGCACCACGCGCCCTCGGTCGGCTTCATGCAGCCGTGGAATTTCCTGCTCGTCACCGATCCGGCGGTGAAGGGACGGATCCACGCCGATTTCGCCGCCGCCAACGCCGAAGCCGCCGACCGTTTCGACGGCGACCGCCGCGCCCTGTACAGCCGGTTGAAGCTGGAGGGGATCCGCGAGGCCCCGGTGAACCTGCTCGTCACCTGCGACCGCGAGCGCTCCGGCCCGGTGGTGCTGGGCCGCACCCACATGCCGACGATGGATCTCTACAGTTGCGTCTGCGCCGTGCAAAATCTTTGGCTGGCGGCGCGGGCGGAGGGGGTGGGGGTCGGCTGGGTCAGCATCCTGCACGAGTCGGCCCTGAAAGCCATTCTGGGGGTCCCGGATCGCATCGTTCCCATCGCCTATCTCTGCCTGGGCTATGTCAGCCATTTCGAAACCACCCCGGATCTGGAGCGGCAGGGCTGGCGGCAGCGTCTGGCGTTGGAGGATCTGGTGTACCGCGACCGTTGGGGCGAGTCCGATCCCGTTTTCGGCACGCCAACCCGCGATTGAGGGGGCCGAGTAGCAAAGGAACCGGAAACCTAGGTAAGCGCCTCCAGTCGTCTCAATAGGCTCCTTTTGCTAAACGGCCTTAAGTCGGTCGCACAATCCGTAGGCCAAATCGCGGAAACTCGCGGGGAACGGTATGGGCTGGTCAATGACGCCGAACCGCCGAGCGCAAGCCGTTAGCATAGATGCCACCGTTATCCAGAACCAATCCGGCACAGGATCCGTGGCGGCATCGAGCACTGCCTGCAAACGCTCGCGGACTGGCGGGTGGTCATCCGATGTATCCCACCGATCGCGGGGGGTGATCGTCAGAATGGTGAGCTTGGCTATCACTATTCCAAGGATGCGCTTCGCACGAACTGTGGCAGGGTCGTAGCCGTTGGCACGGGCATATTCGTCCGCCTTGCCAAGCATCAGGTCGAGTGCCCAGCGGTCACACTTGACTTCTTCATTGATCATTTCTTCTGGATTGTCGCCGCAGCGCTCGAAGATGCAATGACGTACTTCGTGTGCGAACACGTATGCGCCAGCCATACACACGAGGTCGAAGGCACACTTCATTTCAGGGTCATCAATTTTTAGCCCTTCCCGGGGAAAAGGTACGTCTTCGGGAAAAGCCACATCGTCCACGCTGATCGCGGAGGTCAACTCATGGACCTTCTCGATCAGAGCGTCAAAGGCATCGTCCTCAATGGTCTGAGACCGCATGCTATGCCAATCAGCGGGATCGACCGGCATGTCAAGCAACATGGCAACGGTGAGGGCGGTATTGTAAGCCCGAACTGCTCGCCAAGCGGCGTACCCCATGAGCCAAATCTGTCTCAACGCGGTTTCGCTGACTTGGATCGTCCCGTAGAGTTGTTGGAACAGGAAGCCGCGTGCGGCCAGAAGCCGAATTCGATCAGCATCCTTACCCCACTGGGCCTTCATTTCGTCAAGTCGTTCGGGAACCACGCCACCGAACAGCAAATCGACTGCATTCGACACGTCCACCTTTGCCCTCCATCTTAGAAATGCCCGATCACTTTAGCTCTTTTCGGTTGCGCCGCAATTTCATTGGACTAGACCCCAGCAGGGCGACACGGTGAGACGCTTTTCGCGCCTCGATAGGGTTCCATTCGGAGTTCCGAGACGACGATTTGAGCCGGTGTAGACCCTATCGAGACACCAAGCAGGGCTTACCTAGATTTTCCGTTCGCTTGCTACTCGACCCCCATTGACCAAAAGAAAAGGGCCGCAGAAGCCTGCGGCCCTTGAAAGTCTAGGGAGGAAACGCCCCGAGAATGGGCGAACGCAGAATATGCTGCGCCGCACACAAACTGGTATTACCATTGCTGAATGGGAGGCATGCGGCCTGCGCATGGTCTCATTCCTTCGTATGCGCGGCGGTTGCGGCAAAACGCGAAAGCCCTGAACACAAAATTTCACAATTCCGCAGCGACAGAGTCATAGACTACTCTAGTATGGTGCAAATCCTCACAGCCGAACCGTCGGTGTGAGACGGAAGGCGCTGGGCAACCGGCAATGACCGCAAAAGGGTGTGTGCCGATGTCGATTCCGCTCCTGCGCAGCCTGACGCTGAAGCAGGCGATCCATGCCATCTTTGCCGCCTTCGTGATTGGCTTCGCCATCACGGCGGTTGAGTTCGGCTGGACCGTAACGCGGGAGCGCGCCGCCGCCCTGGACCGTGTCGCCGAGGTGGCGATGCTGATGGACGGCCCGGCCACGACCGCCGCCTGGACGCTGGACCAGGATCTGGGCGAACGGGTGCTGGACGGCGTGATGGCCGTGCATTCGGTCGGCTGGGTTGAAATCCTGCTGGACACCGGAACCGTCTTTGCCCGCCAGGAACGGCCAAGCGCCGTCAGCAATCTTCTGGAACGCGCCGCCCTGGCGCTGCTGTTCAGCGACCGTCCGGAGGTGGAGCGCCCCTTGCTGTCGCCGGGCGAGGACCCGATGCGGCCCGCCTTTGCCCGGCTGCGCATTGGCGTCGATCCGCCTGCGGTCGCCGCCCGTTTTCTGGATTACGCCGGTCGGACCCTGTTGGCGGCGGTGCTGCGCGTCCTGCTGATCGGGTTGACGATGGCGCTCGTCTTCCACCGCCTGCTCACCCGGCCGTTGGTCCGCATCGGTTACGCGGTCGCGCGGATCGAGCCGGGCAAGCCGCAGAATCAACCGCTGGAGATTCCGCCCGGTCACGCCGACGACGAGCTGGGCTTCCTGGTCTCCCGCTTCAACGAAACCTTGAGGCTGTTGGAGAAGGAGCACGCCGAGTTGCGGCGGCTGGTGACGCGCTGCACCCTGACCGGTCTGGCCAACCGCACGCTGCTGATCGACCGGTTGAGCCACGCCCTGGAGATCGCCAGCCGCTCGCAGGGCCGTTTGGCGGTGCTGCATCTCGATCTCGACCGGTTCAAACGGGTGAACGACAGCCTGGGGCACGACATCGGTGACGCCCTGCTGATCCAGGTGGCCGAAAGCCTGAGCGATTGCGTGCGCCGCTGCGACACGGTTGGGCGGTTGGGCGGTGACGAGTTCCTGATCATTCTGGAACGGGTGGCCGGATCGGACGAAGCGGCGATGGTGGCCGGACGCCTGTTGACGGCCCTGCACCGTCTGACCGACGTGAATGGCCATCGGGTCCACATCAGCGCCAGCGTCGGTATCGCGCTCTACCCCAACGATGGTGCCGACGAACAGGGGCTGATGCGCATGGCCGACGCGGCGATGCAGGCGGCCAAATCCGATGGCGGCGGGCGCTTCGTCTTCTACACCCAGGAAATGACCGAACGGGCGATGGCCCGTCTGCGCTTGGAAGCCAGCCTGCGCACCGCCACCGAACGCAAGGATTTCGAGCTGGCCTATCAGCCAAAGATCGAGGCCGCCACCGGTGCCCTGACCGGGTTCGAGGCGCTGTTGCGTTGGCGGCTGGACGGCGCGCCCATTTCACCGATGGAATTCATTCCGGTGGCCGAAGACACCGGCCTCATCCTCGACATCGGGGCCTGGGTGCTGGAGGAGGCGTGCCGGACGGCGGCCCGGTGGGCGCTGGACCATGGCCCGCTGCCCATCGCCATCAACGTCTCGGCCCGGCAATTGGCCGATGTCGGTTTTGCCGATCTGGTCGAAAGCACTCTGCGCCGCAACGGAACCGCGCCGGAATTGCTGGAGATCGAGATCACCGAAACCGTCATCATGAAGGACGTCGCCCATCACCTGCCCACGCTGAACCGGCTGCGGGCGTTGGGGGTGCGCATCGCCATCGACGATTTCGGCACCGGCTATTCCTCGCTCGCCTATCTGCGGCAATTGCCGGTCGATGTGCTGAAGATCGACCGCAGCTTCGTCAACGATCTGCCGCACGCGCCCGACATCGCCTCCACCGTCATCGCGCTGGCCCAGCGGCTGAAGCTGTCCACTGTCGCCGAAGGGGTTGAAACGTTGGAGCAACGCCGCTGGCTGGCCGAGGCCGGGTGCGACCGCCTGCAAGGCTACCTCATCTCCCGCCCGGTGACGGCCGACGCCGCCGAGGCCATGGTGATGGCGGCCTTCGCCAGCCAGGACATGGCGTTGACGGCGTAACCCCCTCCGTCCCCCGCCTACCCCACCAACCCCGACATCACCGCGCGCAGTTGCGCCGGTTTCACCGGCTTGTTCAGCACCAGGCAGTCGGCGGCCTTGGCCTCCGCCGCCAGTTCGGGGGTGCGGTTGGCGGTGATGAGCAGGGCGGGCAGCGGGCGACCGGCGGCGGCGCGCAGGCGGGCGATCTCGTTCACGCCCAGCGCGCCATCGTCCAGGTGATAATCGGCGATCAGCAGATCGGGCGGGCGGTCCAACGCGGCCAGCCGCGCCAGCGCCTGATCGCCGGACATGGCTGACACCACCCGGCAGGACCAACCGCGCAACAGCGCCTCCATCCCCGCCACCACCGCCGGTTCGTTGTCCAGCACCAGCACCGACAGCCCGGCCAGCCGGTCGGCGCGCGGCACCGGAGCCGGGGCGCAGGGCGCACGGACACCACGCGGCGCGCGGACGCGCGGTACGGTGACGGCGAAGACCGATCCCTTGCCCAGGGTGGACCGGACGCTGATCGGGTGATCGAGCATGCGCGCCACCCGGTCGACAATCGCCAGCCCCAGCCCGATCCCCCGGTCGCGCCCATGGGTGACGGGGGTGTCGAGACGGCGGAACTCCTGGAAAATCTCCTCCCGCTTGTCGTCCGGAATGCCGGGGCCGTTGTCCCACACCTCGATCCGCAACCCCTCCGCGCAACGGCGACAGCCGACCACCACCCGTCCGCCCTGGACGTAGCGCAGCGCGTTCGACAAGAAATTCTGCACGATCCGCCGCAACAGCCGCATGTCGCTGCGCACCACCGCCCCGCTCGTCACCACCCGCAGGCGGATGCCACGTTCGGCCGCCACCGCCGCGTATTCGGTGGCGAGCGGGACCAGCACGCCGCGCAATGGGAACTCCGTCACCTCCGGTGTCACCGCCCCGGCGTCGAGCTTGGAAATGTCGAGCAGCGCCGACAGCAGATCCTCGACCGACGCCAGCGCCAGATCGACGTTTTCCACCAGTTCCGCCGCCGCCCCGCCGCGCTCCAGATCCGACAGGGCCGACACGAACAGCCGGGCGGCGTTGAGCGGTTGCAGCAGATCGTGGCTGGCCGCCGCGATGAAGCGGGTTTTCGACAGGTTGGCCTGATCGGCCTGGGATTTGGCCAGTTGCAGTTGATCGTTCAGTTGCATCAGGGCGGATTTTTCCGCCTGTTCGGATTCGCGCCGCCGCGCCTCCTCCCGCTTGATGTCGGTGATGTCGGTGTAAACGCCGACGACGCCGCCGTCGCGGGTGCGCCGCTCGTTCACCTGGATCCAGCGGCCATCGGCCAGTTGGTTGAGAAAGACGCCGCGCATGTCCAGACGGTGGTCCATGCGCTCGCGCAGCCATTGATCGGGCGGGGGATCGCTGACCGCCCCGGCGCTCGCCACCATGGCGACCAGTTCGGAAAAGCGGATGCCCGCCTGGATGCGGCCCGCCACGCCCGGCCAGTAGGACAGGTATTTGCTGTTGCACAGCACCAGCCGGTCGCCGGAATCGAACAGGGCGAAGCCCTCGTTCACCGCCTCGATCGCTTCGAACAGCCGGGCGCGCATGGTGTCGGCCAATTCCTTGGCGCGGGCAAGGTCGCGGTTGCTGTCCTCCAGCTTGTGCAGGGCGCGTTCCAGCTCCAGCGTGCGTTCGCGGATGCGGTTTTCCAGCACGATGGCGGTCTGGAACAGGGAAAAGGCACCGCCCTGGAAATCCATCGACCGTTCGACCCGGTCCATCAGCACCTGATTGATGCGCTGAAGCTTGGCGTTGTCCCGCTCCAACGCGGCGATGCGTTCGGCGTCGGTCGGTGGAGTCGCGGTCTTGGCGCTGACGGGCTTCATGCCGGGCGCGCGCCGATCGCCACGCCGGTGAAGGTCTGGTTCACGTGCATGCCGTTCACCTGCTCGCCATAGGCGCAGAATCCAACCACCCGGTGGCTGGCCAGACGCTGCGACATCACCGCGCCCAGTTGGCGCTGTTCCATTTCCAACCGCCGCAGGATGCAATCGCAGCCCAGCACCAGATCGGGCGACCCGACCTCCGCCACGATGCCGGACATCAGCGCGTCGAAATTGGCGACCGGATCGACCCCCTCCGCCACCGTCAGCACGATGCCCTCGTCGATGGCGCAGAAGAAGGTCAGGCTTTCATCCTCGTTCACCTTCTGGATGGAGCGCACATGATATTCCCCGCCCACCCGGACGACGACGGGGTGGGAGGCGAAGATCATCGGCGTCAGCGGTTCCCCTTCCAACCCCACCAAGCGGGCGTATTCCGGCCCGGCCGGTTCGGCGTTGATTTCGGTGACGATGCGGCGCTGCGGATCGGCCCCGGTCACAACCATCTTGCGGTCAGTGCGAACGAAATGCTGGGTGTGGAAGACGGTGAAGGGCCGCGCCGTGGTGAACAGCGCCACCACCGCCGCGTTGCTGCGGAACCGCCCTTCATGCAGCACGAAGCTGCGTTCGAAATGCAGATCGTCCCCCGCCGACGCGCCGAACAGCGGGATGGTGATGAGCGCGTTGTGAAGGGCGCTGACCACGGTTTCCTCGCTCATCGACAGGCCGTCGATCAGCAGCATGGCGAAGCTGTCGGCCTCCTCCCCCAACGGAACCGCCCGGTCGGCGAGCGCGCGGTCGCGCCGCTCCAGCAGCGATTGGACGATGGCGGTGCTGTCGGCGATTTCAAAGCGGTCGACCGGATCGACCAACGCCGTCACCACCGAAAAATCCGCCGACGGGAAGCCCACGGCGACCAGCGCGCCGGACAGATAGCCGAATGGCCCGATCTCCCCCGCCGTGGTGCAGCCGATCACCGGGATGCTGCCGAACACCGCCGCCAACGCCCCGGCCAACGCGTCGCGGTCAAAGCTGGGGGCGCAGAAGACGATAACCAAGTCCAACCCGTCGCCCAGCCCGTCGCGCAACTCCCGCGCCGCCACGCCCGGATCCTCGGCCTGCGAGACGGCACGCGGGATGCCGTCGCTTGCCGTTCCCCGGTCGGGCGGGGTCCCCGCCGGTTCAGGGGCCTGCGTCTCCGCGCTACGCGGCTGGGGTTCGGCCAGCGTGCTCCAGGGGTGGCGACGGGAAAGACGGTTGCGCGGGCGGGTGAAGGCTACCATGGTCGTAGACGCGCCTGTGTCCAGGGAACCGCTGGGCGGCAAACCGCTTGCGGTGGGATGCTACAGCCTGTCCGCCGCCGTCGGCGGCGTCAATTGCGCCGTTTCCTCATCGGTGAACAGCCGCGCCCGCGCGGTGAAGCGGACGCCGTCCGGGGCCTCCAGCGAAAAGCCGCCGCTGCGCGCCTGGATCACGTCCAAAATCACCTGGCAATGCGCCCAATAGCCGTAGGTCGAGGCTCCCATGCAAAAGGGCGTCTCCCCGGCCAACCCCAGGCACAGATCGCCCCCGCCCATGCGGAACTCGCCGCGCGGCAGGCACAGCGGGGCGGTCCCGTCGCAACAGCCGCCCGACAGATGCAAGATCAAGGGGCCATGCCGGGCCGCCAACCGGTCGAGCAGGGCCAACGCCTCGGGCGTGGCGGTGACGCGATCCACCATGCGTGATGCTCCGTCGCTCAAATGGTGCCGAAACAAAAAGGGCCGGGGATAACGCCCCGGCCCAAGTGCCACCCAATGGGGGGAGGAGCACAGGATCAGAAGAAGCCCAAGGCCTTCGGGCTGTAGCTGACCAGCAGGTTCTTGGTCTGCTGGTAGTGGTCGAGCATCATCTTGTGGGTTTCACGGCCGATGCCCGACTGCTTGTACCCGCCGAACGCCGCGTGCGCCGGGTACAGGTGGTAGCAGTTGGTCCAGACGCGGCCGGCCTGGATGCCACGGCCCATGCGGAAGGCGCGGTTGCCGTCGCGGGTCCACACACCGGCCCCCAGGCCGAAATCGCTGTCGTTGGCGATGGCCAGCGCCTCTTCCTCGGTTTCGAAGGTGGTGACGGCGACCACCGGGCCGAAGATCTCTTCCTGGAAGATGCGCATCTTGTTGTGGCCTTCCAGAATGGTCGGCTGCACGTAATAACCGCCTTCCAGTTCGCCGCCCAGATGGGCGCGCTCGCCGCCCAGCAGAACCTTGGCCCCTTCCGCCTTGCCGATGGCGATGTAGGACAGGATCTTTTCAAGCTGATCCTGCGACGCCTGCGCGCCGATCATGGTGTTGCCGTCCAGCGGGTGGCCCTGCACGATCTTGGCGACGCGTTCCACCGCCAGCTTGATGAAGCGGTCGTAGATCGACTTCTGGATCAGGACGCGCGACGGGCAGGTGCAGACCTCGCCCTGGTTCAGCGCGAACATGGCGAAGCCTTCCAACGCCTTGTCCAGGAAATCATCGTCGGCGGCCATCACGTCTTCAAAGAAGATGTTCGGCGATTTGCCACCCAGCTCCACCGTGGAGGGGATGATGTTTTCCGAAGCGTATTGCAGGATCAAGCGGCCGGTGGAGGTCTCGCCGGTGAAGGCGATCTTGGCGATGCGCTTGTTGGTGGCCAGCGGCTTGCCCGCTTCGATGCCGAAACCGTTGACGACGTTGATGACGCCCGGCGGCAGCAGATCGCCGATGACGTCCATCAGCACCATGATGGCCAGGGGGGTCTGTTCGGCGGGCTTCAGCACGATGCAGTTGCCAGCGGCCAGCGCCGGGGCCAGCTTCCACGCCGCCATCAGCAGGGGGAAGTTCCAGGGGATGATCTGGCCGACGACGCCCAGCGGCTCATGAAAATGATAGGCGTAGGTGGTGTGGTCGATCTCGGCGATCGAGCCTTCCTGCGCGCGGATGCAACCGGCGTAGTAGCGGAAGTGATCGACGGCCAGCGGCAGATCGGCCGCGCGGGTTTCGCGGATCGGCTTGCCGTTGTCCAGGGATTCAGCCAGCGCGATCAGTTCCAGCCGCTCTTCCATGCGGTCGGCGATCTTCAGCAGAATGTTGGAACGCTCGGTTGGCGAGGTGCGGCCCCAGGCGTCCTTGGCCTTGTGCGCGGCGTCCAGCGCCAATTCGATGTCGGCGGCCTGAGAACGGGCGATTTCGCACAGCGGCTTGCCGGTGATCGGCGTCAAATTCGTGAAGTATTGGCCATCCACCGGGGCAACCCATTGCCCGCCAATGTAGTTGTCATAGCGGGGACGAAGGGCGATTTGCTTTTGCAGCGTTTCGAGAGCCTGGTGGAGCATGTTCCGTTTCCTCTCTGGATGGCGGGCCTGTGTTCGGTTCGGCCCGGCGCGTTTGTCGCCGCCATTAATCCAGAGGGACGATCATCGGTAAATGATACTATGGGAGGATAAGAGGGGGAGGATAAGCGCGCGGCCGACGTGTCAGGGCAATCGCTTGAACGAGCGATCATCGTCACGCAAGCACGTATGGACACGGATTTATGGACACGGATTTCACGGACAAAAGGATGGATTGCACGGATTTTCGATCCCAACTGCCTCATCCATCTCCTCACAAGGTTTGCGCCCAGATCACTCTAGAGCGCCGCGCTCAAAACATGAAACAGTCCACGGCGCTTGTCTTATAGAATCCTCGGCTCATTCTGCAAGAATGGGCCGTTTGG
>JAIXPD010000038.1 GCA_027486405.1 Azospirillum sp. | reverse complement strand
GCCCTCAACGTCCTCAACCGCGCCCGACCTCACGTCTCCGTCCGACGTAAGCGCAAACGCTCAGGATGGTCCGACGACTTCGCCAGATCCATCCTTGGGCAAATGCGATGACCCTGCCCTAAGGGGCAGGCCACCTTGTCATCGTGAGTTGCATCGGCTAGCGTCCTCGCCATACAGGCGTAATCAGCTCGGCTGGAAAGGCGCATGAACGTCGATACGATTGTCATCGCGCTGGTGATCGCGGTGGTGGGGTTGGCCATCGGGGTGTCGGTGTTGCTGGCCTCCCTGAACTACCCGCGTCACATCCGGCACGCGCTGCAATCCTATGGCTACAGCAAGCTGTTGCTGGCGCTGGCGTTCATGATCGGGGCGTTCCGCGCCAATCTGCCAGCGGAGGTTTTTGTACCGCTGGCCAACGGGCTGGGTGGTGCATCGGTCACGCTGAATTACGTGTCCATTCGCCGCCTTCAGGAAAAGCACGCGCCGCGTCACTTCGCCTTTTGGGTCGGGGTGCTGTTGACGGCGGTGTGTTTTGGAGCGCTGCAACTCAGCCAGAACGATCTCAATCTGGTGCGCACTATCACCAGTACCCTGCTGTGCGGGCTTCTGCTGCTCATCACCGTTGAGTTGCTGGTGTTGTTCCGGGGGCGTGGCGTGGCGCACGTCATGTCCGGGGCGATCCTGCTGTTGAATTTCATCGCCCTGTCGGTGCGGGTGTGGATGAACATCCGCTACATCGGTCCGACCGACGACGCCGCCCTGAGCGAAACGGTGGAGCGTGCGGTCTACGCGGTGGTGTTCATCACCAACGTCATCGGCCCGGTGGTGTTTCTGCTGATGGCCAGCGACGCCTTCAACCGCGAACTGCAAATTCTGGCCAACACCGATGGGCTGACCGGCGTGCTGGCCCGTCGGCGTTTTTTGGAGGTGGCGGAGATCGAGTTCGTCCGGGCCAAACGCTATGGCCGCCCCTTGACCCTGCTGATCCTCGACATCGACCGCTTCAAGAGCATCAACGACCGCGCCGGGCACCCGTTTGGCGACCGGGTCATCAAGGCGGTGGCGCAATGCTGCACCACCCAGCTGCGGCCCGAGGACGCCATCGGCCGGTTGGGCGGGGAGGAGTTCGCCGTTCTGCTGCCGGAAAGTGGGCAGGAGGCGGGTGAGCGCATCGCCGAGCGGTTGCGGGCCACCATCGAAGAGAGCGTTGGCGCGCTGGGGGCCGAGCAAGGGGTTGCGGTGACGTGCAGCGTCGGCGGTGTGGCGCTGAGTTCCCATCATGGTGGCCTGTCCACCCTGATCGAACTGGCCGACGCGGCGCTGTACGAGGCCAAGGATCGGGGGCGCAACCGGGTCTGCTTCGCCAACGCTCCCATCACCCACAGCATGCCGGTGCGGGCGTAGCCACTGGCGGTCGGTGCACGGTGGGGCCTGTGAGAAAGACGGGTCTGCGCCAAGCCCGGCTTTACGCCCGCCCTGGCTTGCCCCATTATCCGCGCCACCCGCCCGGACGGTGATGCCGGGCCTTTTGACGAACAGAGCAGATGGTCGCGGTTCTTTCCAATCTCGGGTCCGGCGGGCTGGAGCCTCAGCGCGCGCAACTCACCCTCGGCACCAAATTCCGGCTCATCAATTGGGGGCTGGTTCTGCTGGTGGCCGTCATCACCTCCGTCGGGGTGGCGTTGCTCTATTCGGCGGCGGGTGGGCATTGGAAGCCCTGGGCGCAGCCGCAGTTGGTGCGCGCGGTTCCCGGTTTCGTCCTGATGCTGACCATCGCCCTGATCGACGTCCGCCACCTGATGAAATCGGCCTACGTCATCTTTTTCATGGTGCTGTGCCTGCTGGTGGCGGTGGAGATGATGGGCCGCATCGGCATGGGGGCGCAGCGCTGGATCGATCTGGGGTTTTTCCAGCTTCAGCCGTCGGAGCTGATGAAACCGGCGCTGACGCTGGCGCTGGCCCGCTATTTCCACGGCATCACCCTGGACCAGATCGGGCGACCGCTGTTGCTGATTCCGCCCCTGCTGCTGGTCTTCACGCCGGTGGCCTTTGTGCTGCTGCAACCCAATCTCGGCACCTCGCTGCTGCTGATCATGGGCAGCGGGGCGGTGTTCTTCGCCGCCGGGGTGCGGATTTGGAAATTCCTGGTGGTGATCGGCGGCGGCGTCGGGGCGGTTCCGGTGGCGTGGGAGTTCCTGCACGATTACCAGAAGCAGCGCGTCTACACCTTCCTCGATCCCGAAACCGATCCGCTGGGGGCCGGTTACAACATCCTGCAATCGAAGATCGCGCTGGGGTCGGGCGGTCTGTTCGGCAAGGGCTTCATGTCCGGCTCGCAAAGCCAGTTGATGTTTTTGCCGGAAAAGCACACCGATTTCATCTTCGTCGTGCTGGCCGAAGAGTTCGGCATGGCCGGGGCGGTGGCGCTGTTGGCGCTCTACCTCATCCTGTTGATTTACGGCTGGGTGATCGCGCTGAGCTGCCGCAGCCAGTTCGCCCGGCTGGTGGCGGTGGGGATGACGACGCAGTTCTTCCTGTACGTCATTGTCAACGTGTCGATGGTGATGGGGCTGATCCCGGTGGTGGGGATCCCGTTGCCGCTGGTGTCCTATGGCGGGTCGGCGATGATGACCCTGATGATCGGCGTCGGGCTGCTGTTGAGCATGTCCGTCCACCGCGAGATCCGCATTCCCAAGAGCGGCGTCACTGAAATGTGAGGGAGGCGGTGGGGAGGCGGATCATGCCTCCTCCGCCCCCAGATAGGATTCGATCACGCGGGGATCGGAAACAACCTCTGATGGCGTTCCGTCGGCGATCTTTTCGCCATGATCGAGCACGACGACGTGATCGGACAGCGCCATCACCGCGCGCATCACATGCTCGATCATCAGGATGGTGATGCCCTCGCGCCGGTTCAGGTCGCGCAGCACCGCCACCATGCGGTCCACCTCGGTGGGGCGCAGCCCGGCCAGCACCTCGTCCAGCAGCAGCAAAGTCGGCCGGGTGGCGAGCGCGCGGGCGACCTCCAGCCGCTTGCGGTCGGGCAAGGTCAGGCTGCGGGCCGGGCGCTGCGCCGCGTCGGCCAGTTCCAGCCGTTCCAGCAGGGCGCGGGCCTGCCGACGCGCCACCTCGACCGAGCGTTCGCGGGCGAGCGCGCCGACCATCACATTCTCTTCCACCGTCAATTGGCCGAAGGGCTTGACGATCTGGAAGGTGCGGCCGATCCCGGCGGCGCAGACCTGGTTGGGCTTTAGCCCGGTCAGCCGTTGGCCCTTCAGGGTGACGCTGCCCTCGTCGGGCGGAAACACCCCGGCGATCAGGTTGAAGCTGGTGGTCTTGCCCGCCCCGTTCGGGCCGATCAGCGCCAGGATGCGCCCCTCCGGCACGGTGAAGGACAGGTTCGACACCGCTTTCAACCCGCGAAAGCGCTTGGACAGGGATTCGACGGTCAACAGGGCGGCGGTCATCGCGCGTCCTCCCCTTCGGCGCTGGTGCGGACCAGACCCAGGCGGCGGGCCAGCCACGGCCACACCCCATCGGGGCGGAACACGACGATCACCACCAGGGCGACGCCGTAGAACAACTGCTTCAGCCCCGGCAACTCCAGCCCGCTCACCTCCAGCAGGAAGGTCAGCCCCTCCCCCAGCGGGGTCAGGATGAAGGCCCCCAGGATCGGGCCGATCAGGGTGCCGATGCCGCCAACGATGGCGGGCAGGATGATCTCGATCGACCGGCCCATCGAAAACACCTGCTCCGGGAACAGGTTGTTGAAATAGAAGGCCTGGAACACCCCGCCCAGCGCGGTCAGCGCGGAGGACACCGCCACGGCGGTCATCCGCGCGGTGAACAGATCGACGCCGACGGCCTCCGCCGCCTCCGCGTCCTCGCGCACCGCCAGCCATTGATAGCCCAAACGGCTGTGCAGCAGCGACCGCGCCAGCAGCAACGCCGCCCCGGTCAGGGCGAGGATGACGTAATAGAACAGCAGCGGCGAGCCGCGCAGATTCAGCGGGTCGCTGACCCCGGCCTCCACCGGCAGGAAAAAGCCGCCCGACCCGCCCAGCCAGTGGATGTGGTCGAAGCCGACCCGCGCCACCTCGGCAAAGGCGATGGTCAACAGGGCGAAATGCACGCCCTTGACGCCAAAGCGGAAACCCAGAAAGCCGATGCCGCAGCCCGCGACCACGGCGACCAGCATGGCCAGCAGCGCCCCGGCCCAGGGACCGACGCCGAAATGGACGAACAGCGCGGCGCTGGCGTAGGCCCCCAACCCGACATAGAGCGCGTGGCCCAGCGACAGCAGGCCGGAAAAGCCCATCATCACGTTCCAGGCCTGCCCGACATAGGCAAACCACAGCACGGTGGTCAGCACCGACAGCAGATAGCGGTCGGCCACCAGCGGGGCCAGCAGCAGCGTCACCCCACCCAACGCCAGCAACGCCGCGCCGCGCCCGGTCGCGGCCCCGGCGTTGCCCCCGCCCAACAGCGCGATGCCGACAGGAGACGCGCCCCGATTCGTCATGACCGTTTCCCCAGCAGCCCTTGCGGCCGCAGCAGCAACACCAGGATCAACACGCCATAGCTGAACAGCGATTTCAGCGACGGCGACAGCAGAAAGCCCGCCAGCGTTTCCGACACGCCGATCAGCACCCCGCCCAGCAGCGCGCCGGGCAGGCTGCCCAGACCGCCGACGATGACGATGATGAAGCTCAACAGCGTGTATTCCGGGGCCAGTTGCGGCCGGGCATCGACCAGCAGGGTCATCAACGCCCCCGCCGCCCCCACCACCGCCGCGCCGATGCCAAAGGTCAGCGCGTACAGCCCATCCAGGTTCAGGCCGACGACGCGCGCCCCCAGCGGGTTGTCGGCGCAGGCGCGGATGGCCTTGCCGGTGCGGGTGAAGCGGAAAAAGGCGAACAGCGCCACCGCGATGCCGATGGCCGCCACCCCGGCGCGCACCCGCACGGCGTCGAGCAGCATCGGCCCGATTTCCAGCGTGTCGAAACCATAGGGAACCATGACGTTGCGCGAATCCGGCCCGAACAGCATCAGCATGCCGTTCACCAGAATGGTGGCGATGCCCAGCAACAGGATGAACTGCATGTGCTCCGGCCGCTCGACGAAGCGGTTGACCAGCCCGCGTTGCAGGCCCCAGCCGCAGACGAACAGCAGCGCGGCCACGATGGGGGCCGACAGCAGCGGGTCCAACCCGGCGTAACCCGCCAGCAGCACCGCGCCATACATCCCCGCCACCATCATTTCGCCATGGGCGAAATTGACGACGCGGACCACGCCAAAGATCACCGACAGCCCCAACGCCGCCAGCCCATAGACCAGCCCGGCGAGCAACCCCGACGCGGCGATGTTCAGGTAATAGTCAATGGGCATACCGGACCGCATGGACAGCACAGGGGAACCAGCGGCGTACCAGCCCCACCGTTTCCAGGCAAGAGAAGATCGCGGCAACGGCGCGGGGGCCGGGCGAATGGAACCTATGAAACACTGTGCAACAGGTTTCGGGTGCGTGTTTCACGGTTCCACGGGGTGGCAGGGGCGGCGTTTGGGCGGGCGAATGGAACGTTTGAAACACTGTGCAACAGTTTTCCGGCCCCTGTTCCAGTGTTTCACCGGCGCGCAGGGCATCGGCGGAGGTGGGAGGATGGGCGGGGTGATGGGGGAGCGGCATGGCGGCCTCGCGAACGATGGGTTGAAAATCCTATCAGAAACGCGTGGTGGGAGCCATGTGGCGGTGCAATCAGCCAGAGCGGTCGGGAAAGGCGCAGCGTCAAAGAGTCCTCCCGTTTTGGGAGGTTCTCCTTGCTCCCATTTTGGAAGGGGGTACAATGGTCCCATGAGAATCATCGCACACAAAACGCTTCGCGAGCATTGGGAACGGCCCGGTCGGGCTGACAGCCAGGAACCGCTGACCCAATGGTATGCGGTGACGGAGCGGGCGGACTGGACGGGGCCGGCGCAGCTCAAGGACCAATTCCGCAGCGCCAGTTTTGTTGGCGAGCGGGTGGTTTTCAACATCGCAGGCAACAAGTACCGGCTTGTGGTCGTGGTAAAGTACAAATGGCGCATGGTTTACGTCCGGTTCGTCGGAACGCATGTGGAATATGACGAACTGAGCCGCTCGGGCAGACTGGAGAGCATCTGATGGACCTGAAACCGATCAAGACCGATGCCGACTTCCGCGCCGCACTGGCTGACATCGAGCGCCTGTGGGATGCGGAGCCTGACACTCCCGACGGGGACCGCCTCGATCTCGTGATGACGCTGGTCGAAGCCTACGAGCGACGGTGCCACCCGATGCCGCCCGCCGATCCCATCGCCGCCATCGAATTCATGATGGAACAGCGTGGCATGACGCGCGCCGATCTGGAACCGATCATCGGCTCCAGCGGTCGCGTGTCCGAAGTCCTCAACCGTCGCCGGGCCTTGTCCCTGTCGATGATCCGCCGTCTGTCGGAAGAGCTTCGCATTCCGGCTGAGATCTTGATTCAGCCCTACGAGTTGATGCGTGCCGCTTGATTTTGGCGTCTTAATAGTGTCGCGATAAGGAGAATTAGCATGAATTTACGACGGATCTCTCTGGATGACATCTTTAGAATTGTTATATCTATTGTTGGGGTTTACCTGTTTGTTGTTGGCGGAAAAATTGCCGTTGAAGATAAGACATCTTCAGCAATGGCATGCTTCAGCTTTGGATTTCTGCTAATTACATTAAGCATTGTATCAAAATTTAAGCATTTTGAAGGCTTCGGTTTTAAGGCTGAGCTATGGGAGGAAAAGCAACTCGAAGCGGCGAGACTTGTGGATACACTACGCGATACGGCGTTTACCGTTGGGAAGCAGCTTGTTTACGTTGCCGATCATGTCGGAAAACCATTCACGATGCCAAAGGCTGTTGACATGGTTCTTCTTGAAAATGATATAGCAAAAATGTTGAAAAATATAGGAATTGATGAAAAATTAATTAATGATACTCTGCATCCGATATCAATAAATATTGAGAGCATATCTAGGATGGAGGCTATTAAAATCCTTGTAGATATTTTGAACAAAGGAAATACGGAAAAAGCGAAAAAATTTAAAGAAGAAAAGCATCATATTGATGAAAAAGGCGCAGTGATATTGACGGCCGATTTTATAAAGATGCTTGATTGGGCCGACTGGATAACTGATGAAGAAAGAAAAGACATCAAACATGAGCTTAATATTTTGATTGACACCATGAGAAGGTACGAATGGCGGAATGATAATTAAAAATATAAGTGGGAGGACATTTCTCGCGCATGGGGCGCGTGCGCGAGGTGTAATCCACCAAAGTGGCGCTACGAACAAGCTGATCCTGACAAAATTAATTGATATGACTGTCGCGAAAAGGAGGCTGACCGTAGAAAAGCCCGCGTCACGTCACGCGCTCACGCCACGTTCCGACAGCCCGGACAGTCTGCGCGCTTTCGTGTCGCACCCCTCATCCGGGTTTGCTCCCCTGTTGAGTAGGGGCGGTGACGTGAACCTGTGATCGGTGGTTGCTGTGGTTCCGCTGTGTGTGGCGGCGGAGTGGAGGCGGAGATTTCGGGCGTCTTCCCCCTCACCCAACCCTCTCCCCGGTGGGGAGAGGGCGTTTTGGGGGTGGGGGTTACTCGTCGTCGGACGGGACCGGCGGGCGGGGGGCGGCGTTGACGGGGGTGGAGAGTTGGGCGTCCACCACGGCCACGGCGGTCATGTTGACCAGACCGCGCGTCGTCACCGATGGGGTGACGATGTGGACCGGGCGTTCGACGCCCAGCAGGATCGGGCCCACATTCTGCGCCTCGCCCAGGATTTTCATCATGTTGAAGGCGATGTTGGCGGCGTCCAGCGTCGGCATGACCAGCAGGTTGGCTTCGCCCTTCAGACGGCTGTCGGGCAGGACCTCCTTGCGGATCGCCTCGGCCAGGGCGGCGTCGGCGTGCATTTCGCCGTCGATCTGCAAATCGGGCATGGCGTCCGACGCCAGTTCATAGGCGCGGCGCATCTTGCGGGCCGACGGCGTGTCGGCGCTGCCGAAGTTGGAATGGGAGAGCAAGGCGACCTTCGGTTCGATGCCGAAGCGCTTGACCTCGTCCGCCGCCAGACGGGCGATTTCCGCCACCTCCTCGGCGCTGGGGTCGGCGTTGACGTAGGTGTCGGTGATGAAGTGAACGCCCTTCTGCGAAATCAGCGCGTTCATCGTCGCCGCGACCTTGACGCCCTTGCGCAGGCCGATCAGACCGGCGATGTGGGCGAAATGCTCGTTGAAGCGGCCCGACGCGCCGCAGACCATCGCGTCGGCCTCGCCCCGGCGGACCATCAGCGCGCCGAAGACGGTCGGCTGGGTGCGCACGACGTTGGCGGCGTGGGCGGGGGCCACACCGCGACGGCCCATCAGCTTGCGATACGCCTCGGCGTAGCTGTGATAGCGCAGGTCGCGGATGATCTCGATCACCTCGACGTCGCGGCCGATCTTCAGGCGCAGGCCCATTTCGCTGATGATGCGCTCCACCACCTCGCGGCGGCCGATCAGGATCGGTTGGGCGATGCCGTCATCGACCACCACTTGGGCGCAGCGGACGACGCGCGGGTCCTCACCCTCGGCGTAAACCACGCGCTTGGGCGCGGTCTTGGCCTTGGTGATGACCGGCTTCATGAACAGGCCGGAGCGGATGACGTATTGGTTCAACTGCTCGCGGTAGGCGCGGAAATCGGCGATGGGGCGGGTGGCGACGCCGGATTCCATCGCCGCCTTGGCCACCGCCGACGACACCTCCACGATCAGGCGCGGGTCGAACGGCTTGGGCAGGATGTATTCCGGGCCGAAGCGCAGCGATTCACCGACATAGGCCGCCGCCACCACGTCCGACGGTTCGGCGCGGGCGAGGTTGGCCACCGCGTGGGTCGCGGCGATCTTCATCTCTTCGTTGACGGTGGTCGCCCCAACGTCGAGCGCGCCCCGGAAGATGAAGGGGAAGCACAGGACGTTGTTGACCTGGTTGGGGAAATCCGACCGGCCGGTGGCGATGATCGCGTCGGCCCGGGCCTCGCGCGCCAGATCGGGCATGATTTCCGGCGTCGGGTTCGCCAGCGCCAGGATCAGCGGCGTGTCGGCCATGCGGCCAAGCAACTCCGGCTTCAGCACGTTCGGGCCGGACAGGCCGAGGAAGATGTCGGCCCCGTCGATCACGTCCGACAGGGTGCGGGCGTCGGTGTCCTGCGCGTAGGCGTCCTTGTACTCGTTCATCTCCTCGTTCCGGCCCTTGTGGACCAGACCGATGCGATCGACCAGCCAGACATTCTCCCGCTTCACGCCCAGGCTGACCATCAGGTCCAGGCAGGCGATGCCCGCCGCCCCGCCGCCGGTGGACACGACCTTGACCGACCCGATGTCCTTGCCGACCAGCGCCAGACCGTTCAGCACGGCGGCCCCGACGACGATGGCGGTCCCGTGCTGGTCATCGTGGAACACCGGGATCTTCATCCGCTCGCGGCAGCGGCGTTCAACCTCGAAGCAGGCCGGGGCGGCGATGTCTTCCAGATTGATCGCGCCGAAGGTCGGTTCCAGCCGAACGATGGTGTCGACCAGCGCATCCACGTCCAGCTCGTTCAACTCCAGGTCGAAGCAGTCGATGCCGGCGAATTTCTTGAAAAGGACGGCCTTGCCCTCCATCACCGGTTTGGCGGCGAGCGGGCCGATGTTGCCCAGACCCAGAACGGCGGTGCCGTTGGTGACGACGGCGACCAGATTGGCGCGCGCGGTCAGCTCGGCGGCCTGGGCCGGGTCGTTGGCGATGGCGGTGCTGGCAACGGCCACACCCGGCGAATAGGCAAGCGCAAGGTCGCGCTGGTTGGCCATGGGCTTGGTCGCGACCACCGCCAGCTTACCGGGGCGGGGGTTGCGGTGATACTCAAGCGCCATTGCGTCGAAATCGCCGGACATGGGGTCTCTTCCTCCGATTAACGTGATATCGGTTAATTTCTTGAGGGTGTGTTATCCTGGTTGTCGGTTATAACGCAGGACCACCTCGTGTTCAAAACGGAAAGGGGGTGTTGTGGGAGGGTTGCAAAAAGCAAGGGGACGATTCGAACGCTGCCGAACCGCCCCCCGGATGTTACATGACCTTGCCGTAGGGGGCGCGGATCATTTGTGATCTTGCCCGCGCTTTTGCCCCCTGCCCGGCCCCCTGCCCAGTACCGGATCAGATGCGGGCCAGCGCCGGTTCCTTGAAGTGTTCCTGATACTCGGCGACCGCCTTGCTCTCGTCGAACTCGCCTTCCATCTTGGCGACGACGACGGTGGCCACACCGTTGCCGATCAGGTTGGTCAGGGCGCGGGCCTCCGACATGAAGCGGTCCACGCCCAGCAGCAGGGCCAGCCCCTCGATCGGCAGCACGCCGGTGGCCGACAGGGTGGCGGCCAGCGTCACGAAACCGCCGCCCGTCACCGCCGCCGCGCCCTTCGAGGTCAGCATCAGGATGACGAGGATGTAGAGCTGCTGCCAGATCGTCAGATCGACGTTGAAGGCCTGAGCGATGAAGATGGCGGCCATCGACAGATAGATGGAGGTGCCATCGAGGTTGAAGGAGTAGCCCGTCGGGATGACCAGACCGACGACGTGCTTGGAGCAACCGAACTTCTGCATCTTCTCCATCATGCGCGGCAGGACGGATTCCGACGAGGAGGTGCCCAGAACGATCAACAGTTCCTGGCGGATGTAGCGGATGAAGCTCCAGATGCTGAAGCCGTACATTTTGGCGATGCCGCCCAGCACGACGAAGATGAACAGCGCCATGGTGATGTAGACCGACGCCATCAACTGGCCCAGCGCGGTCAGCGACGACACGCCGTATTTGCCGATGGTGAAGGACATCGCGCCAAAGGCACCGATCGGGGCGACGCGCATCAGGATGCCGATCACGCCGAACAGCGCGTGGCCGACCTTGTCAAAGATGTCCTCGACGAGCTTGCCCTTCTGCCCCATCGCGGCCAGCGCCACGCCGAAGACCACGGCGAAGAACAGGATTTGCAGCATGTCGCCCTGAACGAAGGCCCCGACGACGTTGTCGGGCACGATGCCGACGATGAAGTCGATGAAGCCGTGTTCCTTGGCCGAGGAGGCGTATTTCTGCACCGAATCGGCCTTCAACTGGCCGGGGACGATGTTCATTCCGGCCCCCGGACGCACGAGGTTGACGACCAGCAGCCCGATGCCGAGCGCGAAGGTGGTCACAACCTCGAAATACAGCAGGGCCTTGCCGCCGACCTTGCCGACCTTCTTCAGATTGCCGATGGAGGAAATGCCGGTGACGACGGTCAGGAACACGATGGGGCCGATCACCATCTTGACCATCTTGATGAACAGATCGCCCAGCGGCTTCATCTCCACCGCCAGCGACGGATAGAAATGGCCGAGCAGGATGCCGAAGGTGATCGCGGTCAGAACCTGGAAGGTCAGGTTGGTGTAGAAGGGCTTCTTTGTCGGCCCGTGGGCGGCGGTCGCGGCGCTCATGGTCATCTCCTCGTGGCGTTCCGGGTGGGGCGTCCGCTCTCTGGCGGGCTGCTCCCGACTTGGTTGCCTATGAAAGCAAGCGGTGGGCCAATTGCTGAATCCAGCAACATCAAGGATTTGATGAAAAGGCGTGGGCGAATTTCCGCACGACAAGCCGTTTCCCGATGTGCGAAAATCCGCACACGCAGGGCCGTTGCGACGGTTTGTTGCGGTGCAGCATAGGCTTTGGCAGCGTTCGACCCCATGTTCGACCGAATCGGGACATTTTCCGTCACCACACGGCTGACTGCGTTGTTCGCCGGGACGATGCTAGCGCGGCCCCGGCGTCTGTTGCTGGCCTTGCTGCTGCTGGGTGTGCCGGTGGCGGCGACGCTGGCGGCGGGCTGGTCATCCAGGCTGGCGGAAGCGGACCTGCGCGAGCGGGTGGCCGCGCAACTGGCGCTGTTCGACGCCAATTTGCGGGCGGAGTTGGAGCGTCACGCCGCCGTTCCGCTGGCCCTGGCCCGCGATGGCGAGGTCGCCGCCCTGCTGGCCGACCCGACGCCGGAGCGGATCGCGCGGATGAACGCCAAGCTGTCGGGCATCGCCCAGGCGCTCGACGCGTCGGCGCTCTACATCATGAACAGCGCCGGTTTGACGCTGACCGCCAGCAATTGGGACAGCCCCAACGGCTTCGTCGGCCAGACGTTCGCCTACCGCCCCTATTTCCAACGGGCGATGGAGCGGGGCGAGGGGCATCATTTCGCGCTGGGAACCACCTCCTTCGTGCCGGGCTATTACACCGCGCACCGGGTGGTGGCGGAAAACCGCACATTGGGCGTGGTGGTGCTGAAGGTCGCCTTCGACCGGCTGGAACGGGCCTGGGCACCGGGGCAGGAAAAGCTGCTGGTGAGCGACCGCGACGGCGTGGTGTTCATCACCAACGTGCCGGAATGGCGTTACCGCGCCCTGCCCCGCCAACTGCCCATCGCCCTGCCCGTCCGGCCCGACGGCAGCAGCGAGGGGATGGACGTGCTGCCCTGGGCCTTTGCCGGGGCGGCCGACCGCATCGCGCTGGCCGACCCGGCGGGGGACGAGCGGCGCTTCCTGCTGGCCTCGGTCGCCATGCCGGGGGGCGATTGGACCCTGCACAGCCTGACCAGCCTGGATCCGGTGACGGCGCGGGCGCAGGGGGCCGGGCTGCTCGCCGCCGCCCTGACCGCGTTGGCGGCGATGGCGGTGCACGCGCTGGCCCTGCGCCGCGCCGCCCTGGCCGAACGGCTGGCGTTGCAGGAGGCGACCCGGCTGGAGCTGGAACGCCGGGTGGCCGAAGCCACCGCCGAACTGCGCGCGACCGAGAACGAGCTGACCCAGGCGGCCAAGCTGGCCGCACTCGGCCAGATGTCGGCGGGGATCGCGCACGAGATCAACCAGCCGCTCGCCGCCCTGCGCAGCTTCGCCGACAACGCGGTGGTGCTGCTGGACCGGGGGCGGCTGGACGCCGTGCGCGGCAATCTGGGCGAAATCGCCGAATTGACCGACCGCATGGCGGCGATCACCCGCCAGTTGAAGGGCTTCGCCCGCCGCGCGTCGGGCAATCTGGGGCCGGTGTCGGTCCAGGGAACCGTCGCCCAGGCGCTGGCGCTGTTCGAAGCCCGGCTGCGGCGGGAGGAGGTCGAGGTTGTCTTGGGTTTGCCCGACAGCCCGCTGTGGGTGGTGGGGGAGGATGTGCGGCTGCAACAGGTGCTGGTCAATCTGATCGGCAACGCCGCCGACGCCATGCGCGACCGTTCGCAACGCCGCCTGACCATCGCGGCGCGGGTGGAGGCAGGACCCGCCGACGCGGCAGGCGGGCCGGGGCTGTGGTTGAGCGTGGCCGACAGCGGGACCGGCATCGCCGCCGCCGACCTGCCCCGGCTGTTCGTCCCCTTCTTCACCACGAAGGAGGCGGGCGACGGGCTGGGGTTGGGGCTGTCGATCAGCCACGGCATCGTCGAGGATTTGGGCGGCAGCCTGACCGCCGCCAACCACCCCGACGGCGGGGCCGTTTTCACCTTGCGTCTCAAACTGGTGGATCAACCGTTATGACCATGACCGACACGGCAAACGGGTGCGTTGTCTTCGTGGACGACGAACGGGCGGTGCGGCTGGCCGGTCAACAGACTCTGGAGCTGGCCGATTTCGCCGTCATCGCCTGCGACGGGGCCGAACGCGCCCTGCGCCATCTGGGGCGCGACTGGCCGGGCTGCCTCGTCACCGATCTGCGCATGCCGCAGATGGACGGGCTGACGCTGATGGCGCGGGTCCAGGCCATCGACCCGGAACTGCCGGTCATCCTCATCACCGGCCACGGCGACGTGCCGATGGCGGTGGAGGCGATGCGCAACGGGGCCTATGACTTCCTGGAAAAGCCCTTCCCCGCCGACCGCCTGACCGACACCGTGCGCCGCGCGGTGGAGAAACGCCGTCTGGTGCTGGAAAACCGTCGCCTGCGCGCGGCCCTGTCCGGCGGGGAGGCTGCCGGGTCCGGCATCGTCGGGCGCGCGCCCGGGATCGAGCGGTTGCGCACCACCATCGCGGCGGTGGCCGACACCGACGCCGACGTGCTGGTGCTGGGCGAAACCGGATCGGGCAAGGAGATGGTCGCCCGCGCCCTGCACGACGCCAGCGCCCGGCGCAAACACCCCTTTGTCGCGCTGAATTGCGGGGCGATGCCGGAATCGATCTTTGAAAGCGAATTGTTCGGGCACGAGGCCGGGGCCTTCACCGGGGCGGCCAAGCGGCGGGTTGGCCGGATCGAGCATTCCAGCGGCGGGACCCTGTTCCTCGACGAAATCGAAAGCATGCCGCTGTCGCTTCAGGTCAAGCTGTTGCGGGTGATTCAGGAACGGGTGGTCGAACCGCTGGGGTCGAACGAGCTGGTCCCGGTCAATCTGCGCATCGTCGCCGCGACCAAGGTGGATCTGAAGCAGGCCGCCGCCGCCGGAACCTTCCGCGCCGATCTCTATTACCGGTTGAACGTCGTCGTCGTCACCATCCCGCCCCTGCGCGAGCGGCGCGAAGACATCCCGCTGCTGTTCCAGCATTTCGTCTTGCAGGCCGCCAACCGCTACAACCGCGACCCGCGCGCCCTGTCCCCGGCGCAGGCCCAACGGCTGATGGCGCAGGACTGGCCGGGCAACGTCCGCGAGCTGCGCAACGCCGCCGACCGCTTCGTGCTGGGGCTGGAGGACGCGGCGGTGGAGCCAGGGGCAGCGCCTGGAACTGCGGCGGGAGCAGCAGCAGCGGGCGGCGAAGGGATTGGCGGCCTGTCGCTGGTCGAACAGGTGGACCGCTTTGAGAAAAGCCTCATCCAAGCCGAACTGGCCCGCAACAAGGGGAGCGTCAAGGCAGCAGTGGAAGCCCTGCGCGTTCCGCGTAAAACCTTTTACGATAAACTCAAAAAACACGGCGTCAGTCGGGATGATTTCACGGAATAAGTTTGCGATCACTCCACTTGTATGAGATTCACTCGGGTTTTTCTGAAGTTTTGCACGCCAATGATTTGAATCAAGCAACGCATCGGTGTTTGCCCCAATTGAAACAAAATTCATCACTCCTTAACGATAGATGTGCAGTATTTTCAATCATTTTTAGAATTTCGCCGAAATGGCCGCAATTGATTTAGAATGATTGAAATATTCTTGTTTCAGGGAAAGGCAGCGTCTGGAAGGGGATCATGAGCAACCATGCGTCCTTGTTGAAATCCGCATCCGTTCTGGTCGTCGAAGACAACGAGTTCACCAGCCGCCTGATCGCAACGATCCTGCGGAGAATTGGCGTCGGAACGGTCTACGAGGCTTCATCGGCCTTGAGCGCTTTCAACATTCTGAACCTCTCGCCGGTTTCACTGATTGTTTGCGATCTTGAAATGGAACCGATGGGTGGTTTGACCTTTGTCACGCTCTTGCGATCCGGCCGCTTGCCCGAAGGCATGACGGCGAACGGACGCCTCGACACCGGAATTCCCGTCGCGATCCTGACCGCCCACACCGCGCCGGACATCGTCAAACGGGCACGGGACGCCGGAGCGACCGCCTTCCTCACCAAGCCGATCAACCCGGCCCTGCTGCAAAAACGCCTGACAGCGCTTCTGTGCGAAGGAACACGGCATCCCAGCCCCGACAATGAATTTCTGCGCGTGGTTTTCCGCAGCGAGGTGGCACCGGGTGTCACGAAAGAGCACATCAAATCCATCATGGCCGCGTCCCAGGCCAAAAACCCGGCGCGCAACATCAGCAGCGTGCTGTGCTTCAACACCACCCACTTTCTGGAAATCCTGGAAGGCCCGCATCGTGTGGTCGATGCGCTGTACACCAAAATCCTGACCGACACCCGTCATCGCAATGTTCAGACGGTCATCAAGGAGGGGGTGGAGTCGCGCCTATGTGACGGGTGGTCCATGGTCTTTTTGGGAAATGAACCATCCATGATTGACCTGTATCGGTGTTATTGCGGATGCGACCATTTTGCCCCCGACGGGATGGAGGCATCACACATCATGGAGTTCCTGACCAAGGTCGTCGCGCGCTTCAGGAAAAGCTGACCCGGCCCTACCGTTTCAGCAGATCGGCCAGATCAAGGACCGCCCCGGCGACCTCGACCAGCCGTTTGTTCTGGTCCATCGCCATCTTGCGCAGCGCCTTGTAGGCTTGATCCTCGGTCAGGTCGCGGTGGGCCATCAGCAGGCCCTTGGCCCGTTCGATCAGCTTGCGGTCGTTCAGGGCGGCGCGCGACCGCTCCAACTCCTCGTTCACCGCGCGGTAGCGGTCGAAATGGCCCGTCACCGTGTCGATGATCGAGCGGATCAGCTTGGCGCTCAACCCGTCCACGGCGTAGAGGCTGACCCCGGCGCGGATGGCGCGGGCCATCAGGGGGCGATCCTCCTCCCCGATCAGCAGGGCGACCGGGCGCGGGGTCTCCTGGTTGATCGTCATCAGATCCTCCAGATAATCGCGGTCCGGTGCCGCCAGATCGACGACGATCACGTCGGGCCGGTGCTGGTGCAGGGCGGCGCGCAGATCGGTGTTCACCCCGATGACGGCGGCCACGGTCGCGCCGCTGTCGCGCAGGCTGCGTTCGACCAGGGCCGCCCGTTCGGCGTCGTCATCCACCACCAGAACCCGCACCATGTCCCCTTTCCCTTGGTTCAAGACTGTTTGAAAGGCAAAAGCCGGGCCAATCCGCCCGGTCGCGCCGCAACCCCGCCGATCACGCCGCGCGCACCTTGTGGATGAAGCCGGTCAGGTCGCCGCGCAGGGCGGGTCAGGCCATCCAGGTCGCGCGCGGCGGTCAGGGCGCGCGACACGGTCGGATCCGCCGACACGATGCCGAGCAACGCGCCGATCAGACGGCAGAAACAGGCGAAGCTGTTCGCCGGTTCCACCGCCAGCCGCCCGGCGCGTTCCCGCAGCGCGGGCAGTGCGTCGAGATCGGCCAGCGCCGTGCGGATCCCGGAAAACAACGCCGCCCCATGCGCCATGCGGTCAAGATCGTCGAAGCGGGCGCGCAACTCCTGCTCCCGTTTTTGGCAGATCGCCGTTTGCGGGGCGATCTGCTTAGAAAACAGGCGTCCGCCGCTGCCCAGATGGACGTTCCACACCCCCCGCTCCTTCTGAAGCTCGTGGATCAGGGTGGCGGCGGCCGACACGACGGCGCACACCGCCGACACCTGTTCCAAATCCCGCACCGCCCGAAACCGGGCCGTCAGAACGAAGCGGGCGGCGGCGTGCCGATCGTTGCGCAGGACGGTGTGTTTCATGGGCGTCATCCTTTCCGGTCGGTTGTCCAGCGGGGGAAGTTGGCTCTTCCGATGGAGGTCGGTGGATTTTTGCGACGCAAAATGCGGGCCGTTTGGCGGATTGGGTGCGACCAAAGGCGTTGTTCTTGGACTCTTCTGATTCTTTGGGCTGGATGCCGCGTCGTTGGGCTGAGGGTCGGTGGTGGATCTTCAGGTGGGTGATGGGGGTATTTTGCGGCGCAAAAAATAGCGATCAACCACGCCGAACTGTGTCGTGTCCCACGAAAACCCACAGGCATTTCGGGGTTTTGTGACGGGCAAACCGCCCAGTGTTATCCCTGGAAAACCGTTGGAAAAGGCCGATTGTCATGGATGCGGCGCAGGGCGACGAAATGACACATGAAACGTCTTTACAGAGTGAGTTTTGTATCATATTTTTCCCCACGCAGACAGTTTGCTGGACGCGCAAGCAATCGCGGGGACGCCGATGTACACGCAGGGTTTGGACAGCAAGGCCGATCAGGGCGCGCAACCGTCGCCCCGGCTGGTGACGGACAACGACATCCGCTTTCAGGAGCGCATCGACGCGGAGGAAAAGATCGAGCCGCGCGATTGGATGCCCGACGGCTACCGCCGCACCCTGGTCCGCCAGATCGCCCAGCACGCCCATTCCGAAATCGTCGGCATGCTGCCGGAGGGCAATTGGATCACCCGCGCGCCCAGCCTGCGCCGCAAGGTGGCCCTGCTGGCCAAGGTGCAGGACGAGGGCGGGCACGGCCTGTACCTCTACAGCGCGGCGGAGACGCTGGGCGTGTCGCGCGACGAGCTGGTCGAACAGCTTTTGGCGGGCAAGGCCAAATATTCCAGCATCTTCAATTACCCGACCCTGACCTGGGCCGACATCGGGGCGATCGGCTGGCTGGTGGACGGTGCGGCGATCATGAATCAGGTGCCGCTGTGCCGCTGCTCCTACGGCCCCTACGCCCGCGCCATGATCCGGGTGTGCCGGGAGGAAAGCTTTCACCAGCGCCAGGGCTATGAACTGATGCTGGCGCTGGCCAACGGCACGGCGGAACAGAAGCGGATGGCGCAGGACGCCTTGAACCGCTGGTGGTGGCCGTCGCTGATGATGTTCGGCCCGTCGGACGACCAGTCGGCCCATTCCGCCCAGAACATGGCCTGGAAGATCAAGCGCTTCTCCAACGACGAGCTGCGCCAGCGCTTCGTCGACGCCACCGTGCCGCAGGCGGAGTTCCTGGGCCTGACCATCCCCGATCCCGATCTGCGCCTGAACGCCGAGACCGGCCATTACGAGTTTGGGGCCATCGACTGGTCCGAGTTCAACGAGATCCTGAAGGGCAACGGCCCGTGCAACCGCGAACGCCTGGAAGCCCGCCGCAAGGCCTGGGACGAGGGGGCCTGGGTGCGCGAGGCCGCCACCGCCCACGCCGCCAAGCGCGCCCAGCGCCACTTGAAAAACGTCGGCTGACGCAGCCGGGAGGGGATAGAGCCATGGACCGCACCGCGAGCGACCGCAAAGACTGGCCGCTGTTCGAGATTTTCATCCGCCCGAAAAACGGCCTGAGCCACAAGCATGTCGGCAGCCTGCACGCCGCCGACGCCAAGATGGCGCTGGGCAACGCGCGCGACGTCTACACCCGCCGGGGCGAAGGGGTGAGCATCTGGGCCGTGCCCGCCGCCGCCATCGCCGCGTCCGATCCGGCGGACAAGGCCAGCCTGTTCGAACCGGCGGACGACAAGGTTTACCGTCATCCGACCTTCTACGAGATCCCCGCCGACGTGAAGAACATCTGACCGCAAGGGAGTCCGGGATGACCATCGACACCCAACAGGCCCTGTTCGGCTTCGCGCTGCGGCTGGGCGACACCAGTCTGGTGCTGGGACACCGTCTGTCCGAATGGTGCGGCCACGCGCCGGAGCTGGAAGAAGACATCGCGCTGACCAACATCGCCTTGGATCTGGTCGGCCACGCCCGCCTGTGGCTGAGCCTGGCCGGGGAGGCCGAGGGCCAGGGCCGCGACGAAGACCGGCTGGCCTACCGCCGCGACGTGTTCGATTACCGCAACCATCTGCTCGTCGAGCAGCCCAACCGCGATTTCGGCCACACCATCGTCCGCCAGTTCCTGCACGACGCCTGGTCGGTGGAGCTGTACGAGCGCCTCGCCACCTCCCCCGACGCCGGGATCGCGGGCATCGCCGCCAAGGCGTTGAAGGAGGTGCGCTATCACGTCCAGCACAGCGCGGAATGGGTGATCCGCCTGGGCGACGGGACCGCCATCAGCCGCGCCAAAACGCAGGACGCGCTGGATCGCCTGTGGCCCTACACCGGCGAGATGTTCGAGGCCGACGCGGCGTCGTCGGCGCTGGCCGCCGCCGGGATCGCGCCCGATCCGGCGGATCTGCGCGCCGCCTGGGCCGCGCGCGTGGCCGACGTCGCGGCCGAGGCGACCTTGACCCGTCCGGCGGACGGCTGGATGCACAAGGGCGGCCTGCGCGGCGAGCACAGCGAGCATCTGGGCTATCTGTTGGCCGAGATGCAGTTCCTGCCGCGTGCCTATCCCGACGCGGTGTGGTGAAGGGGGCCGGGACCATGGCGCATGCGGAGCAGGCCGGGGGCGCGAACGCGGGGTGTTGGGGGCCGGAACCGGGGGCCGACCCCCGGGTGTTGACCGCCTGGGCCGCGCTGGCCGGGGTGATGGACCCGGAAATCCCGGTGTTGAGCGTCGTCGATCTCGGCATCGTCCGGTCGGTGGTGCGCGATGACGATGGGGGCGGGGATGGGGGCGGCGATGGGCGGCTGGCGGTGACGGTGACGGTGACGCCGACCTATTCCGGCTGCCCGGCCACCGGCGTGATCGTGCTGGAGGTGGAAACCGCGCTGGCGCGGGCCGGGCTGGACGCCACCGTCCGCGTGGTCATCGCCCCGCCCTGGACCACCGATTGGATCAGCGAGACGGGCCGGGCCAAGCTGGCCGAGGTCGGCATCGTGCCGCCGCCCGCCGCTGGCAAGCGGGCGTTGACCGCGCCGCAGGAGGCCATCGCCTGCCCGCTCTGCGGATCGACCGACACCGCGCAGATCAGCCGTTTCGGCTCCACCGCCTGCAAGGCCCTGCACCGCTGCAACGCCTGCCTCGAACCGTTCGACGTGTTCAAATGCCATTGAGCCAAACGCCATTGAGGCAAACACCAGTGAGCGGCTGCGCGACCGACAAGGAAGTCCACCCATGAGCACCCCCAGCTTTCACGCCCTGACCATCGGTGAATGCCGCCGGGAAACCGCCGACACCGTGTCGCTGCGGTTCGACGTGCCGCCCGAACTGGCCGACCGCTACCGCTTCGCCCATGGCCAACACCTGACCCTGAAGACCCGCATCGGCGGGGAGGAGGTGCGCCGCTCCTACTCCATCTGCTCCGGCGTGGATGAGAGGGAATTGCGCGTCGCCATCAAGCGGGTGGAGGGGGGTGTCTTCTCCAACCACGCCAACGACGCCTTGGCGGCGGGGATGACGCTGGAGGTGATGACGCCGATGGGCCGCTTCACCACCCCGCTCGACCCGGCGGCGGCCAAGACCTACGTCGCCTTCGCGGCGGGCAGCGGCATCACGCCGATCCTGTCGATCCTCAAGACCGTGCTGGCGCGCGAGCCGCGCAGCCAATTCCTGCTGATCTACGGCAACCGCACCGTCTCCTCCATCATCTTCCGCGAGGCGTTGGAGGATCTGAAGAACCGCCACATCGGGCGGCTGGCGATCCATCATCTGTTGAGCCGCGAACCGGAAGAGGCCGGGCTGTTGTCGGGCCGCATCGGGGCCGATCTGGTGCGGGAGCTGTGCGCCGGGCCGATCGACGCCGCCAGCGTCGACGCCGTGTTCCTCTGCGGCCCGCAGGCGATGGTGGAGGAGGTGCGCGACACCCTGACCGCCGCCGGAACCCCGGCGGAGCGCATCCATCTGGAGCTGTTCGGCACCAGCGCCCCGCGCCGCGCCAGCGCCACCCCGGTGAGCAGCGATCCGGCGGACGGGGCGACCATCGCCATCCTTCAGGACGGCAAGCGCCGCGAATTCACCCTGGCCTATGACGGCGACAGCATCCTGGACGCCGCCCACCGCCACGGGGCCGACCTGCCCTATTCCTGCAAATCCGGCGTCTGCTGCACCTGCCGGGCGAAGGTCCGGGAGGGCAAGGTGGCGATGGCCGAAAACTACTCCCTGGAGCCGTGGGAGGTGGAGGCCGGCTACGTCCTGACCTGCCAATCCCGCCCGCTGACCGACCGGGTGGTGATCGATTTCGACGCCGCCTGAGCGGCCTGGAACGACCAAAAACGCCCGCCCGCGCAACGACAACCAAGCACAATGGGAAACGCCCGCATGACCACGTCCCCGCAGAGCCTGTTCGCCACCCACGAAGCCACGCTGCGCCAGGCGGTGGAGGCCTGCCGCAGCCGGGCCTATTGGTCGGCCTACCCGGAAATGCCCAGCCCGCGCGCCTATGGCGAGACGGCGGCGGCGGATGGCGAAGCGGCGCTGGCGGGCTACCGCGACCAGCCCTTTCCGCTCGACCAGCCGGGCGTCACCGGAACGGCGGGGGGCGAACGGTCGCCCTTCGGCTTCGATCTGGGAATCACCTACCCGGTGTCGGACCTGGACGCGCTGCTGGCGGCGGCCAAGGCGGCGATGCCGGGCTGGCGCAAGGCCGGTCCCGATGGCCGGGCGGGCGTGTGCCTGGAGATCCTGAAGCGGCTGAACGCGCGCAGCTTTGAAATCGCCAACGCGGTCATGCACACCACCGGGCAAGCCTTCATGATGGCCTTCCAGGCCGGTGGCCCGCACGCGCAGGATCGCGGGCTGGAGGCCGTCGCCTATGGCTGGAAGGCGATGACCGATCAGGCCCCGACCGCGCGCTGGGAAAAGCCGCAAGGCAAGAATCCGCCGCTGGTGATGGACAAGCGGTTCGAAGTGGTCGGGCGCGGCGTCGGGCTGGTGATCGGCTGCGCCACCTTCCCGACCTGGAACGGCTATCCCGGCCTGTTCGCCAGCCTCGTCACCGGCAACGCGGTGATCGTGAAGCCTGGGCCGACGGCCATCCTGCCGCTGGCCATCACGGTCAAGATCGCCCGCGAGGTTCTGGCCGAGGCTGGGCTTGACCCCAACCTCGTGACTCTGGCCATCGGCGACACCATCGCCAAGGATCTGGCCCTGCGGCCCGAGGTGGCGGTGATCGACTACACCGGATCGACCGGCTTCGGCGATTGGCTGGAGCAGAACGCCCGCCACGCCCAGGTCTACACCGAAAAGGCGGGCGTCAACACCGTCACCATCGACAGCACCGACGACCCCAAGGGGATGGTGCGCAACCTCGCCTTCACGCTCAGCCTCTATTCCGGCCAGATGTGCACGACGACGCAGGTCTTCTTCGTGCCCAAGGACGGCATCCAGGCCGGGGCCGAGCGGATGAGCTTCGATCAGGTCGCCGCCGCGCTGGCTGGCGGCGTGGACAAGTTCCTGTCCGATCCCGAACGCGCGGTGGAGGTGCTGGGGGCCATCCAATCGCCCGCCACGCTGACCCGCATCGACCACGCGGCGACGCTGGGCACGGTGGTCCTGCCGTCGCGCGCCATCGCCCATCCGAAATTCCCCGACGCGCAGGTCCGCACCCCGCTGATCCTGACCATGGACGCCAGCGCGGAGGACACGTATGGCGAGGAGCTGTTCGGCCCCATCGCCATCATCGTCAAAACCGACTCCACGGCGGACAGCCTGGAGCGCGCCGCCCGCCTGACCCGGACCAAGGGCGCGTTGACCGCCGGTCTTTATTCCAGCGATCCGGCGGTGATCGAACAGGCCAGCGACGCGTTTGTCGAGGCGGGCGTCGCCCTGTCGGTCAATCTGACCGGCGGCGTCTTCGTCAACCAATCGGCGGCCTTCAGCGATTTCCACGGCACCGGGGCCAACCCGGCGGCCAACGCCGCGCTGTGCGATCTGGCCTTTGTCGCCAACCGCTTCCGCGTGGTGCAGAGCCGCGTTCCGGTGGCGACGGCTCCGGCCGCGTGAGGGGAGATTGAGGCGATGAGCGAGGCCATGATGACCGCCGAAACCCCGATCCTGCTGACCATCGCCGACGGCGTGGCCACCATCACCCTGAACCGGCCCGACCGGCTGAACAGCTTCACCGCCGCCATGCACGCCGATCTGCGCGCGGCGCTGGACCGGGTGGAGGGCGACGCCAGCGTGCGCTGTCTGCTGCTGACCGGGGCCGGGCGCGGTTTCTGCGCCGGACAGGATCTGTCCGACCGCGCGGTGGCGCCGGGGGCGGCCCCGCCGGATTTGGGGGAGTCGATCGAAACCAACTACAACCCGTTGGTGCGCCGCCTGCGCGCCCTGCCGATGCCGGTGGTTTGCGCGGTGAACGGGGTGGCCGCCGGGGCCGGGGCCAATCTGGCCTTGGCCTGCGACATCGTGCTGGCGGCCAAGTCGGCCAGCTTCATCCAGGCCTTTTGCAAGATCGGGCTGCTGCCGGACTCCGGCGGGACCTGGACCCTGCCGCGTCTGGTCGGCCACGCCCGCGCCATGGGGCTGGCCATGCTGGGCGACAAGGTGACGGCCGCACAGGCCGAAGCCTGGGGCATGATCTGGAAGGCGGTGGACGACGACGCGCTGGCCGGGGAGGCGCAGGCGCTGGCCCGCCATCTGGCGACCCAGCCGACCAAGGGCCTGGCGTTGATCAAGCGGGCGCTCAACGCCTCCTCCACCAACGATCTCGACGCGCAACTGGATCTGGAGCGCGATCTCCAGCGCGAGGCCGGGCGGACGGAGGATTACCGCGAGGGTGTGGCCGCCTTCGTCGGCAAACGCGCCCCCAGCTTCCAGGGACGGTGAGCGATGTTTCCCCTTCCCACCACCACCATCGTCGGCGTCGTCGGCAGCGGCGCGATGGGTCAGGGCATCGCCCAGGTCGCCGCGCAGGCCGGGCACCCGGTGTTGCTGGTCGATGCCCGTCCAGGCGCGGCGGCGGCGGCCATCGCCGCCATCGCCACGGCGTTGAACGGGCTGGTCGACAAGGGCAAGCGCACGGCGGCGGAGCGTGACGCCACGCTGTCCCGCTTGACCGCCGTCGATGCGCTGGCCGATCTGGCCCCCGCCGGTCTGGTGATCGAAGCGGTGGTCGAGGATCTCGACGTCAAGCGCCGCCTGTTCGCGGAGCTGGAGGGCATCGTCGGCCCCGACGCCATCCTGACCACCAACACCTCCTCCATCTCCGTCACCGCCATCGCGGCGGGGGTGGCGCGGCCCGAACGGCTGGCCGGTCTGCATTTCTTCAACCCGGCCCCGTTGATGGCGCTGGTGGAGATCGTCAGCGGTCTGGCAACCGATCCGGCCATCGTCGCCGCCCTGTTCGACACCGCGCGCGCCTGGGGAAAAACCCCCGTGCGCTGCCGCTCGACCCCCGGCTTCATCGTCAACCGGGTGGCCCGCCCCTTCTACGCCGAAGGGTTGCGGCTGGTGCAGGAGCAGGCGGCCGACCCCGCCGGGATCGACGCCATCCTGCGCGAATCCGGCGGCTTCCGCATGGGGCCGTTCGAACTGATGGACCTGATCGGGCACGACGTGAATTTCGCCGTCACCCGCTCCGTCCACGCCGCCTATTTCGGCGACCCGCGCTTTCAACCCTCGCTGATCCAGCAGGAGTTGGTGGAGGCCGGGCGGCTGGGCCGCAAGAGCGGGCGCGGCTTCTACGATTATCGGCCCGGAGCCGAACGACCGGCGGTCCCTGCCCTTCTCACCGGGCCGCACCCGGAACGGGTGGTGGTGCGCGGCGATCTCGGCCCGGCGGCGGCCCTGCCCGGTCTGCTGCGCGCCGCCGGGGTGACGGTGGAGGAAGACGCCGAGGGCAAGGCGGATGGGCCGGGCGTGCTGGTGGTCGATGGCGTCACCCTGGCGCTGACCGACGGGCGCAGCGCCGGGCAACGCGCGGCGGAGGATGGGATCGCGGCGCTGGTGCTGTTCGATCTGGCGCTGGATTACGCCACCGCCACCCGCATCGCCATCACGACGCGGACCGGTGTTCCCTATGACCACCTGACCACCGCCGCCGCTCTGTTCGGCGCGCTGGGCAAGGCGGTGATTGTGATCGACGACGCGCCGGGCATGGCGGTTCTGCGCACCGTGGCGATGCTGGCGAACGAGGCGGCGGACGCGGTGATGCAGGGGGTGGCCGTTGCCGCCGATGTCGATACGGCGATGACCAAGGGGGTGAATTACCCGCTGGGGCCGCTGGCCTGGGCCGAACGGATCGGGCTGGCGCGGGTGTGCCGCGCGCTCGACGCGCTGGCCCACACCTATGGCGAGGACCGTTACCGCGCCTCGGCCCTGTTGCGTCGCAAAATCTGTGAAGGAACCCGTTTCCATGACTGACCACCCGACCGAACCGGGTCTGACCCCGCAGGCCATCGCCGAGGCGGTGGGGCGCGGCATGCACGAACGCGATTATTGCGCGCAGTCCCACGGCATCGAACTGGCCGCCATCGCGCCGGGCTTTTCCCGGATGACGATGACCGTGCGCAAGGACATGGTGAACGGCCACGACATCGGCCATGGCGGCATGACCTTCACGCTGGCCGACACCGCCTTTGCCTACGCTTGCAACGCCGACAATCAGGCGACGGTGGCGTCGGGCTGTTCCATCAGCTTCCCCGCCCCCGCCCGGCTGGGCGACGTGCTGACGGCGGAATGCCGGGTGGTGCATCAGGGGGGGCGGTCCGGCGTGTACGACACCGTCGTCACCAATCAGAATGGCGTGATCGTCGGCCTGTTCCGTGGCCAATCCGCCCGTTTGAAGGGGCAGCGGGTGGTGGACGTCGGTTGACCGACGCCCCCCGCCTCCCCTCCGGTTTGATTTTCAGGAGCCGTGTGTCATGACCGACGCCTTTCTCTGCGACGCCGTCCGCACCCCCTTTGGTCGTTACGGCGGCGGGCTGGCCCCGGTGCGCCCGGACGATCTGGCCGCCGTGCCGCTGAAAGCGCTGATGGAGCGCAACCCCGGCGTCGATTGGGCGGCGGTGGACGATGTGATCCTGGGCTGCGCCAACCAGGCCGGGGAGGACAACCGCAACGTCGCCCGCATGGCCACCCTGCTGGCCGGTCTGCCCGACAGCGTGCCGGGAACCACCGTCAACCGGCTGTGCGGGTCGGGGATGGACAGCGTCGGCATGGCCGCCCGCGCCATCAAGGCCGGAGAGGCGGAACTGATGATCGCCGGGGGCGTGGAAAGCATGACCCGCGCGCCCTTCGTGATGGGCAAGGCCGACAGCGCCTTTTCCCGCTCCGCCGAGATCTTTGACACGACCATCGGCTGGCGCTTCGTCAACCCACTGATGAAGGCGCGGTTCGGCATCGACAGCATGCCGGAGACCGCCGAGAACGTCGCCGCCGACTTCGCCATCAGCCGCGCCGACCAGGACGCCTTTGCCCTGCGCAGCCAGCTGCGCGCCGCCCGCGCGCAAGCCGCCGGGCGTTTCGCCCGCGAAATCGTGCCGGTGGCGATTCCCCGTCGCAAGGGCGAGCCGGTGATCGTGGCGGAGGACGAGCATCTGCGCCCCGACACGACGCTGGAGGCGCTGGCCAAGCTCGGCACGCCCTTCCGCAAGGAGGGCGGCAGCGTCACGGCGGGCAACGCGTCGGGCGTCAACGACGGGGCGGCGGCGGTGATCGTGGCGTCGGCGGACGCGGTGCGCCGCTATGGCCTGACGCCGCGCGCCCGCATCGTCGGCACCGGGGTGGCGGGCGTGCCGCCGCGCATCATGGGCATCGGCCCGGCCCCGGCGACGCAAAAGCTGCTGGCCCGGCTGGGCCTGACCATCGCCGACATCGACGTGATCGAGTTGAACGAGGCGTTCGCCGCCCAAGGGCTGGCGGTGATGCGCCAATTGGGGCTGGCCGACGATGCCGCGCATGTGAACCCCAACGGCGGGGCCATCGCGTTGGGCCACCCGCTGGGGGCGAGCGGGACCCGGCTGATCGCCACCGCCGTGGCGGAGCTGGAAGACCGCAAGGCCGCCCGCGCGCTCTGCACCATGTGCATCGGCGTCGGCCAGGGCATCGCCATGGTTCTCGAACGGGTCTGACCCCGCCCGCCACAACCGGCCAACAAGCGCCGGACGCGCAAGAACGCCCGCGCCAGGATGAAGGGAGAAACGCACCATGACCACCCACACCGCCGCCGCCACGAGCGCGCTCGACCGGTACGAAACCGCCAGCCGCGACGAGATCGCGGCGATGCAGACGGAGCGGCTGGCCTGGTCGCTGCGCCACAGCTACGACAACGTCCCGGCCTTCCGCGCCAAGTGCGAGGCCAAGGGCGTCCACCCCGACGATTTCAAGGAATTGACGGATCTGGCGCTGTTCCCCTTCACCGTGAAGGACGATTTGCGCCAGAACTACCCGTTCGGCATGTTCGCCGTGCCGATGGAGGACATCGTCCGCGTCCACGCCTCCAGCGGGACCACCGGGCGGCCCACCGTGGTCGGCTACACCCAGCATGACATCGACGTGTGGGCGGAGGTGGTCGCCCGCTCCATCCGTGCGGCGGGCGGGACGCGCGGCGACCGGGTGCACATCGCCTATGGCTATGGCCTGTTCACCGGCGGCCTGGGCGCGCATTACGGGGCGGAGCGGCTGGGCTGCACCGTGATCCCGATGTCGGGCGGGCAGACGGAAAAGCAGGTCCAGCTCATCATGGACTTCAAGCCGACCATCATCATGGTCACGCCGTCCTACATCCTGAACATCGCCGAGGAGATGGTGCGCCAGGGCATCAACCCGCGCGAAACCAGCCTGCGCGTCGGCATCTTCGGGGCCGAACCCTGGACCGGGGCGATGCGGGGCGAGATCGAAAAGACCTTCAACATCCACGCCGTGGACATTTATGGCCTGTCGGAGGTGATGGGGCCGGGCGTGGCGTCGGAATGCGTGGAGACCAAGGACGGGCCGGTCATCTGGGAGGATCATTTCTATCCCGAGATCATCGACCCCGACACCGGCGAGGTGCTGCCCGACGGTGCCTATGGCGAACTGGTCTTCACCACCCTGACCAAGCAGGGCATGCCGGTCATCCGCTACCGCACCCGCGACCTGACCCGCCTGCTGCCGCCGACCGCGCGCAGCATGCGCCGGATCGACAAGATCACCGGGCGGTCGGACGACATGCTCATCATTCGCGGCGTCAACGTCTTCCCAACCCAGATCGAGGAGCTGATCTGCAAGGATCCGGCGCTGGCCCCCCATTACGAGCTGGTGGTCAGCCGCGACGGCCATCTCGACAGCCTCGCCGTGCGGGTGGAGGTGAACCCCGACACCCACCCGTCGGAATGGGACCGCCACGCCAAGATGCTGCAACACTCGATCAAGTCACGTGTGGGCATCAGCACCAAGGTTGATGTTGTCGAACAGGGCGGTGTGGCCCGCTCCATCGGCAAGGCCAAGCGTGTGCGGGATTTGCGGCCAAAGGCGTGATTGACAGCCCCCGTGGTCCGGCATCACTCTTTGGTGGTGGGAACGCCGGATCACAGGAGGGCAGCGTGAGCGGTCGGACTTTCAGCCTGACGGACCGGTTGAATCGCTTCGTTGATCAGCAGGTTGCGGACGGGCACCATCAAGACGCCAACGAGGTGGTTCGGGAGGCCCTGCGCCGTTACCAGGAGGATCTGGACGCAGAGCGCGCCAGCCTGGCCGCCATCGAGGCGGTGGCCGAACGTGGGATCGCGGATGTGGAGCGCGGAGCGTTCCGGTTGGTGGACGGTGCTGCGGGCCAAAAGGCGTTGTTGGACTCCCTGAACCACCGGCTGGAAAGCCGAGCGCGGAACCGGGCCTTGAACCGCAACGGTCGCGCGTGAGCGTGTTCCGCCTGTCGGCGGCGGCGGAAAACGATCTCGACCGGATCCTGGATTGGAGCGAAGAGCGTTTTCACGCTGCGGGCCGTCGGCGCTACGCAGCCCTCCTCGTCCAGGCGATGCAGGATGTGGCGGATGCCCCGGAGCGGGGTGGCGTGGAGTGGGTGCGCACCCTCAATCGCCGCGTCGGTTTGTATCACGTTTGGCACAGCCGCACCCATGTTGCGGATCCGGCGGAGCGGATTCACGCTCCCCGTCATCTCATCGTCTTCCGGGTTGGGGACGATGGTGTGGTGGATGTGTTGGGGTTTCTGCACGATCAGATGCTGCGTGGGCGCGCCTTGCGCCGCATCCTGCGCGTCGGCCCGTCATCAGATGATCCGCCTTCAGACGCTTTAACGTGATGCAGCCTCCCCCTACTTCCGCCCGGCCAGCAGCGGCCCCAGCGCGTCGGTGATGCCGTTCAGCAGGATTTGCACGCCGACGCAGAACAGCAGGAAGGCGAACAGGCGGGTCAGCACGCGGGCGCGGGTGTGGCCCAGCAGGGCGACCAGACGGTCGGCAGAGCGGTAGGACAGCCAGATCAGAGCGGAAATCGCCAGGGCCGCCGCCGACATGCCCAGGAAGAAGGCCCCCAGCGCGGCGCTGTCGGTCGGGCGGGTCGATCCCAGCGCGATGGCGACCGAAATCGTCCCCGGCCCGGTTGTGAATGGAATGGTCAGCGGGAAGAAGGCCGACTCCTCGGCGGTTTCGGCCGGGGCGGCCTGCTCCTGCTTTTTGGCTTCGTGCGCTTCGGGGGCCGACAGCAAGGCCCACGCCCGTTCGGCGACGACGAAGCCACCGGCGATCCGCAGCGCGGCCAGCGAAATGCCGAAGAAATTCAGCACATAGGCCCCGGCCCACAGCGCCGTCAGCATGACCAGCGCGGAATAGGCGCTGACCAGGCTGGCCAGCCGGGCGCGTTCGCGCGGGCTGCGCCCGGCGGTCACTTGGCTGAAGATCAACGCCATGGCGATCGGGTTGACGATTGAAAACAGGGCGGTGAAGGCGAGAAGAAAGCTGTCGAACATCACTGGCCCGTTTGATACGCGGTCAGAAAATTTCTGACCGCTGCGTTCATACGCCACGCAGGCTCCGCGCCGACCGGCGCGCGCCCGCCGTCGCGGGCGATACCGGGTTCAGACCGTCAGAACCTTCTGAACCCGGTATCACTCCGTGGATACGCGAATGATAGACCATTCAGGCGGTTGGAAAAACCATGCTGCTGTGCGAAATCGCACGGTCGCCTTTTGCGACCACCCATGCGATTGTAGGGCATCCGGTTTTTGATGGAGATGGTTGTGCTTTTTCCGAAAACTTTAAACAACGTCGCCGCATCCCGCCACAGCCTTCGCAATGCGGTGCGGTGTCTGTCCAGTGCCTCCCTTTTGTTGGCTTTATCTTGTGGAATTGCAACCAATGCACGCGCCCACGGCACCCATGACGACCATCAGGACGATGGCCATCACGGGGCGCAGGTTGCCCAAAACGCCGGGGCGGTCACGTCCAACGTCCTGTTGGAAACCTCGACCCATGGCGACGGCGTTCCCATCGTCTACCCCACCGGCAAGCCGCTGATCACCGTGCGGACCACCCACATCCCGCCCGGTGCCGTCATCCCCAAGCACCGTCACCCGATCCCGCTCGTCGTCTACATCCTGGAAGGCGAACTGACCCTGCATGTCGACGACGGATCCGTCCGCGTCGCCAAGGAAGGGGAGGCCTTCATGGAGGCGTCGAACTGGCATTACGGCCAGAACGCCGGAACCAAGCCGGTGCGCCTGCTGGCCGTCTATCCGGGCGAGGTCGGTGCCCCGCTGTCGGTCCGCGCGCCCGATCCGGCCAAACCCGTCCAATAACACCAATCGTCACCGGGGCCACCACCGGGGCCACCACCGGGGGCACCATAGGGGGGGCACCACCGGGCCGTGTGTGGAGCGTTGACCGCAACCCGTGCACAACGCTCCACATCCTGTTCACATCCGCAGGCAAAGTTGTTCAACGCGTCACCCGATTGTCTCTTCTCGAACGGTTCGGCGGTCGGATCGTTCATGCCCTTTCCCAACGGGCCGCAAGGCTGGCTGGGCGGGCGGGTTTCAGGCAAGGAGACATCCGGTGATCAGCAAACTCCAGGCGGCGGCTCTCGCGGCTGTTGTGACTCTTCCCCTCGCTCTGACCGGCACCGCGCAGGCGGGGGCGACGTTCGACGGGGTGAAGCAGAAGGGCTACGTCCAGTGCGGCGTCAACCTGGGCCTGTATGGCTTCTCGGCACCGGATGACAAGGGCAAGTGGACCGGCCTGGACGTGGACGTCTGCCGCGCCGTCGCCGCCGCCATGTTCGGCGATTCGGAAAAGGTGAAGTACACCCCGCTGTCGGCGCAACAGCGCCTGCCCGCCCTGCAATCGGGCGAAATCGACCTGCTGGCCCGCAACACCACCCGCACCCTGTCGCGTGACACCGCCAACGGCCTGAACTTCGCGCCGACCAACTATTACGACGGCCAGGGCTTCATGGTGTCGGCCAAGCTGGGGCTGAAGAGCGCCAAGCAGCTGAACGGGGCCACCGTCTGCGTTCTGCCCGGAACCACCACCGAACAGAACGTCGCGGACTTCTTCCGCGCCAACAAGATGAACTTCAAGCCGGTCGTCATCGAGAAGAACGAGGAACTGCACAAGGCCTTCTTCTCCGGCCGCTGCGACGCCCTGACCTCCGACGCCTCGCAGTTGGCCGCGATCCGCGCCGCCGAGACGCAGAACCCCAACGATTACCTGATCCTGCCGGAGCTGATCTCCAAGGAGCCGCTGTCCCCGGCCATCCGCCAGGGCGACGATGAATGGGCCAACCTCGTGACCTGGGCGTTCTTCGCCATGGTCCAGGCCGAGGAGAAGGGCATCACGTCCGAGAACGTCGATGCGTCGATGACCTCGCCCGATCCCGACGTCAAGCGCCTGCTGGGTGTGACGGCCGGCAACGGCAAGGCGCTGGGGGTCGAGGAAAACTGGGCCTACACCATCATCAAGCAGGTCGGCAACTACGCCCAGAGCTTTGAGCGCAACGTCGGCGCCGGGTCGAAGCTGAAGATGCCGCGCGGCCAGAACGCGCTCTACACCGAAGGCGGCCTGATGTACGCCCCGCCCCTGAAGTAACGGGACCGCCCACGGCGCGCGGTGATCGGTCCCCTTCCACGCGGGGACGGGTCGTCGCGGGGCGCGGGCATCCGGCGCGGCGCTGGCGGTTTGGTTCCAGCCTTTCCGGCAGCGCCGCTTCCTCTCCCCCGTACGGAGCGTGAGATGTCAAAACTGGTTCAAGCGCTGAACTCCGCGCGCGTGCGGGGCTGGCTGTATCAGGCGCTGTTCGTGTCTGGCACGCTGGCGGTCGGCTGGTATCTGGTGTCCAACACCCTGACCAACCTGTCCAAACGCGGCGTGGCCACCGGCTTCGGGTTTCTGAACCGCGAGGCTGGCTTTGAGATCGGCGAAAGTCTGCTGACCTACGCCGCGTCCGACACCTATCTGAAGGCGATGGTCGTCGGTCTGCTGAACACCCTGACGGTGTCGGCGGTGGCGATCGTTCTCGCCTCGATCCTGGGCATCGTCATCGGCGTGGCCCGGTTGTCGTCGAACTGGATGGTCGGGCGTTTCGCCGCCGTCTTCGTCGAAACCGTGCGCAACGTGCCGCTGCTGCTGCAACTGGTGGTCTGGTACACGATCATGAACCGGCTGCCCAGCCCGCGCGAGGCGCTGGAGGTGGTTCCGCACGTGTTCCTGAGCAACCGTGGCCTGAAATTCCCGACCTTCGTCGAGCACGCCGGGCATGGCTGGGCCTTTCTGGCGCTGATCCTCGGCATCGTTGGTGCGGTGCTGGTCGTGCGGTATGGCCGCAAGCACCGGGAAACCACCGGCAAGCCCTTCCCCACCCTGCCGCTGGCGCTGGCCTCGGTCGTTCTGCCGCCGGTGGCGGTGTTCGTCGGCAGCGGCGCGCCCTTTGCCTTTGACGTGCCGGTGCTGGCCGGGTTCAATTTCGAAGGCGGTGCGGCGGTGACGCCGGAATTCACCGCGCTGCTGATCGGTCTGTCGGTCTACACCGCCGGGTTCATCGCCGAAATCGTCCGCTCCGGCATCCTGGCCGTGCCGCATGGCCAGACGGAAGCCGGGTTGGCGCTGGGTCTCAGCCCCGCCCACATCCTGCGCCTCATCATCCTGCCGCAGGCGCTGCGGGTGATCGTGCCGCCGCTGACCAGCCAATATCTGAACCTGACCAAGAACAGCTCGCTGGCGGTGGCCATCGGCTATCCCGATCTGGTCAGCGTCACCAACACCTCGGCCAACCAGACCGGCCAGGTGGTGGAAGCGGTGGCGATGATGATGGCCGTCTATCTCATCATCAGCCTGTGCATCGCTGGCTTCATGAACTGGTACAACCGCAAAGTGGCACTGGTGACGCGATGAGCAAGGACAGCACCCCGCACAGCACCGCCGCCCTGGCCGCGTCTTTTGAAGAAGAGCCGTCCCAGGCCTCGGTCACGAGCCTTCCCGGTGGCGTCACAGCGCTGAAGCCGTTCGGCTGGGCCAAGAACAACCTGTTCAACACCAAGCTCAACACGGTCCTGACCCTGCTGTGCTGCGCCATTCTGTGGTTTGCCGTGCCGCCGATGGTCAATTGGCTGGTGGTCAACGCCGTCTGGCTCGGCACGTCCGACGAATGCCGGGCGGCGGCCGGGGCCTGCTGGTCGATCATCGTGGTCAAGCACCGGCTGATCTTCTTCGGCACCTACCCGTTCGACGAGCAATGGCGGCCGTTCCTGGCCTGCGCCCTGTTCGTCGCCATGCTGGGGGTCAGCGGCGTGCGCGCCTTCTGGCGGCCCTGGCTGGCCGGGGCCTGGGCGCTGGTGCTGGTCGCCATGGGCGTTCTGATGTGGGGCGGCGTGTTCGGCCTGACCCATGTGCCGAACGACAAGTGGGGCGGCCTGCCGATCACGCTGATGCTGTCGGTCTTCGCCATCACGCTGGCCTTTCCGCTGTCGATCCTGCTGGCGCTGGGCCGTCAATCCTCGTTGCCCGCCATCCGGTCCCTGTGCGTCGGTTTCATCGAACTGATGCGCGGCGTGCCCCTGGTCAGCGTGCTGTTCATGGCGTCGGTCATGTTCCCGCTGTTCCTGCCGGAAGGCGTCACCATCGACAAGCTGCTGCGGGCGCTGGCCGGTCTGACCCTGTTCACCGCCGCCTATCTGGCCGAAGCCGTGCGCGGCGGGTTGCAGGCGATCCCCAAGGGCCAGTATGAGGCCGCCGACGCGCTGAGCCTGAGCTATTGGCAAAAGACCACGCTCATCATCCTGCCGCAGGCCCTGCGCATGGTGATCCCGCCCATCGTCAACCAGTTCATCTCCTGCTTCAAGGACACCTCGCTCGTCACCATCGTCGGCCTGTACGACCTGTTGACCGCCGCGACGGTGGCGACGACCGACCCCGAATGGCGTCCCTTCTTCGCCGAGGTCTATGTCTTCGCCGGTCTGATGTTCTGGATCTTCTGCTTCAGCATGTCCCGCTACAGCCAATGGCTGGAGCGCATGGCGAACCGCTACAACCGCCGCTGACCGGCCGTCTTCTGTGGAGAGTTGTCACATGTCCGAGAACGCCGTCATCGAACTCCGCAAGGTCGGCAAGTGGTACAACAGCTACCACGCCCTGCGCGACGTCAGCCTGACCATCAGGAAGGGCGAGAAGGTCGTCGTCTGCGGCCCGTCCGGGTCGGGCAAATCGACCATGATCCGCTGCATCAACCGGCTTGAGGCCCACCAGACCGGCCACATCATCGTCAACGGCACCGAACTGACCGACGACGTGAAGGCGATCGAAAAGATCCGCAAACAGGTCGGCATGGTGTTCCAGAACTTCAACCTGTTCCCGCACCTGACGGTGTTGCAGAATCTGACGCTGGCCCCGATCTGGGTGCGCGGCATGGCGAAGTCGGAGATCGAAGAGATCGCCATGATGTATCTGCGCCGGGTCCGCATCCCCGATCAGGCGCACAAGTTCCCCGGCCAGCTTTCCGGCGGCCAGCAGCAGCGCGTGGCCATCGCCCGCGCGCTGTGCATGCGTCCGGAGATCATGCTGTTCGACGAACCGACCTCCGCGCTCGACCCCGAAATGGTCAAGGAGGTGCTGGACGTCATGATCGAACTGGCCGACGAGGGCATGACCATGGTCTGCGTCACTCACGAAATGGGTTTCGCCCGCTCGGTCGCCGACTCTATCATCTTCATGGCGGAGGGCACGATCATCGAGAGCGGCAGCCCGGCGCAGTTCTTTGAAAACCCCAAGAGCGAGCGGACCCGCCAGTTCCTCGGCCAAATCCTGGAGCATTGAGGACGGCGGACGCCCACGGCGAAAGGAACGGAGCGGCCATGGCGGCGACCATTGCCATCACCGACGACGATGCGGTGACACGCGAAACCCTGAAATCCTATCTGATGGACGAGGGGTTCTCCGTTCGGCTGGCCAAGAGCGCGGAGGAGCTGAAGCAGCTTCTGGCCAGTGAAACCATCGATCTGGTGCTGCTGGACATCCGCCTGCCGCGCCAGGATGGCCTGACCCTGACCCGCGAACTGCGCGCGGTGTCGGAAATCGGCATCATCCTGGTGTCGAGCCGGGGCGAGAAGCTGGACCGGATCATCGGGCTGGAGATGGGGGCCGACGATTACATCGCCAAGCCCTTTGAACCGCGCGAGATCCTGGCCCGCGTGCGCAACCTGCTGCGGCGTTTGCAAGCGCCCGGCAGCCCGCGCGACGACCGCCGCCGCTGCTTTGCCGGATGGACGCTCTACCTCGACCGCATGCGCCTGACCGATCCGCAGGATCAGCCGGTGCGCCTGACCGGGGCCGAGTTCGAGCTGCTGTCCACCTTTGTCTGCAACGCCGGGCGGGTTATGAACCGCGACTATCTGTTGACGGCGACGACGCGGCGCAAAAGCGACGCGACCGACCGCACCATCGACAGTCTGGTTCGTCGCCTGCGCCGCCTGATCGAACCCGATCCGGCGGACCCGCGTTTCATCATCACCGTGCACGGCACCGGCTATCTCTTCGCCGGGGACGTCACGCAGGGCGTTTGAGCGTTTTCGATCGTTTTGTTCGTTTGAGCGTTTGGGTACCCCGGGCCAACTCCCCCGTCGCAAGCGTTTCTCGCGGCGGCCTCGCGCTCGGCAGACTGCCACGGATGTTGCGGGTTTCAGCCCCGCCGACATCCGTGGTATTTTTTTTATGCGCATTTTTTGTGCGGCTGCACAATCAACGAACAGAACAAAACTGCGGGTTGTTTTGAATTTCCGGATTGTCCACTTGAGAAGGGTTGGATGTCATTTGATGAATGCCCTGCTGGTAAGAGTGTTCATTCTGCGTGAACGATGATTTTCTCGGCTGTGGATGAAAATACACATCTCATTCACATTTGATGCGCATATTGTTCAAGGTCTGAAGCGATGATGTTCGTGTTGCAATCCAACAGCCGGTCGGCTGGCGGCCAGGGGAGCGGACATGAAGGCGTTGGCGAAGGTGGATGAGTCCGGGGCGCGGCACCGCTTCTGGACCTTGCGGCGGGCGATGGTGTCGGTGGTTGGGGTGCTGGTGGCCGCCCTGTTCGGCAGCCAGGCGTGGGTGTCTCAACGCTACAGCGATTTTGCCGTCGCGACCTTCAACAGCAGCAGCGCGGCGACCCTCAGTGTTCTGGTCAACGACCGCATCCGCAAGAATTACAGTGAATGGTTGCAAGGCCACGCCAACGAATGGAGCCGGGACGGCTTCCTGGTCGACAGCGTCAACAAGCAGGAATACCCCAAGGTCGCCTTGGCGTTGAAAAGCATCTCGGCCCGCCCGGTGGTGGTGGACCGCGAGGTGAAGCTGGTCGCCGTCAACGTCTTCGACGCCGAGATGAAGCGGGTGGCCGACATCGGCAACCGGGCGGAGGACAGCGTCGCCACCGTGGCCCCCCTGCTGGAGGGCTTGAAGGCGCGCGAACTGGCGGACAAGCGCCGCCCCGCCACCCTGTTGTGGCGCAACGACAAGGGCCAGCCGCTGTTCAGCATGATCATGCCGATCGGCGGTTTCCGCGTTCTCGGCTTCCTGGAGGTGGTGACGGACCCGCTGCCGATCCTGGGCAGCCTGGGGGCGGTGCTGGGGGCCGACATCCGGTTCAAGGACAGCGCGGGCGGCGTGCTGTTTGAAACCATCGGCATCAAGAACACCGATCATGTCGACATGTCCACCACCACCGTCGCCATCGGCGGCGACGGCGGCCTGCCCTGGGCCTCGGCGGAAATCTCCCGCGACAACAGCGATTTCATTGCCAACACCGAACGCCTGCGCAACGAGGCGATCCAGATGGTGGCGCTGTTCGCCGTGGCGGTGTCGCTGGCGGCGGCCGCGCTGCTGCGGGTGGCGGTGTTCGCCAATCTGCGCAAATTCGCCCGGGCCATGGAACAGATCGCGGCGGGCGACCTGTCCATCGAAATTCCGCGCACCGGCGGCGACGAACTGGCGGTGATGAGCGCAGCGCTGCGCCGCCTGCGCGGCAGCGTCGAACAGGTGTTGCTGATGAAGCGGATGGTCGATTCCAGCCCGGTCCCCACCGCCCTGCTGCGCACCGACGGAACGGTTGGCTTCGTCAATCCGGCCGCGCGGACCTTCTGCGCCGATCACGGCATCGACACCGGATCGCCGGACCTTCTGGCGCAAGGCCCCGCCTTCACCCAGCAATGCACCGACCCGGCGGCCCCGCCCAGCCTGCGCCGGTCGCTGCGGGTCGGCGACACCTCGGTCGAGGCCCATGTGGACACGGTGTGCGACGATCAGGGCAACGTGATCGGCAAGACCCTGTCCTGGACCGATGTGACCGAACAGGTCCGTTCCGCCGCCCTGTCCCGCCAATTGATCGAGGACGTCCATCAGGTCGCGTCCGAAGTCGCCACCCAATCCAGCCAGTTGCGCACCGTGGCCGACGCCCTGCGCCAGCAATCGACCAGCACCATCGACCGCACCGTCAGCGCGGGCAGCTTCGTGTCGGAGAGCAACCGCAACGCCGCCACCTGCAACAGCAGCGCCGTGGCCCTGATGGACACCATCGGCACGGTGTCGGGGCTGGCGCACGAGGCGGCGGATGTCGTCGGAACCACCATCAACGAATTGACCGCCGCGCGCGGCGTGGTGGAGCAGCTGGGCGAAAACACCGACCAGATCCGCAAGATCGTCGATGTCATCACCACCATCGCCCACCAAACCAAGCTGCTGGCCCTGAACGCCACCATCGAGGCGGCGGCGGCGGGCAGCGCCGGGCGCGGCTTTGCCGTGGTGGCGGCGGAGGTGAAGAAGCTGGCCGAGGAAACCGCCAACGCCACGGTGCAGATCGCCAGCTCCGTCGGGGCCATCAACGGCAGCATTCAGGACACCGTCGGCACCTTCGCCCGCATCTCCGGTTCGGTTGAGCGCATCAGCACGGTTCAGGATTTGATCGGCGACGCCGTGGCCCGCCAGAACGAATCCTCCACCGACATCCTGCACCGGGTGGGCGAGATCGCCAGCACCTCGGGCGAGGTGGCGGCGATCATCCAGGGGGTGAGCGATCAGGCGGTGCGCACCGGCGACATCGCCGGAACCCTGACGCAAACCGCGAACACGCTGGCCGAAGAGGCGGGTTCGCTGCATAGTCTGCTCAGCACGCTGCGCGCCCAGCAGGCGGCCTGAGCGCCCGCCCCGACGACGCGCCCGTGCCTGGTCTCGGTCGCAGGTGGGCGCAAGGAACGGCATGGCGGTGACGGGGTGGCGGTGACGGGGTGGCGGTGACGGGGTGGAGAGCGAGGGCGGTGGCCGGTACGGCGCTCGCCCTTCTCGCGTTGGGGGCATCGGTGGGCGCGGCGCTGGCCAGCGACGGCGAAACCCTGGACCGCATCCGCAGCCGGGGCGTGGTGGCCTGCGGCGTGCGCAGCGGCGTTGGCGGGATTTCCTTCACCGACTCCCAAGGCCATCTGGACGGGTTCCTGGTCGATGTCTGCCGGGCCTACGCGGCGGCGACCTTGGGCAACGCCCAGGCGATCCGGGTCATCCGGCTGCCCGACAAACCGCAGGAGTTCGAGCCGGTCGAGAGGCACGACGTCGACGTGGCGTTGACGACCACCACATGGACCTTCAGCCGGGAGGTGTCTTTCGACGTCGAATTTCTGCTGCCGCTGCTCTATGACGGCCAGGGGTTCGCCATGCTGACGGACGGGACGCCGCCGCCGCTGGACCGGCTGGGGCCGCAAACCGTGTGCGTGAAGGCCTTCACCACCACGGTGCGCAACCTTCAGGACCACATCCGGCAGGCGGACCGGCCCTGGACCGTCCGCACCTTCAAAACCTTTGACGAGGCGCTGCAAGCCTTCCTCGCCCACGAATGCGGCCTGATCACCACCGACCGCATGGTGCTGCTGACCTCGTTGAGCGGATACCGAAAGGCCGGAATGGGGATTTACATCTTCCCCGATGTGATCTCCCGCGAGCCGCTCACCCCCTACGTCGCGCGCGACGACCGGCAATGGTACGACATCGCCCGCTGGGTGCTGCACGCGATGATTTTGGCCGAAGCCAAGGGCGTGACCGCCGCCGACGTGCAGGCGGGCCGCCTGCCCGACGATCCCGAACTGGACCGGATGCTGGGCCATGGCGGCGGCGTCAGCAAGGCCCTGGGCCTGCCGGAGGATTGGGCGGTGCAGGTTTTGGCCCAGGTCGGCAATTACGGCGAGATTTTCGACCGCAATCTGGCCAAACCCTATGGCATGGAGCGCGGGTTGAACCGCCCCTGGTCACAAGGCGGCCTGCTGCACGCCCCGCCGTTTCGCTGATGGCGGCTCCCCCGGCTCGCAGGCGCGAACCGGGGGAGGCTTGAGGCGTTACGCGGCCAGGAAGGCTTTCAGCGTGTCGACCACGGTGCGCATCTCGGCTTCGGTGCCGATGGTGACGCGCAGGCAACTCGGCAGGCCATAGGCGGGCATCTGGCGGACGAGGATGCCGTGGGCCTTCAGGAACTGGCGGGCGGCTTCGGCGTCGTCCTTGCCGGGCTTCTGGCCCTTGAAGTCGATCAGCATGAAGTTGGTGACGCTGGGGTGCACGGTCAGGCCCAGGGCCTGGACCTGCGCGGCGAACCATTCGCGCCAGGTGGCGTTGTGGCTGCGCGAGCGCTCCAGGAACTCGACGTCCTCCAGCGCGGCGACACCGGCGACATGGGCGGCGGTGGACACGTTGAACGGACCGCGCACCCGGTTCAGCACGTCGGCGATGCCCGCCGGGGCGTAGGCCCAACCGATGCGCAGCGATCCCAGCGCGAAAATCTTCGAGAAGGTGCGGGTCATCACCACGTTGGGGAACTGTTCCACCAGCTCCTCACCGGCGGTGTAATCCTCGTGGTTCATGTATTCGGCATAGGCCGCGTCGATCACCAGGATGGTGTTCGCGGGCAAACCGGCGTGCAGGCGGGCCACCTCCGACGCGGGCAGATAGGTCCCGGTCGGGTTGTTCGGGTTGGCCAGGAAAACCAGACGGGTGCGCGGCGTGACGTGGGCCAGCAGCGAATCGACGCTGGCGGTCAGCCCGTCTTCCGGCGCAACCACCGGGGTGGCACCGACCGACTTTGCCCCGATCGGGTACATCAGGAAGCCGTGTTGCGAATAGAGAACCTCATCCCCCGGCCCGGCGTAGGAGCGGATCAGCAGGCTGATGAGTTCGTCCGACCCGGCCCCGCAGACGATGCGGTCGGCGTCCAGATTGAACCGCTTGGCGATCGCCCCGCGCAGGGCCGCCGAGCCGCCATCGGGATAGCGGTGCAGTGTGCCCGCCGCCGCCTGATAGGCCTCCATCGCGCGCGGGCTGGGGCCGAGCGCCCCCTCGTTCGACGCAAGCCGGATGTGCCCTTGATGCTCGCCGCCGACATAGGGGGCGATGTCCAGGATACCGGGGCGCGGAGTCGGGCCGTTCGGCTGGGTCATGGCGTGCGAACCTTATTGCCAGATGGGGGTTGCCAGATGGGGTGATGAGGGAAAAATCAGGGAAGGTTGAGCGGAACGGCGTAGCCGCCGACCATGTTGACCCGCACCGGGATGTCGCCGGAACGTTCGACCAGCGCGGTCAGGCGGGGATCGGCGTGATCGACGAAATCGGCGATCTCCACCAGATGGATCGAGGGACCGGACATGCTGCCCGCCCCCGGCGCGTACCAGGTGCAAAAACCCACCGGCGGCAGGCCGCAGGCGTCGAGCATGTCCTTCAACCGGCCCCGGCTGAGGTCGCCGCCGATTTCGATGCTGAGCAGGGTGCGGTCGTCGCCGGTCGGTTCGTGGCTGGCGATGGCGATGGCCAGCGCGTCGCGGTTTTCGCCGCGCGCGTTGCCGCGCCCGCCAAAGGGCAGCCGGGCGACCACACGCGGGCGGTTGGCGTCGGCCGACACCAGGAACCGCCACCACGGATCGCTGTCATCCTCCGCCGGATAGGGCACGACGCCGACGGTGGCGGTCCCGTCCGACACGGCGCGCAGGGCGGCGGCGGGCGTGTTGACGGCGGTCATCGGCACGACGGAGCCGTAATGGTCGCGGGCGACGTCCCAGAATCCGCGCTTGTCCTCCGGCGCGTAGACGGCGACGGCGAACGGCCCCTGAAGCCGTGTCAGCGCCGTGATCATCTCCCGCCAGATGCGGACGACGACCTTGGCCGGAAAGCTGCCGCTGTGCCGCGCCATCAGGCGGCGCAGGATCGCCGCCTCCCGCCCCGGACGCAGATAGACCGCCTGACCGGGGGTTCCCTTGGCCGCACCGATGCGCTCCACCACCGCCGCGCGGCGCATCAGCAGGTCGTGAATCGCGTCGTCGATCTGGTCGATGTCGCGGCGCAAATCGTCAAGCGGGGTGCGGGGGGGCAGCATGAGTCCAAAAACCATGGAAGGCAAAGCCGGTTAGTAGTAGTCCGCATGCGCCCTGAAATCAAAGAAAACGTTGACACCCCGAAGCCCGGCTTCGTAGCTATACCCTCAACAATCCGTCGCCCGTTCCAAGGCCGCCCCTTCCAAGGTTGCCCGTCCTTCCGCCTCCGGTGATTCCGCCCATGCCCGCGACTCCGCCCACCGTCGTCGTCTCCGCCGACGCGGGTTCCCTGCCCGGAAAACGCGTGACTTTGGGGGCCGATGTTCCGATGCGCCTGGACAGCGGGGCCGAATTGGGGCCGTTCGAGGTCGCCTATCAGACCTACGGCACGCTGAACGCCGACAAATCCAACGCGATCTACATCTGCCACGCGCTCACCGGCGATCATTTCGTCGCCGACCGCCACCCGATCACCGGGAAACCCGGCTGGTGGGAGATGCTGGTGGGGCCGGGCCGACCGGTGGACACCGACCGCTATTTCGTCATCTGCTCCAACGTCATCGGCGGCTGTCTGGGCAGCTCCGGGCCGAAGGACATCGACCCGGCGACCGGCCAGCCCTATGGCCTCAACTTCCCCATCCTGACCATCGGCGACATGGTGCGGGCGCAAAAGCTGCTGGTCGAGCATCTGGGGATCGACAAGCTGTTCTGCGTCATCGGCGGCTCGATGGGCGGGATGCAAACGCTGCAATGGGCGGTTGCCTACCCCGAATCGGTGTTCGCGGCGATTCCCATCGCCACGGCCGCCCGCCATTCGGCGCAGAACATCGCCTTTCACGAGGTCGGGCGTCAGGCGATCATGGCCGATCCCGATTGGCGCAACGGGCAGTATCTGGTCGAAGGGACCCGGCCCGAGCGTGGCTTGGCGGTGGCGCGCATGGCCGCGCACATCACCTATCTGTCGGAACCGGCGCTGCACCGCAAGTTCGGCCGCAACTTGCAGGACCGCAAGGCCGTGACCTATGGCTTTGACGCCGATTTCCAGGTGGAAAGCTATCTGCGCTATCAGGGGGCGGCGTTTGTCGAGCGGTTCGACGCCAACAGCTACCTCTACATCACCCGCGCGATGGATTATTTCGATCTGGCGGCGGACGCGGGCGGTTCGCTCGCCAACGCCTTCCGGCCCGGCGGCAAGACCACGCCCGTGCGCTTCTGTCTGGTCAGCTTTTCCAGCGACTGGCTGTTCCCGACCTCCGAATCGCGGGCCATCGTCCACGCGCTGAATTCGGTGGCGGGGAACGTCAGCTTCGTGGAAATCAACACCGACAAGGGGCATGACGCCTTCCTGTTGGACGAGCCGGAATTCCATCAGGTCATCCACGGCTTTCTCGAAGGCTGCGCCGAGCATCGCGGCCTGACCGTGCGCCGTCGCGCCCGCTGACCGGCAAAGGCAATCCCCATGGACATTCGCGACGACCTGAAGCTGATCGCCGAAATGGTGGAGCCGAACAGCCGCGTGCTGGACGTCGGCTGCGGCGACGGCGCGCTGCTGGATTATCTGGCCCACACCCGCAATGTGGACGCGCGCGGCATCGAACTGAGCATGGACGGGGTGCGCCAATGCGTGGCGCATGGCCTGTCGGTGATCCAGGGCGACGCCGAAACCGATCTGAAGGATTACCCGGCGGACGCGTTCGATTACGTCATCCTCGGCCAGACGCTCCAGGCGATGCGCGACCCGCGCGGGATTCTGGATCTGATGTGCCGGATCGGGCGGCGGGCCATCGTGTCGGTGCCGAATTTCGGCTATTGGCGCATCCGCCTGCAATTGCTGACGACCGGGCGGATGCCGGTCACGGAAAAGCTGGGCTATCAGTGGTGGGAAACCCCCAACATCCATTTCTGCACGCTGCGCGACTTCGTCGTGCTGTGCGGGGACATGAACATCCACATCGAACAGACCCGCATCCTGAACAGCGCCGGGGCCGTCACCAGCCGTTCCCACAGCGGCCTTGCCAATCTGCTGGGCGAGCAGGGCGTGTTCCTGCTGCGGCGGGCGTGACGATGTCCGGGGACGGGGTGGCTTAACGGCGGATCCGGCGGCGCAGGCTGCCGGTGACGCTACCCAGCGCGCACAACCCGGCGGCGATGGTCAGGGCGGTGTGCGCGCCCAGCGCCTTGCCAAACAGGGTGAACATCACGCCGACCAGGGCCGCCCCCAGCGTTTGCCCCAGCAAGCGGGCGGTGGCCTGGATGCCGCTGGCCCCGCCGCTGCGCTCCTTGGGCGCGCTGCTGACCAACACCTTGTTGTTCGGCGTCTGGAACAGGCCGAAGCCGAAGCCCGCCAGCCCCATCCGCCACGCGATGTCAAAGCCGGTCGGGTCCGGCGGCAGAACGGCCAGCGCGGCCAGACCGGCGGAAAACAGGGCCATGCCCAGGCCGCTCAACAGGCTGGGTTCGTAACGGTCGGCCAGCCAGCCGGAAATCGGCGCGATCACGGCGACGGCCAGCGGCCAGGGCGTCATCAGCAACCCGGATTCGGTCAGGCTCCGCCCCAGCACGTCTTCAAAGAAAAAGGGCATGGTGACAAAGGCGATGTTCTGCGAGGCGAAGGAGCAGAGCGACGTCACCACGCTGAGCGCGAAGATCGGGCGGCGCAGCAGATCGACCGGAAACAGCGGCGTTTCCTGCGACAGTTCGCGCCGGACCAGCACCACACCGGCCAGGACCGCGCCCAGCAGTTCGGCGGCGGTGATCCATTTCGCTTCCGTTCCGCCCAGCCCCTTCACCCCCAGGATCAGCAGGCCGAGCATGACCGCGTTCAACCCGGCGCTGAGAACGTCGAAGCGGTGGCCGGAGGCGGGGGATGCGGGCAGCGCGCGGGCGGCGACCACCAGCGCCATCAGCCCCAACGGAACGTTGATGGCGAACAGCCAGGGCCAGGAGGCGACCGACAGCACCGCCGCCGCCAAACTCGGCCCCGCCACCGTCGTCACCGCCACGATCATGGCGTTGTAACCGACGCCGCGCCCCAGGCTGGCGCTGGGGTAGATGTAGCGGACCAGCGCCATGTTCACGCTCATGATCCCGGCCCCGCCCACCCCCTGGGCGACGCGGGCGGCGGTCAGCAGCGGCAGCGTGTCGGACAGGGCGCAGACCAGCGAGGCCAGCGTGAACAGCGCCAACCCGCCCCAATAGACCCGGCGGTAGCCGATGATGTCGCCCAAGGAGGCGAGTGGAAACAGCGAGAGCGTCACCGCCATCTGATAGGCGTTGACCACCCAGATGGCTTGCGCGGCGTCCACCGAAAATTCGCGCTGGATCGTCGGCAGGGCGACGTTGGCCACCGTGCCGTCCAGCACCGCCATGATGAGGGCGACCGTCATCGTCGCCACCGCCCAATAGCGTTGCGGAACCGGCAACCCATCCGGGGTGGTGGGGGCTTCGGCGGCGGATTGGGCGGTGGTGGGGGAAGCGGGGGCGTGCGGCATGGGGGGCAGCATAAAAGCCGCGCCCCGCCCGGCGGGTGGTGATTCTGCGCATGGAAGCCCTGCGCCTGGAAAACCGACCGGCGGCCAGCCGCCCCGCCTCAGCCACCGCCGGGCGTCAGGCCCGCAGCCGCTCCGGGGACGATGCCGCCGCCGCGATGGGGGCGGCGAACAGCTCCAGCGCCGGGGGGATCGCCGACGGGCGCAGCCCGGCCAGCGTTTCGCCCACCGTGCCGACGGCGTCGATCAGGGTCGCGGGCCTCACCGGCTTGCGCAGCAGCCCGACGGCGATGTCGCGCACCTCGTCGGCGTGGTGGTCGAAGCCGGTCATCAGCAGGGTGGGGATCCGGTGTTCGGTCCACAGGCGGCGGGCCAGGGTCAGGCCATCCACCCCGCCGGGCAGATGGACATCGACCAGGGCCAGATCGGGTTGCTCGCGTCCGGCGACCCGCGCGGCCTTCACCGCGTCGCGCAGGGGGCCGAAGATGGTGTAACCCGCCTGTTCCAGAACGGCTTTCGCCGCCGGGCCAACCAAGGGATCATCTTCCACCAACAACAGCTTCACAACGGGCGCTCCTCTTCCGCGTGCACCGGCCTATCGTCCGGGTTGCACTGAATCGCCCATGTTTGTCGCGCGGGGGCTGCAATCAAGGGGGAGGTGGGCGATTTTCGCCCAAACGCCCTGTGACAAGGGATGGTCGGGTGACAGCGGATAGGCGCTCCAGCGCCCGCGCGGCTTCGGCCTCCAGCCGGGCGGCGATGGCGGCCAGCGGTTCGACCCGGTCGGCCAGCGCCACCGATTGCCCGACCGACAGCGCCCCGCGCGCCGTGTCCCCGGTTTCATAGGCCACCCGGCCCAGCTTGCCGGAGACGTGGGGCATCAGCGTGTCAAGGCTGCCCTGCCCCGCCGCCTCGATCGCCGCCACCGCGTCGCTCGTCTCGTTGCGCAGAACCCGCATGGTGTTGCGCAGGGAGGACAGGATCAGCGCCGTGTCGGTTTCGTCCGCCGCCAGCAACCGGTCCTTGAAGCCGGGATGCGCCCAAATCTCCTCCGCCACCAGGAAGCGGGTGCCGATGGTCACGCCGTCCGCCCCCATCGCCAGCGCGGCGACCAACTGCTCACCGCTGCCGATTCCGCCGCCGACCGCCAGCGGAATCGACAGGCCGCGCGCCGCCAGCACGGTTTGCACCATGGTCCCGACCAGATCCAGGCCGGGATGACCGCCGCATTCGGCCCCGACCACGGTGACGGCGTCCACCCCGACCGCCTCGGCCTTGCGGGCGAAGCGGACGGCGGGGACCTTGTGCATCACCGTGATCCCCGCCGCGTGCAGGCGGGGGATGTAGGCCTCCGGGTTGCGGCCGGAGGTTTCGACGAACCGCACCCCTTCGGCGATGATGGCGTCGAACACGGCGTCGGTGCGCTCCCCCTGCACCAGCTTGGGCAGCATCGACACGTTGACGCCGAACGGCTTGCCCTCCGCCAGATCGCGGCAGCGGCGGATTTCGTCGCGCAGGCCGTCGGTGTCGGGGAAGCTCGCCGCCGTGATGAAACCGATCATTCCGGCGCGGGCGGCGGCGGCCACATACTCGGCGTTGGCCAGCCAATGCAGGCCCCCGGCGATGATGGGCAGGCGGATGCCGAACAGGTCGGTCAGCGGCGTGCGCCACGTCGGCGTGTCGGCCATCGTGGGATCTGGGGGCATCGCATCAGGGGCCATCGGATCAGCGGTCATCGGATCAGCCGCGCGGGTAGCTGGCCGGGCGCTTTTCAAAGAAGGCGGTGATGCCCTCCGCCGCCTCCGGGTGGTGCAGCGCCTCGACGAAGAAGGCGGCTTCGCGGTCGAGCTGGTCGTCGGGTTCGCCGAACCCGGCCTCGATCAGCTTTTTCGCCCGACCGATGGCGACGGTCGGCCCTTCGGCCAACCGGGCGGCCCAGGCGATGGCTTCCGTCACCGCCGAACCGGGGGCGACCACCCGGTTGACGATGGCGAGCTGGGCCAGCCGCAACGCCCCGATCCGCCCGCCTTCGAACATGATTTCGGCGGCGAGCTGCGGCGTGGCGGCGCGGGCGAGGAAGGCCGAGGCCCCACCGTCCGGATTCAGCCCGACCTTGACGTAGGCGAGGGTGAAGCTGGCATCCTCCGCCGCGACGATCAGGTCGCACCCCAGCGCGATGGAGAATCCGGCCCCGGCGGCGGCCCCCTCGACGGCGGCGATCACCGGCTTGGGGCAGCGGCGCATCGCCCGGACCCAGCCGTGGAAATGATCGAGGTTGGAGCGGGTGACGGACGGATCGGCCTTGGCGTTGCCCAGCAAGCGCCCGAGATTGCCACCGGAACAAAAGGTCCCGTTCGCCCCGGTCAGCACCACCGCCCCGATTGTCGGGTCGGTCGCCGCCGCGTTCAGCGCGTCGCGCGCCGCCCCCATCATCTCCGGCCCCAGGGCGTTCTTGGTCGCCGCATCGTCCAGCGTCAGCACCAGAACGCGCCCCTGGCGCTCCACCGTCACCTGACCCGTCATCGTTCCACCCCTTCCGGCTTTTCGCAGCCCGGTCTGTATTTGAACATGCCTTCGGAGGTCGCCAGCAGGGCACCCGTTCCGGCGTGGCGGATCTCCGCCGCAACGCCGACGATCTTGCGCCCGCCGCCGCGCAACCGCCCGGTGGCGATCAGCGTACCGTCGCGCGCCTGCCCGAGGAAGCTTGTGGACAGCGACAGCGTCACAACGCGTCTCACCCGCCCCTCATGGGGACAGTATGTTGCCGAAAATCCGGAAACCGTGTCCAAAAGCGACGTCAGCACCCCGCCATGCACCACCCCGGCCCGGTTCAGGTGGCGGGCGTCCACCCGCAGGGTGAGGTCAGCGCTCCCCTCCTCCCACCGACTCAGGCGGTAGCCCAACAGCTCCTGATAGCCGGAGGGCGGTTCGCCGTTCAAAAGCTCGTTCATCGCATCGTCCTGTTCAGGCGGCATCGTCATGCGCGAAGTAAAGCGCGTGCAGGCGGTCCAGGTCCACCGCGTCGCCGGGGGCGGACAGCGCGACGGTTCCCGAGCGCATCAGGTGCACCTGGTCGGCGATCTTCAGACCGCCACCCTGGCGTAACAGCCCCCGGCGAGCAGACCGGAGAACAGGGCTTGTGCAACGTCAGTTCGATCATGGATGCGCCTTATCGGTGGAACGGACGGGCGGGCGTGCGGGGGCGGGTGCCGCCATGGTCAGGCGGCCTCGCGGATCATGTTGCGGGCGATGACCAACTGCTGGATCTGCGTGGTTCCTTCGTAGATGCGGAACAGGCGGACGTCGCGGTAGAAGCGCTCCACCCCGTAATCGGCGATGTAGCCCGCACCGCCATGGATCTGCACGGCGCGGTCGGCGACGCGGCCCACCATTTCGGTGGCGAACAGCTTGCAGCAGGCGGCGTCGGTGTTGACGTTCTGCCCGGCGTCGCGGCGGCGGGCGGTTTCCGTCACCATGCAGCGCGCGGCGTAGGCCTCGGCCCGGCTGTCGGCCAGCATGGCCTGGATCAATTGGAATTCGGCGATGGGCTGGCCGAACTGCTTGCGCTGCATCGCGTAGGCCAGCGCGTCGCGGATCAACCGTTCGGCCAAGCCGACGCAGACCGCGCCGATGTGCAGACGGCCCCGGTCCAGCACCTTCATCGCCGTCTTGAAGCCCTGCCCTTCCTTGCCGCCCAGGATGGCGCTGGCGGGGACGCGGCAATCCTCGAAAATCACGTCGCAGGTGTGCGCGCCCTTCTGGCCCATCTTCTTGTCGATGGGGCCGAGCGACAGGCCCGGCGTGCCCGCGTCGACCAGGAAGGCCGACACGCCGCGCGCGTCGTGGCTCGCCAGATCGGTGCGGGCGAAGACGGTGAACAGACCGGCCTGCGGCGCGTTGGTGATGTAACGCTTGGTTCCGTTCAGGATGAAATGATCGCCGTCGCGCCTTGCGGTGGTGCGCAGGCTGCCCGCGTCCGACCCCGATTCCGGTTCGGTCAGGGCAAAGGCCCCGACGATCTCGCCCGCCGCCAGACGCGGCAGATAGGCGCGCTTCTGCTCCTCCGTCCCGTCGATGACGATGCCCTGGGAGCCGATGCCGTTGTTGGTCCCGATCAGCGAGCGGAAGGCCGGGGAGGTCTGGCCAAGCTGGAAGGCGACCTGCACCTCGTCGGCCATCGACAGGCCAAGCCCGCCGTATTCTTCGGGGATCGACAGGCCGAACAGGCCCATCTCGCGCATCGCGGCGATCACCTCCGCCGGGATGGCGTCGTCCTCCGCCACCTTGTGTTCCAGCGGAACCAGCCGTTCGCGGACAAAGCGCGCCAGCGTGTCCAGCAATCGGGTCAACACATCCGAATCCAAGGCCATGCGCGTGTGCTCCGTCCGGGGAGAGGGGGGCGTCGCGGGTCGAGCACCGCGCCACCGCTGTTGTTTCGTTGGTGATGCTGACAGTTGGTGAACGCCCTGTCAATAAAATGAAATTCAATTTCGTATATCGGAATTAAAGGGGCGGAGGCGCGCGGCAGCCCCGCGCGGCGTCGCCCTTGTCAGGCCAATGGACGCGTTACAGATTGTGCGGACATCAACGGAGGAGCGGTGATGATCGACCTGTATTTCTGGCCGACGCCCAACGGCCACAAGATCACGATGTTTCTGGAAGAAACCGGGCTGGATTACAGCATCAAGCCGGTGAACATCGGGGCGGGCGACCAGTTCAAGCCGGAATTCCTGGCCTTCTCGCCCAACAACCGCATGCCCGCGATCATCGACCACGCCCCGGCGGACGGTGGCGAGGCGATCACCGTGTTCGAATCCGGGGCCATCCTGCTGTATCTGGCGGAAAAGACCGGCCGGTTCCTGCCCGCCGACGCGCGCGGCCGCAAGACGGTGACGGAGTGGCTGTTCTGGCAGATCGGCGGCCTTGGCCCGATGGCCGGGCAGAACCACCATTTCGTCCAATACGCGCCCGAACGCATCCCCTACGCCATGGAGCGCTACGTCAAGGAGACCAACCGGCTCTACGGCGTGATGGACAAGCGGTTGGCGGCGAACGACTTCCTGGGCGGGGCCGACTATTCCATCGCCGACATGGCGGCTTACCCCTGGGTGGTCCCGCACGAACGCCAGCAACAGAATCTGGACGATTTCCCCAACCTGAAGCGGTGGTTCCACGCGATCAAGGCGCGCCCGGCGGTCATACGCGCTTATGAAAAGGGATCGGCGGTCAACCCGTCCAATCAGGCGACGGTCAATGATGAGAGCAAGAAGATCCTGTTTGGTCAGTCGGCGGAAACGCTCAAACGCTGAACCATCGTCCGACAATCCTGTATGGTGATCTGACGAGTCCTTGCCGATCAAGGCGCGTGCCTGTGCGCGCCTTGATCCCATTTTTGCCCGTGTTTTTGTGTGTGTGACAAATCCGTAACGCGGCTTTGCTTCTCCCCACGCGCGCAAGCGCGCATAATCGGCCCGTCGCACCAAATGGGATGTCGGCCGAGGATGGGGCGGGCAAGGATGGGGAAAGCATGAGGTCGGGCACAGCCGCGCTTTGGCTTTTGCGCCTTGTCATCTCTGTGGTCGGTGCGGTGTCCCCGTTTGTGATGGCGCATCGTGCCGATGCGGATCCCTACAGCCTCACCCTACTCTACACCCAGGGCACCACGGAATTGGGGGAAACCCAGGGGCGCGGCGGTCTGGCCCGGCTGGCCAGCCTGATCCAGGCCGAACGCGGGCAACGGACGGTGCTGGTTCTGCACGGCGGTCAAACGTTGGCCCCGTCGGTTCTGGCCTTTTATGACCAGGGCGCGCACATCATCGATTTGCTGAACGGCATCGGGGTGGACGCCATGGCCGCGCTGAACCGCGAGTTCCATCATGGCGACGACCGGCTGATGGCCCGCGCCTTCGAAGCGGCCTTTCCGATCATCACCACCAACGCGGTGGACCGGGCGACGGGCAAGCCGCTGGACGGGTTGGAGAGCGCGGCCGTGCTGAAGGCCGGTCCCTTCCGCATCGGCGTTCTGGCCGCCACCCCCACCCTGACGCGCGAAACCACCCGCGCCCCGCGCACCGACTTTCACGATCCCGTCACCGCCCTGACCGCCAAGGCGAAAGCCCTGCGGGCGGAGGGGGTTGACCTGATCGTGGCGATGACCGGCAGCGCGGGCGACACCCACAAGACGCTGATGGCCGCCCGGGCAAAGCCGGACAGCGCCAATTTCGCCGACATCCTGCTGTATCAGGACCGGGGGATTCCATCGAGCTACACCCAGACCGCGCCCTTCCTGGCGGGGACCGTCGCGGCGCAAGGGGCCTGGGTGCTGGCGATCGACCTGACGATGGATCGCACGGCGCAGGGGCTGGTGTGGTCGGCCAAGACGCGCACGCTCGATTCGGCAAAGGTGCAGCCCGATCCGGCCATCGATGTCCGCGCCCGCGCCTACGCCGCGCGGCTCGACACCATGCTGAGCATCGAGGTGGGGCGGCTGGATGGGGCGCTCGACACCCGGCGCGAGGCGGTGCGCACGGGGGAAAACGCCTTCGCCAACGCCGTCACCGACACGCTGCGGACCACGCTCGACGCCGATGTCGGCCTCATCAACGGCGGCGGCATCCGGGGGGACCGGGAATACCGCGACGGTGCCCTGCTGACCCGCCGCGACATCTATTCCGAACTGCCCTATCACGACGTTGGCATCGTGCTGAGCGTGAGCGGACAACAGCTCTGGGACACGGTGGAAAGCGGCCTGTCGGCGGTGGAGCAGATGCAGGGGCGTTTTCCCCACCTGTCCAACGCCCGCGTCGTCGCCGACCTGACCCGCCCGCCCGGCCAGCGGGTGCAGGACATCACCATCGGCGGCCGCCCGCTGGACCGCAAGGCGCGCTACCGGTTGGCGACCAGCAATTTTCTCGCCAACGGCGGCGATGGCTACGCCGTGCTGAGCGTGGCCCCCCGCCTGATGGAGGACCGCACGGCCGATTTCGTGTCGACCCAACTCATCGCCCACATCGCCCGCAGCGGGGTGTTCTCCCCCCGCCTGGACGGGCGGATGGTTCTGAAACGGTGACGGTGATCGGGTGAAACCGGACATGACCCTCGCCACATCCGCCCCGGTGGCCTCCCCCGGCACCAGCACCGCGCCCCGCCCGCCGCACCAGCGGCGGCGCGTGGGCATCGCCCTGCGCATTTCGCTGGGGTTGTCGGTGATGGCGGCGCTGGTGCTGCTGATCGGTGGGGTGTCGCTCTCCTCCTTCCGGCTGTTCCGGTCGGAGGTGACGGCGCTGTCCTCCATCACCCTGCCGGAGGTCATCACCAGCGCGGAACTCCACGCCTCGCTGCAAAAGCTGGTGGCGCAATTGCCCCTGCTGTCGGGGGCGACCTCCACCCCGCAACGCCGCTCCATCTATGACGGGTTGGTGGCGGAGCTGGATTCGATGCAACTCCTGGTCGCCCGCATGCGGGGTCTGCTGGCGGAGGAGATGGATCACGGCCTGACCGACGGCAACAGCGACGTGCGGCTGTTGGAGCAGACACGCTCGACCCTGCTGATCCTCGCCGCGACTGTGGCCGATCTGAACGCCGAGGTCGCCCGCCAGCTGGCCCATGGCGAACGGCAGGCGGAGGCGGCGGTCGGGCTGGGCCGCCTGTCGAACACGCTGGAGGGCCTCTCCCATCCGGACGTCGGCCCCTGGGCGGTGCGGGTGGGGGCGCTGCTGGCCCGCGCCGCCGGGTCGATCCAGCTTGAGCATCTGAACCGGTTGAAGGGCGAGCAGCGCGCCGTCGAGCGCACGCTGCTGGAACTGGGCCAGATCGCCGGATCCACCGCCAGCCCCGCCGCCCCGGCGATGATCGCGATGCAGGAGGAGCTGTTCACCCTGCTGGTCGCCCCCGGCGGCCTGTTCGAAAGCGCGGCGGAGCGGTTGCAGGCGCGCAACCGGGCGCAGGCGCTGACCGGGCAGGCCCGGGTTCTGGTGGAAACGGTGGACCGCTCGTCGCGCGCGCTGTTTGATTCCATCCGGGAGCAATCGGCCGAGCGCACCGGCGATCTGGCGGCGCTGATTTCCGACCGCACGCAAATGGTGATGGCGCTGGCCGGGGCGTCGATCCTGCTGGTCATCGCCGTGCATTTCATCTTCCGGCGTTTCCTGTCCACCCGTCTGGTCGCGCTGAACCGCGCGGTGCTGGCCCGGCTGTCGGGGGCCGGCGGGGCGGTGGCGATCCCGGTCGATGGCGATGACGAGATCACCGACATCGGCGGGTCCATCCGCTATTTCATCGACGAGATCGACCACCGCCAACGCGATCTGGCCGACAACGAACGGCGTTTCCGCAGTCTGGTGGAGGGATCGATCCAGGGGACGATCATCCACCGCGATTTCCGCGCGCTCTACGCCAACGAGGCGTTCGCCGCGATGTTCGGCGTCACCGTCGCCGACGTGCTGGCTCTGCCGTCGCTGCTGTCGCTGGTCGGCCCGGGCGAACAGGCCAAGATGCACGAGAATTACAACCACCTGCTGAACGGGGGCGCGCCCACGGGCCGTCGTCGCATCCGCGCCCGCCGCCCCGACGGCGGTTGCCTGTGGGTGGAGTTGACCGGGCGGCGGGTGGATTGGACCGACGGTCCGGCGGTGCAGGCGGTGGTGGTGGACGTCACCCGCGAGGCCGAAGCCGAAGAGGCGCTGCGCCAGTCGCGCGACGCCGCCGAACAGGCGTTGGACGAGTTGAAGGCGACGCAAACCAGCCTGATCCAATCGGAAAAGATGGCCTCGCTCGGCCAACTGGTCGCCGGGGTGGCGCACGAGGTCAACACCCCGATTGGCATCACCATCACCGGCGCGTCGCAGTTGCAGGCGCTGATCGAGGAGTTGGGGCACAGCCACGCCACCAACACGCTGAAGAAATCGGATTTCCAGCGGTTCTTGAGCGACGGGCTGGAGATGGCCAACCTGATTTTGGCCAACAGCACCCGCGCCGCCAATCTGGTGCAAAGCTTCAAGCTGGTCGCCGTCGATCAATCCAGCGACGAACGCCGGGTCTTCCTGCTGAAGGATTACATCGAGGAGCTGTTGCGCAGCCTGCACCCGACCTACAAAACGCGGACCGGGCTGACCATCGCCGTCGATTGCCCGCCGGACATCGAACTGGACGGTTATCCGGGTGCCCTGTCGCAGATTTTGACCAACCTCATCATGAACGCCCTGATCCACGCCTTCGACCCCGGTCAGGCCGGGCGGATCGGGATCGACGCGCAGCGGATTGACGACGAAACGGTGGAACTGTCGGTGTCCGACACCGGCAACGGCATCCCAGCGGACGTGCTGCCGAAGATCTTCGATCCCTTTTTCACCACCCGGCGCGGCAGCGGCGGCAGCGGGTTGGGGTTGCACATCGTGTTCAACCTTGTCACCGGGCGGCTGCACGGGTCCATCGCCGTGTCCAGCGTGGCGGGCGAAGGGACCCGCTTCACCCTGCGGTTCCCCAGCGTCATCCGCCCGGTGTGAGCGGAGTGGCGGGGCGTCAGCGGATGGTCCCCTCGAACCAGTGGCGGCCCTGGCGGTCTTCGACCTCCAGCACCCAGACATCGGGATCGTAGCGGGTCTGCCGGGCGATGTAGGCGTCGGCGTCGGCCTCCGTCACCGGATCGGGGCCGGTGCCGCGTGTCCAGAACAGCCGGTCGCCGTCGTGGGTTTGCACCAGCACGGAAAAGCTGCGGTCCAACCGGTTCAGCTTCAGGATCACGGTCCCCCGGCTGGGGTCGCCCTTGCGCACCACCATGATCGACACGCCCTGCGCGTCGGCGGCGCGGATGTGGGACATCACCCAGAGATGCGTCGGCAAACGGTCGTCCATGGTCATCCACGCGCTTGGGGTCAATGGGTGCTCGCCTAACCGGGGCGGGCCGGTGTAAACAAGGGGTATGGCGACACTCCTGGACGCTCTCGACGCTGCCGTCAACCATCACATGGCCGGACGCACCGACGCGGCGGAGCGGAATTACCGGCTGATCTTGGGCGTCGATCCGGCCCAGCCCGACGCGCTGCACCTGCTTGGCGTGTTGCGGGCGCAACTGGGGCAGCCCGGCCCGGCGGTCCCCCTTCTGCGCCGGTCCTTGCGGGTCCGCCCGCTGGCCGCCCAACCCTGGGCGCATCTGGGCGGTGCCTTGCGCGCCGCCGAACGGCCGGAGGAGGCCGAGGCGGTGCTGCGCTGTGCCCTGGCGCTGGATCCGGCGGCGGCGGACGCGCTGGACGGGCTGGGGGCCACGCTTCATGCGCTGGCGCGCTACCCGCTGGCCGCCGCGTGGCTGCACCGGGCCAACGCCCTGCGGCCCGGCCACGCCGAAACGCTGCTCAATCTGGGAACGGTGCTGCGCGACCAGCAGCGCTTTGACGAGGCCGAAGGCTGGTTCGATCACGCCCTGGCGCGGCAGCCGGGCAACGCCGCCATCCATCTGGCGCGCGCCGTCGGTCGGTTGGTGCGCGGCGACCTGCCCAGCGGATGGGAGGGGTTCGAACGGCGCTGGCGACGGCTGTCCGCCCCGCCCTGGGCCGGGGAACCGCTGAACGGGGCCACCATCCTGCTGCACATGGAGCAGGGGTTCGGCGACGCCATGCAGTTCATCCGCTACGCCCCGTTGGTGGCGCGGGCCGGTGGGCGGGTGGTGGTGGAGGTCAGCGCGGGGCTTCTTCGTCTCTTCCAGGCCAGCCTGGACCCGTCGATCCCGGTGCTGGTGCGCGGGCCGGAACCGCCGCCGCACGATCGTCATTGCCCGTTGATGAGCCTGCCGCGCGCCTTTGGCACCGATCTGGCCAGCATCCCCGCCCCGATCCCCTATCTGGCCCCTGAACGCGGCGACCGCAACCTGTGGCGCGACCGCTTGGCCGAGGGGGCGGAGGGGCTGCGGGTTGGTCTGGTCTGGGCGGGCAACCCGCGCCACCGCAACGACCGCAACCGCTCCCTGCCGGTGGCGGCGCTGCGCCCGCTGCTGGCCGTGCCCGGCGTGCGCGTCATCAGCCTTCAGGCCGGGGACGGGCGCGGCGCGCTCGACGCGCTGGCTCCGGGCGTGGTGGAGGATCCGATGGGCCGGGTGCGGGATTTCGCCGACACGGCGGCGATCCTCGCCAACCTTGATCTGCTCATCAGCGTGGACACCGCCATTGTTCATCTGGCGGGGGCGATGGGGGTTCCGGCCTGGCTGCTGCTGCCCTACGCCCCCGATTGGCGGTGGCTGCTCGACCGCGACGACAGCCCTTGGTATCCGTCCCTGCGCCTGTTCCGGCAAGCCCACCCCGGTGATTGGGACACGGTTGTGGGAACCGTCGCCGTCGCGCTGCGAGGCCACGCGCGCCGGGCGGTTTTGCGGCAACCGTCCCAACCCCAATCCCAATCGGCGGATCCGGCATGACCGACAGCGCCGAACGGCTCCGCCAAGGGGTGGCCGCCCACCAGTCCGGCAATCTGCCGGGGGCGTTGGCGCTGTACCGGCAGGTGTTGGCCAGCGACCGCAGCAACCCCGACGCCACCCACCTGATCGGCGTCATCGCCTATCAGACCGGCGATCCGATGACCGCCATCAACGTCATCCGCCGCGCCATCGCGCTGGACGACAGCAACCCCGCCTTTCACAGCAACCTCGGCGAAGCGCTGCGCGCCACCGGTGCGCTCGATCAGGCGGCCGAGGCGCACCGGGAGGCGTTGAAGCGCGACGCCGGTTTCATCGAGGCGCACCGCAATCTCGGCGTGGTCGAACTGGCGCGCGGGCGGGCGCAGGAGGCGGCGGACAGCTTCCGCCGGGCGCTGGCCCGCGATCCCACCTCCGCCCAATCCTGGCACGGGCTGGGCGTGGCGCTGGAGGGGCTGAACCGCAAGGTCGAGGCCGCGCACGCCTTCGATCAATGTCTGGCCCATGATCCCGCCCACGCCGACGCCCGGCACCGGCGCGACGCCCTGGCCCCGCATCTGCCCGCCACCGGCCCCGACACCCCGTCCTCCCGGTCGGGAGTTGAGGCGTGGGCCGATGTCGCCCTGCAAGAGCTGCGGGCCTTGTGCTGCGACCGCAGCGGCGGGGTGGAGCGGCTGGCCGCCATCGACCGGCTGTGCGCCACCCTGGTGGGGGACCAGACCAGCGCCCCGCGCGCGGTGTTGGAGGCGTTGGAGGAGGAACCGCTCTGCGGCGACCCGATCCTCGACGCGTCGGCGCAATTCCGCCTCAGCGGCGATCTTTACCATTACGAACGCCTGATCCACACGGTGATCGGCAACGGGGCCGATTGGCCGCTGGACGTCGCCCACGCGGTCTATTGGTCGATCAGCCGTCAGGTGTTTTTGGGCCGCCCGCTCGGGACCCGCCTGTCGGCCTTCACGGCGGGGGACTTGCCCCGCTTCTACCGCTGGATCCTGCGCGAACTCCGCCGCCGCTACGCCGTTCCCATCGCCGCCCCGGCGGTGACGCCGGGATCCCCGCAGCGGGTGGCGATCGTCACCAACCAATTCACCCAGCCGATGCACCAGCCCTCGCGCGACGCCTTCGATTACGCGCGGCGGATGCAGGATGATTTTGGCCGCAAGGTGCTGTTGGTGAACGGCAATCTGCTGCCCAGCCAAATCATCACGGCCTTTGTCCCCGCCTTTCAGGCGGTGGTGACGCCCAGCCTGCACGGGGCGATGCCGGTGACGGACGGGGTGGCGAGTGTGCCAAGCTGGTCGTCGATGGACGCCAGCCTGTCCGAAACGAAGATCCGCGATCTGGTCGCCACCATCGAGGGGTTCGATCCCGATCTGGTGGTGTCCTTTGGCGGGTCGGTGTTGGCGGCCGATCTGTTCGCCGGAAAACGCCCGACCCTGTGCATTCCCACCACCAGCGGCCTGACCTGTTCGATGGCCGACATTCTGCTGAGCTTCGACGGCGGCGATCCGACGCGCGGCGTGCCCGAAGAGTATCGCCCCCCGTTCGCCGACCGGCTCCGCCCCTTCGTTTTCGGCTATTCCGCCCCACCCCCGGCGGCGACGGCCAATCGCGCCGCCTTTGGCCTGACCGATGGCTCCTTCCTGTTCACGGTGGTCGGCGGACGGCTGGACGACGAGGTGACGCCGGTCTTTGTCGGGCAACTGGACCGTTTGCTGGATCTCTGCCCGGGGGCGGTGGTCGCCTTTGCCGGGCCGGTGCAGTCCCTGCCCGCCCGGCTGGCGCGCGCCCGCCACGCCGACCGCTTGGTCTGTTTGGGGTTTGTCGGCGAAATCCGGGCGCTGTACCGGGTGGCCGACGCCTACCTCAACCCGCCGCGCCAGGGCGGTGGCGGCAGCGCGGCCTATGCCCTGGCCGACGGGGTGCCGGTGGTGACGCTCAACCAGGGCGATGTCGCGGCGGTGGTCGGGGCCGCCCGCGCGCTGGACGGCTGGGACGCCTATGTCGAACGGGCCAAGCGCCTCTGCCAGGATCCGGCGTTCCACCGGGCGGAGGCGGAGGAGGCCCGTCAACGCTTTGCCGCCGTCGACGCCCGTCACGCGGCGGTGGAACGCATCCTGGATTTTGGCCGCAGCCTGAAGGATGGCTGGGCGGCGCGCTGACCGGCGTTTTCTTCCCGCCGTCCGTTCCGCCCCACTAGGCGAAACTTTCCCACCGCCCGGCAAAAAGGTGCCTTTGGCCCCCGAGTCGCGCGAAAAAGGCGGAAAAACAGGTCTCTAGAAGCGGCTTTCAGAGTTGGCATTGGGTTTGCAATAGAACCGGCAACGACGTTCGCCTTCTTTTGGAGACCCCCGGCCATGAGCATCTTCGGTTCGATGACAACCGCCGTCCTCGGCTTGAGTGCACAGTCGAAGGCGCTGGGCCACATCTCGGACAACATCGCGAACTCCTCGACCATCGGCTACAAGCGGGTGGACTCGGCGTTCGAAACGATGGTCCTGCAATCGAGCCAACGTCTGCATGCGCCGGGCGGCGTGACCGCCCAGCCGGTCTTCATGAACAACATCCAGGGCAGCCTGACCCAGGTGCAAAGCCCGACCAACATCGCCATCCAGGGCCAGGGCTTTTTCAGCGTCTCCAAGGTGAGCACGCAGGGGACCACCTCCAGCACGGTGCAGACCCAGACCGGCACGGTGAGCGCGTCGGCCTCCTACTACACCCGCGCGGGTGACTTCGAACTGGACAAGAACCGCTATCTCGTCAACAGCGCGGGCTATGCCCTGAACGGCTGGGTGACGGATCCGGTGACGGGCCAGTTGAAGAAGGACCAGGTCGCCCCCATCCAGGTCAGCTCGCTGATCGACAAGCCGACCTCCACCTCGGGGATCGACCTGTCGGCCAACCTGCCCGCCACCCCGACCGCCGGTCAGAAGGTTCCCGACTCCAGCATCCAGATCTTCGACACGCAGGGCAACCCGCGCACCGTCAATTTCAAGTGGCGCCAACAGGCGGGCAGCGACTGGCGGATGGTGATCGAGGCCCCCGGTTCGAACGCGAAGCCGGTGGACGGGACTTTCTCCGGCTATCCGGCGACGGCGACCTTTGGCCAGAACATCGCCGGTGTGACCGCGATCTCGCAGGTCAACGCCGTGGTGATTTCCGGCCAGAACACCAACGGCCAGGACAATCTGCGCATCGGTGAAACCTACACCGTGACGGTCGACGGCACGAATTACAGCCTGAAGATCACGGCGGACAACATCTCGTCGATCCGCACCTATTCGGGTCTGGCGGGGGTGCTGGCCAACCAGATCAACTCGGCTTCGCCCGCCGCCCCGGTGCTGGCGACGGTCACGAACAACGTGATCCACGTCACCGCCCGCAACTCCGGCACGCCGTTCAAGATCAGCCAGAGCGTCAGCAGCGCCTCGCCCACCACCAACAGCATCACCGGCCCGACGACGACGGCGGCGACCTCCACCGCCGGGCAGATCGACCGTTATTCCTTCCCGCAATCGCAGATCGACATCGGCGACGTCTATCAGATCCGCGTGCAGACCGGTGCGGCCTCCACCAGCACGACCCTGCGCGTCACCGTGACGGCGCAGACCTATTCCAACTACGCCAACATCACCGGCGTGGTGCAGGAACTGGCCAACCGCATCAACGCGGCGGGGCTGGGGGTGACGGCGTCGGCCACCGGCGGCGTCCTGAGCATCCAGAACAGCACGGCCGCCGGAACCATCGCGGCGACGTCGAGCGGGGTCATCAACTCCAGCTCCGCCGCCAACACGATGACCGGCGTCTTTTCGACCGCCAACGTGGCCGGTGTCCGCCAGAGCCGCACCGTGACGCTGACCGGCACGCCGGGCGACGTCGGCACGCTCTATTCCCTGAGCGTCAACGGCACGCCCGTGACCTACAGCACCACCGGCGACGAACTGTCGATGGAGGACATCACCGCCGCGCTGGCGAACAAGATCAACTCCAACACCTCGCTGCCGGTCACGGCGTCCGCCCAGGGCGGCGTCATCACCATCACGGCGAAGACGGCGACCGATCCGGCCTTCACCCAGACGATGACCGGCAGCGGGACCATCACGATGGGGGGCGCGTCGGTGACGGACATCGGCGACACCTACACCGTGACGGCGGGCGGGACCACCTATTCGCTGGCGATCACGGCGGGGAACCACGGGACCTATGGCACGCCGAACGCGGTGATGAACTACTTCGCCACCCGCATCAACGCGGCGGGCGGCACGGCCTCGGTGTCGGGCAACATCCTGACCGTCAGCAGCGACGCCACGGCGACCGGCACGGTGACGAACACCACCGCCAATCAGTTCACCCTGGATCAGACCTGCGTGGCCGGGCAGACCCCGGCCCACATCGGCCTGACCTTTGGCAAGACCCCGGAGACGGTCGGCACGCTGACCAACATCTCCACGGCCCTGGTCGGCACCGGCACGGCGGTCAGCGCTGCCACCCAATCGGCCGGTTCGGCCGCCACCGTCACCTTCACCGTGGATTACGGTTTTGGTCCGCAGCAGGTCACGCTGAACATGGGTAAGTACCAGAAGCCCGGCGGCCTGACCCAATACGCCGGGACCGAAATGAACGTGACCCAATTGGTGCAGAACGGCGCGCCGCGCGGACAGTTCAAGGATGTGGTGTTCGGCGACAACGGCAACGTGCTGGTCAATTACGACAATGGCCGGTCGAAGGTGATCGCCAAGGTTCCGATCATCACCTTCAACAACCCGAACGCCTTGCAGCGTGAGTCGGGTGGTGTGTTCCTGGAAAGCGAAGACGCGGGCAAGCCGAACTTCAACGATCCAGAAACGAACGGTGCCGGTGCGGTGATCGCGAACAGCACCGAAGGGTCGAACGTCGACATTGCTGATGAATTCACCAAGTTGATCGTGACCCAGCGCTCCTACTCCGCGAACACGAAGATCGTGACGACTTCGGATGAAATGCTTCAGGAAGTCCTCGGCCTGAAGCGCTAATCGCGGTTTTTTGAACGCCTGAGGGGTGCAACTCAAAGAGTGCGTTTGATGGGAACGGCGGCCTGGGGCCGCCGAATCCCTCCCCCTGCCTGACGAAAGGTCAACGGCCATGTCTCTCTTCGGAGCCCTCAACAGCGCAACCGCCGGCCTGCGCACCGTCCAGACCAACGTCAAGCTGGTTTCGGACAACATCGCCCGGGCCGACGACCCCAACCGCACGCGCCACACCGCCCAACAGATGGTGGATGGCTCCGGTCAGGTCGTCACCACCCAATACCGGCGCGAGGTTGACACGGCTCTGCGTGGGCAGGTCCAGGATCTGACGTCGCGCAACGGAGGGTCGGAGGTCCAATCGACCTACATGCAGCAGTTGGGCGACCTGCTGCGCACCACCAACGGCACCCCGCTGATCAACAGCTACGCCGACAAGTTTCAGGCGGCGTGGAGCACGCTGGCCACATCCCCGGAAAACGAAACGGCCCAATACCAGCTCGTCCAGTCGGCCGACAATTTCGCGCGGGAAATCCGCCGCGTGTCGGAAGGCGTGGAGAAGATGGATCGCGACATGCAGCAGGACATGGACAATTCCCTGTCCACGGTCAACGGCCTGATGAAGCAGATCAACCAGATCAACAACGACATCGTGTCGCTGAAAAGCCAGGGGTCGGCCGGGAACGAGGTTGCCGACAAGCGCGACGGCCTGATCCGCGAGCTGAGCGGCTACATGAGCATCCGCACGGTGGACCGCCCGGACGGCCGCGTCGCCCTGTTCTCGCCGAGCGGCCTGGCGCTGGTCGATGCCGAACCGGCAAGTCTTTCCTTCGATGGCGGCAATATCAACCTACAGGTCGGCAACAATGTCACCTCGATCAACGGCCACCTGACCGACGGCAAGCTGGGTGCCCTGCTGAAGATGCGGCAGGACGGTTCGCAATCCGATCCGCCCAAGCCGGCCAGCGGCGACCCGACGGCGGAGGTGATCCGCAAGCTGCGGTCCCAGTTGGATCAGTTCGCGTCGGCCTTCACCAGCGCCACCAAGGAGGGTGAACCCACCAGCTTCCGCGACGCCTATGACAACGCCACCGCTGGCGACGGCGAACAGGCCGACCAGTTCTTCACCGGCAGCGACCGCTTCACCATCTCGGTGAACGCTAAGCTGTTGGACAATACGGCAAAAGTGAAGAAATTGGCGGTCAACGACGTCAACGACGCGATGAAGGCGACGGGCCGCAACCTGACCGCCGACGGGCTGGCCCTGACCGACACCAGCTATGCCGGGATGGCCAGCGCCATCACCGGCAATTGGATGGGGGCGGCCAAGTCGGTCAACGACAAGCAGGCGGGCGACAAATCGTCCCTCCAGCTTCTGACGGAGCGTTACCACTCCAACACCGGCGTGAACATCGACGAGGAAATCGCCAATCTCCAGCAGCTTCAAACATCGTATCAGGCTTCGGCACGAGTCATGCAAGTGGCCAATGCAATGTTTGATGCGCTGGAGGCTGTGGTCAGATGAGCTCGATAACGCAAGTAAGCAGCTACTCGCAGTATCTGAGTCTGGTCCGGAATCTGTCCAACGGCCAGAACAACGTGGATACGCTGTCGCAACAACTCACCACGGGCAAGAAGTCAACCGACCTCAACGCCTATGGGACCGACACGCAGAAGCTTCTGGACCTGCGCTCCGAAATGGCGCGGCGGGACAATTACATCCAGAACATCAGCACGGCCGCCCCGCGTGTGCAGGCCGCCGACAAGGTGCTGACCTCCCTGGAAAAGCTGGCGTCGGATTGGCAATCCAGCAATCTGATGCCCTTCCAGCCCGGACCGGCCAGCATCACGTCGCCCTACAACGCCAACCCCGATGCGATGAAGGTCAGCGTCGACACCGCCAATTCGAAGCTGACCGTCGGCGCGCGTTACACCGTGACCGCCGTGCCGTCGGACACCGGCAGCAACGGCAGCTTCGACGTGACCGTCACCGACGGTCTGGGCGGCAAGACCACCCGCACGCTCAATCTGAAGACCACCCCGCCCAGCGACGGCAAGGGGTATAACTTCACCATGTCCGGCGGCCCTGGCGATGGCACGGTGCTGAACCTGAATTTCGAAACGCTGGCCGCGTCGTCGAACAGCAGCTTCAGCGTGTCGTTCCCGCAGGCCGACCAGATGAAGGACCGGGCCGAAGGCGCGCTGCGCGACATCCAGGAATACATGAACCAGCGCTTTGGCGATCGGTATCTGTTTTCCGGGTCGCGCTACTCCCAGGAACCCGTCACCGATCTGATGGCCACCAAGCAGACCAGCAAGGTGACGTTCAACGGCGCTTTGACCAACACGGATGACTATTACGAGGTGACGGTCAACGGGAAGAGCTTCGGCTATCAAATCCAGGCCAGCGATCCGAAGACCCTGACCTTCATCGCCCAGACGTTGAACACCCAGATCAACGCCGCCAGCCCGGCCTTGCCGATGACGGTGTCCACCAACAACGGCATCATCACGCTGGTCGGCAACGATCCCGGACAGTCCTTCACCGTGTCGACCCGCGTCCAGAACGCGGCGCAGGTCCAGAACACCGCCGATCTGCCGACGACCACCCAGGCCGCATCGACCACGGTGCCGCAGGTTCAGCGCTTCAGCCTGAACGGCGTGAATGTGGACATCGGCGACACCTTTGAGTTCGAGGTCGCGGTCGGCGATCCCGATGACCCCTACAATCAGAAATACTACAACCAGTATCCGGACGAGCCGAAGGATCTGCCCGCTTACCAAAGCTACAAGATCCGCTACACGGTGACGGACGCCGATTACGCGGCGGGGACAACCACGGTCAGCGCCGTGGCCGATAAGCTGCGGCAGCAGTTTGCCGCCACCAACCCGCAACCGCCCGTGACCATCGACGCGCTGGGCAGCGGGGCGGGAATTTCCCTGACCAGCACCAACACGCTGGACCCGAACCACCCGAATCGCACCCAACTGTTTTCGACCACGGCCACGGTGACGAACGGGTCGCTGGAAAACACAGTCAGCGTCGCCACCTTGCCGCCGGAAGCCGATCCGATCTCCGACGTGCCATACGTCGATCCACCGGATTTGCCGTTCTACGACTCCGAATTTCGGACCAAAGGCAAGAATCCTGACGCCTACCGCAAATCGCAGGTCAGCATCGACGACGGGCTGAACATCACCTACGGCGTCAGCGCCGACGAAAAGGGCTTTCAAACGCTGGTCCAGGCGTTCCGCATGGCGCGGGTGGCGGCCACCCACCCCGGCCAGTACGAGGAGTACATCGGCAAGTCGCGCGAACTGATGTCGCAGGCGAACGAGCAACTGCGGTCGATCCACGCCAAGGTGGCGTCGGACTCGGCCACCTTGGAAAACACCAAGACCAACCACACCGACGCCAACGCCACGCTGACCGAACGCATCGCCCAGATCGAGGGAATCGATCAGACCGAGGTCGCGGCCCGCCTCAGCACCTCGATGAACACGCTGCAAGCGGCCTACACCGTTGCCGGTCAGACCAAGCGTCTGTCCCTGTTGAATTATCTGTCCTGAAGTGTCCTGAACGGATGGGGCGGCGACCGCCCCACCCGTTCGGCAAATCCGGGGGCGTTACTTCATCCGGCCAACGGTCTGGACGAAATTGTCATAGGGCAATTCCGCCACGCGGAACCACAATTGGGCTTCCTCCAGGAAGGGTTTCCAACTGTCGTAGACCGTCTTGAAGGCCGGGTTGGTCTTGGCCATCTCGTCGTACAGCTCGAACGCGATCTTGTGGGCCGCCTCCATCAGGTCGCGCGGGTACGGGCGCAGAATTGTGCCCTTGGCGACCAGACGCTTGAGCGCCTTGGCGTTTTCGGCGTCGTAGCGGGCGGTCATCGCGCTGTTGGCCTCGGCGCAGGCGGCGGTCAGGATGGCCTGATAGGCCTTCGGCAGCGCCTCCCACTCCTTCAGGTTGATGTAGAGCGACACCTGCGGCCCGCCTTCCCACCAACCGGGGTAGTAGTAGTTCTTGGCAACCTGATAGAAGCCCAGCTTCTCGTCGTCGTAGGGGCCGACGAACTCCACCGCGTCGATGGTTCCCTTTTCCAGCGCCGGATAGACGTCGCTGCCCGCGATCTGGGTCGGCGTGGCCCCCAGCTTGGCCATGATTTGCCCGGCGATCCCGGCGATGCGGATCTTGAGACCGGCGAAATCGGCGAGCGACTTGATCTCCTTGCGGTACCAGCCCCCCATCTGCGCGCCGGTGTTGCCCGCCGGAAAGGCGACGACGTTGTGTTCCTTGAAGAAGGCGCGCATCAGCTCATGGCCGCCGCCATACTGGTACCAGGCGTTTTGCTGGCGGGCGTTCGGGCCGAAGGGAATCGCCGTGTCAAAGGCGAAGGTCGGATCCTTGCCGACGTAATAATAGCCGCAGGTGTGGCCGCATTGGACCGTCCCCTTCTGCACGGCGTCGAGCACCTGAAGGCCGGGCACGATCTCACCGGCCGCGTGAATCCGGATCTGGAATTTGCCGTCGGTGGCCTCGGCCACGCGCTTGGCGATCATCTCCGACGTGCCGATCAGGATGTCGGTGCTTTTGGGAAAGCTCGACGCCAACCGCCATTGGATGTCCGGTTGCGATTGGGCAATGGCCGGGGCGGCAACCCCGCTGGCCGCCAGACCGACACCGGCCGAGGCCAGAAACGCGCGTCTCTTCACTGTTGGTCTCCCGCTGGGTCCGATGCGCGGATCATCGGCCCTACCCATTTGAAAAAGATCGAGGATTTCAGCTCCGCGTTGTCACGCGCAACAAAGCAGCCGCGACGGCGGCGCGCATCGACCATTTCCGCATGTCTGCCCTTCGGTGGGGAGCGGCGGTCTGGTTACGGGTTTTGCGTGAAGCGGGCGACGACGACGGTGATGTTGTCCTGTCCACCCGCCGCGTTGGCCGCATCGACCAGGGCGGCGCAGGTCTCCGCCGGGTCGGTCGGCTGTTGCAGAATGCGGGCGATCATCCCATCGGGCAGCATGCCGTTCAGCCCGTCGGTGCACAGCAGCAGCACATCGTCCGGCAGCAGCGTTTGCACCGCCAGTTCGGGTTCCAAATCCTCACCGGTGCCCAAGGCGCGCAGGATGATGTTGCGTTGCGGTGCCACCCCCCGGCTGCCATTGTCCAGCCAGGCCTGATACAGGCTGTGATCGCGGGTCAGCGCCCGCAATTCCCCGTCGCGCAGACGGTAGAGGCGGCTGTCGCCCGCGTGAAACACGACCATGTGCGGCAAACCGGGAACCCGCCACAGGCCGACGGCGGTGGTTCCCATGCCGCGCCCATCGGCAAAGCCGCGTTGCCGGTTCAGCCCATGGATCCGCTGATTGGCCAACTGCACGGCCGAGCGCGCCACCGTGACCGCGCCGCGCAAAGCGGGGTTGTGGTCGGTCGGGTTGGGCAGCGTCCGGTCGGTGTCGGGTGGCGGCACGAACGGGGGAGCCGGAGGTGGGGTGAAATCCTCCAGAAAACGACCGATCACCTCAACGGCGGTGCGGCTGGCGATGTCACCGCCCGCGTGCCCGCCCATTCCATCGCACACCACCGCAAACTCACCGGAGGCCCCGATGCAAAAGCTGTCCTCGTTGCGGGCACGGGCACGCCCGACATCGGTTTTTCCGGCGGCGATCAAGGAATAGGCGTCGCTGGGCATCGGCAACAAAAGGCTCCGGTATCACGCAAAGGGAGTCACAGACCGCACACACGTCTTTTCGGACAGGATGTGGCCGCGTTGCCGATCATGGCGCAAGGATTGGAAAAGATACAGGGTGCTTTTTCGAATCGTCACACGCTGATGTTGAGATTTTGTCCGCGTGTCGGAGTCACCGAGCCACCACCGGATGACGCGCCCTGCAACAGGGTCGATACGGTCGCCGCCTGCTGCTGGTTGTCCTGGCTCAAGGTTTTGATGCCGAAATCAAACTGATTCTGCGCCTGACGAAGGCTGACCACCGCACCAGCGGTGGAGGATGTCACATCGAAAGCCATGATGACCACCTTGCCCCATTGGGGTGATCCGCGATCAAATCACCACATTGACCCGCGCCACGCTCGTCCCGGCGGAGGCGGGATGCGTGGACACAGAGGTAAAGTGTGCCACATGGGCGCTTCCGGTGGAAGAGGGCGACGCGCCGCTGCCGCTGGTGCTGATCGATGACGGGGGGGGCCGCCCGCCCGTGCGCCCGGCCCCACTGTTCTGCACGCCCTGGTCCGACGATCCGACGCTGACGTCGAGAGCCGCCGCACGTTCCGCGTCCTTCTCCAGCAACCGTGTCTCCTTGTATTGCTTCAAGGCGGCTTCGGTCGGGATTTGCGACACGGTCTTGCCGTTTGCCGGGTCACGGTACTGCATCACCAAGCGCGACGCGCCCGGGTCATAAGCAAAGGCAACGGTCGGGAAACGATTCACCAGGGGATCGGTCTGGTCCGGCTGAGGCAAAGCCTGGGCCTCGGCCCCCTTCACAGCGCTCTCGCCGCTGCGGGCCGTCATGAAGGAAAACGGTCGAGAAACCGTTGATGTGGCCGCTGCCACGTTCATGACGAGTGGATCCAATCCAGGAAAAAACCTGGGTAGAAAGATACATAGAATGCTATGCAAAGTAAAGGCTTTGTTCACACTTATTCAGGATTGCGCATTGTTCCGAACCTCTCGCAATGCGGAAGTTGGTTTGCCTTCGTATTGAAAACACATAAAATTTTCCAGAAGGGCTTGCGTGGTTTTCATGGCCTGCTTAAGCCTTATCCGTATGACCAGCATCACCGAAGCCCTGACCATCGCGCTTGACCTGCATCTTTCCGGGCGGCTGGGGGACGCGCAGGACCTCTACGGCCGAATCCTGGACGTGGACCCGGATCAACCCGACGCCCTGCATTATCTGGGGGTTCTCGCCGGGCAGATCGGCCAGGGGGAATTTGGGCTGACACTGATCGCGCGGGCGATGGCCCTGCGCCCGGAGGCGGCGGACATCCGCGCAAACGGTGCCAATCTTCTCAAGGGCTTGCGCCGCCCGCACGCCGCCCGGTCGGCGTACCGGCAGGCCATCGCGCTGCAACCCGATTTTGCCGAAGCCTGGGTCGACAGCGCGTCCCTGTGCCGCGAGGTTGGGGATGGGGATGGCGCGATCGCCGCGTTGGAGCGGGCGACTCGGGCCGCTCCGGGGTTGGTGGTGGCGCGCGACCGGCTGGTCTCGATGCTGCACGAGCGCGCCCGTCTGATGCTGGAATCCGGCCGTGCTCTGGCCGCCTTGCCGAGCCTGTTCCGCGCCGTTGACCTGTCCCCCCTGGACGCAGACAGCGCGTTCATCCTGGGCAATGCGCTGTTCGCGGCGGGGCTGCGGCAGGATTCGCTCGCCGCCTATCGGCGGGCGGTGGCGTTGTCGCCCGATTTCGAATCGGCGGTGTTCAATCTGGGCATCGCGCTCGCCCGCGTGGACCGCGTCGGCAACGCCGTCGCCGTCCTGCGCCACGCCGCCCTCATCGACCCCACCCATTTGGACGCTCTGGAAAATCTGGCCGTGACCCTGTGCGCGCTGGGGCATGACGACGAGGCGAACGACTGGGCCGGGCTGATCCTGGATCAGAAGGATCGCCTGGCGCTCGCCGACACGCCCCGTCAACCGCCCCTTCCCGCCGTGCCGCGCGGTCGGGAGCGACGAACCCGCAACGTCATCGCCTTCAGCCTGTGGGGCCAGCAGCCGCAGCACATCATGGGCGCCCTTGCCAACGCGCGGTTGACGACGGCGCTGTTCGCGGGGTGGCAATGCCGTGTGTACCACGACGACTCGGTCTCGGCCGACGCGTTGGCGGCGCTGGCCGCCGCCGGGGCGGAACTGGTTTCCATGCCATCGGGCAGCGGCCCGGTGACGGGATCGCTCTGGCGTTTCTTCGTGTCCGATGACCCCACGGTGGCCCGCTTCCTCTGCCGCGCCAGCGATGCCCGCCTGAACGAGACGGACGCCCGCGCGGTGCAGGAGTGGGTGCGTTCGGGGCGGCCCTTCCACATCCTGCGCGACGGCGTGTTGCAGACGGATTTGGTCCCGGCGGGGCAATGGGGGGGGATGGCGGGGCTGCTGCCCGATCTGGCGGCGGCGGCGGAACGCTTCACCCGCAGCGGTGCGGAGCGCAACCCCGACCAACGTTTTCTGCGCCGGTGGGTCTGGCCGTTGATCCGCAAGCAGGTCTTGATCCACGACCGCACGCACCGGCGTCACGGATTGCCCCTTCCCGATGGTCCTGATGGCGCGCCGCTCCACCGGATCGGCCAGCGGTTCGAAGCCGACGGCTCGCTCATCCGGGCGTGACGGCGACGATCACCAATCCAACCACCGGTTCGCCGCTTTCGTGGCGCAGGGTGTGTTCGGTCGTGTGAACCACGCGCAACCCGCTGGCGGCCAACGCGTTGAGGACGTAGGCGGGCTGGTGGGCGTAGCGGCCATGGGTGCCGACCCGGAACGCGACACCGTCGGTGTTGCCATTGTCGGTGTTGCCATCGTCGGTGTCGGTCAGCCGCTCCACCGAAAAGGCCAATCGCCCGCCCGCCCGCAGCGCACCCGCCACCGCCGCGAACGCGTCGAATAGATCGCCAAAGTAACACAGCACGTCCGCCGCCACGATCAGATCGAAGCGGTCCTGGTGGGCGCGCAGATGGGCGACCAGTTCGGCTTCGTGCAGCGCGTCGTAGTGGCCGCGCGCCTGGGCGCGGGCCAGCATCCCGCCCGACAGATCGACGCCGCTGAGATGGCGGGCGTAGGGACGCAGCCCTGCCGCGCACAGGCCGGTGCCGCAACCGGCGTCCAACACCTGGAACTGCCCGGACGGGGCCGGGCCGCTGGCGGCGACCGCCTCGATCAGCAGCGCGGGGGCTTGATAGCCCAACGCGGCCAGCCGGTCGTCAAACTCCGCCGCGAACAGGTCGAAGGTCTGGCGGACATAGGCGTCGGGCGCGCGGACCTCGGTTGAATCGCCCGCGATGGCGGACCCGATGTGACGGGCAACCGGGTTGTCGGGGTGATCGCGCCGCCAATCCCGCGCCAGCCGCGCCGCTGTGTCGTGTTCTCCCCGGTCGTGCAGCAGATACAGGGCGCTGGCGAGGTTGTCGTGGCCGTCGGTCCAATCGGGACGGATCGCCACCGCCCGGCGGTAGCCGATGGCCGCCTCCGTCAGCCGCTCGCGGTCCCGCAACAGGTTGGCCTGGTTGTTCCACGCCTCCGCGTAATCGGGATCCAGGCACAGGGCGTGGCGGTAGGCGCTCGCGGCCTCCTCCAACCGTCCGGCCTGCCGCAGCACGGCGGCGAGGTTGTAGCGCACCAGCCCGACATCCAGCCCGCAGCGCAACGCCGCCCGATAGGCGGCGGCGGCGGCCTCAATCCGTCCCAACGCGCGCAGAACATTCCCATGGTTGTTGTGCGCACCCGCCAGCGCCGGATCGGTGGCCAGGGCGTGGCGATAGGCCGCGTCCGCTTCCTCCGCGCGACCGGCGGCGGCCAGGGCGTCGGCCTGACGGCACAGGCGGACGGCCGCAGGAACGGCGGCCTTCCCGCGCAGGGCCAGACGGGATGCGGCCATGGAGCGTCTCCTGCAAACGGCAAAACAAATTCAATGGCATATTTACCGTGAACGCCCGATGATGGCACTCCCTTTGGCGTCATGGGGCCGCAACGGGAAGAGTGGGTGATGGACACCAATTTTCTGACACAGGCCCTGGCCAACCACCAGGCCGGTCGTTTCAGCGAAGCCGAAGACGGCTATCGCCGGGTGTTGACCACCGACCCGAAACAGCCGGACGCGCTGCATCTCCTGGGCGTGCTGTGCCTGCAAACCGGGCGGACGGAACAGGCGGTCGATCTGATCGAACGCGCCATCACGGAAAGCCGCGACGTCGCCGATTATTGGGACAATTACGGCACCGCCCTGGCGATGATGAAGCGCCCGGCCGACGCCGCACGCGCCCATCACAACGCCGTGCTGCTGAACCCGATGGGGCCGCAATACCGGCACAATCTGGGCAACGCCGTGGCGGCCCTGGGGCGGCATGATCTGGCCCACCGGTCCTTTTCCACGGCGCTCGCCCTGCGGCCCGATTACGCCAAGGCCTGGTACAATCTGGGCAACACCGAACGCGCGCAGGGGCGACTCGACGCGTCCATCGCCGCCCTGTCCCACGCCGTCCATCTGGTTCCCGGCATGGTCGAGGCGCACAACAATCTTGGGGATGCGCTGGCTCTGGCCGGACGCCTGCGTGAGGCGGTCCAGCAGCATCGGATCGTCGTGGCCCAACGCCCGAACGACGCGACGGCCCATTACAACCTCGGGGCCGTGCTGCAACAGATGGGGGCCAACGAAGGGGCGGAAATTGCGTATCGGGAGGCGCTGAAACGGCAACCACGCCACGCCGCGACCCTGAACAATCTGGGCACGGTGATGCGGCGGCTGGGACGCCCCGATCAGGCCGAGATCTGCCACCGGCAGGCGCTGGACCTGCACCCGGACTTCGTCGAGGCGCGTTACAACCTCGGCAACGCCTTGCAGGCGCTGGGGCGTTTCAAGGAGGCCGAAGTCTGTTTTGAAGAGGCGCTGGCCCAGGAACCCGATCTGGCCACGGCGGCTTACAACCTGTCGCTTCTGGCGCTGCTGCACGGCGACCTGTCGCGTGGGTGGGCCGGGTATGGGCGTCGGTTCGCCGCCGGGGAGGTCCGCCCGAACCGCAAGATCGCCGCGCCCCTGTGGGGCGGCGAAGGGCTGCGCGGGCGGCGGTTGCTGGTGTGGCGGGAGCAGGGCATCGGTGACGAAATCCTGTTCGCCTCCTGCTACCCCGATGTGCTGGCCTGGAGCGGTGGCAAGGTCACGATCGAGTGCGATCCCCGGCTGGTGTCGTTGTTCCAGCGCAGCTTTCGCCAAGCGACGGTGCGGCCGGAAAGCTGCGCCCCGGACGGCGGCGAAACCATCGTGCCGCTGGATTGCGACCTGCAATGCCCCGCCGGGAATCTGCCGGTCCTGCTGCGCGCCGACGCGGCGTCCTTCGATCTTCAACGGCCCTGGTTGACGCCCGACCCCAGCCTTGTGGCCCTGTGGAACCGTCGACTGGATGCGTTGGGTCCGGGGTTGAAGGTCGGCATCGGTTGGCGCAGCCAATTGATGACGGAGGAGCGCCGCAGCGCCTACACCCGGTTGGACCAGTGGGGGGCGCTGTTCGCCGTGCCCGGTCTGGTCTTCGTCAATCTGCAATACGACGAGTGCGACGAGGAAATTCGCGACGCCGAACGGCGGTTCGGTGTGCGGATCCACCGCTGGGACGATCTTGACCTGAGGAATGATTTCGAAGCGGCTGCGGCGCTGACCGCGAATTTGGATTTGGTGATCTCCCCGGCCATGTCGGCGGGTGAGTTGGCGGGGGCGCTGGGGGTCCCGGTGTGGCGCTTTGGCGGGCGGGACTGGACCCAGTTGGGTACCGCCGTCCGTCCGTGGTTCCCCTCCATGACCCTGTTTCAGCCCGATCCGGCGGAAACCCATGAGTCGTCGCTGGCGAAGATGGCCAACGCCCTGCGCCGCATGACGGTGATGACCGACACCCCGCCGCCGCCCAGCGCCGAAACCCTGTTGAACACCGCCATCGCGCGGCATCGGCACGGCCATGTCGGGGCGGCCCGCGCCGCCTATTGCGCCGTGCTGGCGCTCGATCCGGCCCACGCCGACGCGCTGCATCTGCTGGGGTTGAGCGCGCATCAGGAGGGCGACGCGCCGGTGCAGGCCCGCCGCCTGATCGCGGCGGCGCTGCGGGTCAGCGCGGATTTTCCGGCGGCCTGGAACCATTTGGGTCTGGTGCTGGAGGGGGCGGAGCCGGATGGGACCGCCGCCGCGCGGGCGTTTCAGACCGCGTTGGCGTTGAATCCCGGTTTTCCCGAAGCGCTGACGCATCTGGGGCTGACCCGACAGAACGCCCAGCGCTTTGCCGAGGCGCAGCGCCTGCACACCCGCTCCATCCGCCTGTTGCCGGACAACCACGCCGCCCACACCAACATCGGCCATCTGTGCGAAGTGCAGGGGCTGTTTGCCGACGCGAACACCCATTACCGATGCGCCGCCGCCCTGCGTCCCGACCGCCCGGACGCCCACAACAACCTGGCCACCATGGCGATGTTGGCCGGCGCGCCGGAGCGGACCGGCCCCTTCCTGGACCGCGCCCTGCGTCTGGATCCCGCGTTTGCGCTGGCGTCGTGGAATCGCGGGCTGCTCGCCCTGGCCGAGGGCGATCTGGCCACCGGGTGGGACGGCTACCGGCGGCGCTTTTCCGCCCGGCAGTTGCAGCGCGCCCGACGCATCGCGCGCCCGCACTGGAACGGGGAGCCGCTGGCCGGTCGTCGCCTGCTGGTGTGGAGCGAGCAGGGGGTGGGGGACGAGATTCTGTTTTCCACCGGCTTTGATGGGTTGAAGGGGCTGGATGGGCCGGTGATCGTCGAATGCGACCGGCGTCTAGTCGATCTGTTCGCCCGCTCCTTTCCGTGGGCGACCGTTCGGGCGGAAAGCGTCGATGCGGCGGGGCGCGAAACCATCGATCCGCCCGATTGCGACCTGCACATCCCGGCGGGCGACCTGCCGTTCCTGTTTCGCCGCCGCCTGTCGGATTTTGCTGGTGCCGCGCCCTGTCTGGTCGCCGATCCGGCGCGCGTCGAACAGTGGCGCGTCCGGCTGGCCGCTCTGGGCGATGGTTTGAAGGTCGGGTTGGGGTGGCGCAGCCAAGTTTTGACCGCCCAGCGCCAGGGGGCCTACACCCGCCTGTCGGATTGGGCACCCCTGTTCGATCTGCCGGGGGTTCAGGTGGTCAATCTTCAGTATGGCGATTGCACCGACGAGGTGGCGGCGCTTGAACGCGACGGGCATCGGTTGCATCAATGGGCGGATCTGAACCTGAAGGACGATTTTGACGGTGTGGCGGCCCTGATGCGGAATTTGGATGTGGTGCTGTCCCCGGCGATGGCCGTGGGGGAACTGGCGGGGGCGTTGGGCGTTCCGGTGTGGCGGCTGGGCAACCGGGATTGGACGTGGCTGGGATCGGCGGTGCGCCCCTGGTTCCCCTCCATGCGGTTGTGCCCGGGCGGGACTGGCGAGGTGATGGCCGATGTCGCCGCCGCCGCCGTGCGTCGGCTCGCCACGTTGAGCGCACCGCAGGGGGCGGTTTGATGGCAACGGTTGCCGAGGCCCTGTCCATCGCCCTTGATTTGCACCAGACCGGGCGCTTTGCCGAAGCGGAGGAGCTGTACCGCCGCATCCTCGACGCCGACACGGACAACCCGCAAGCCCTGCATCTGTTCGGCCTTCTCGTGGCCCAGCTTGGCCGGTTGGAGGAGGCGGACGGGCTGTTGCGCCGCGCCATCGCCGCCGAACCGCTGTCGGCCGACCCCTTCGTCAACCATGGCAAGGTGCTGCGGGCCTTGGGGCGTCCGGTCGAGGCGGTGAACCGCTTTCACCGCGCCATCGCGCTGGCCCCGGCCCTGGTCGAGGCGCTGGAGGGCGTTGGCCATGCCCAGCGCGAACAGGGCGACCACGCGCAGGCGGCGGCGGGCTACGCGCGCGCGGCCCACAGCGGCGGCAACCCGACGGTCTATTACCATTGGGGCGTGGCGCTGGATTGCGACGGGCAGGCGGAACGCGCGGTGCCGCCGCTGCGCGAAGCCGCAAGGCGCGATCCGACCTCGGGCATGGCGGCGGCGCGGCTGGCGTCGCTGCTGCACCGTCTGAACGACAACGCCGGGGCGGCGCACTGGTACCGCTGGGCCGTGGCCCTGCGCCCCGACCACGCCGACGCGCTGCACAATCTGGGGGTTCTCGCCCGCGAGGCCGGGGCGTTCGAGGTGGCGATCCGGCGTTTCGGCTGGGCGGCGGGCGTGATGACCGACCCGACCGACTCCCGGCGCAACCAGGCCGCCGCGTGGCTGGATCTGGGGCTGGCCCACCGCGCCGAAAAGCGTCTGGCCGACGCGGTCGAGGCGTTGACCCGCGCGGCGGCGCTCGCCCCGCTGGATGTCGACACGCAGGACACGCTGGCTTTGGCCCTGTTCGAAGCCGGGCGTTTCGCCGAGGCGCGCGCGGTCTACCGCTGTGTGGTGATGCTCGACCCGATCGCGCTGGGCGGTCATTACAACGCCGCCTTGGCCGCCAAGAATTTGGGGCAGATCGCCGAGGCGATGGCGGGCATGCGCATCGCCAGCCGGATCAGCGACGCACCATGGATTCACAGCGCGCGGCTGGTGACGTCGCTGCTGCTGCCCGACCTGACCAACGCCCTGTTGGACCAGGAGGTCGATTCCTGGCGTGAGCGGTTCGGCCGCGCGCCAACGGATGCACCGCCGTCCCTGCCCCGCCCGGCCGTTCATGGCCGCCCGCTGCTGGTCGGCTATGTCTCCAACTATCTGCATCCGGGCAACCGGCTGCTCGATCAGGTCGCCCCCCTGCTGCACGCCCACGACCGTGACGCCGTGGTCCCGGTGATTTACGGCGATGTTCCGTTCGATTCCCCCGCCCTGGCCGACATGCGCAGCATGGCCGACGGCTGGCGCGACACGCGCGGGATGGACGATGACGCGTTGGCCGAGCAAATCCGGGCCGATGGCATCGACGTGCTGGTCTGTCTGATCGGCCACACCAGCGGCCAGCGCATGGGGCTGTTTGCCCGCCGCCCCGCCCCGCTCCAGGTCAGTTTCCACGGCATGACCGCCACCGGGGTGGACGCCATGGATGCGTGGTTGACCGATCCGGTGCTGCACCCGGACGACACCACCGAGCGGTTTCGGGAAAAGCTGGTCCGCCTGCCCCATTTCTTCCTGTTCCGCCCGCCGGGCCGCAAATTTCCGCTGATGCCGCCGCCGCGCGGCTGGAACGGGGTTGTGACCTTCGGCTCCTTCAACCTCGACGCCAAGATCAACAGCCGGGTCATCGCCCTGTGGTCGCGCGTGCTGCACGCGGTTCCCGACTCCCGCCTGATGCTGAAATCGCGTGGCAGCGGTCTGGCCGATCATCTGGGACGGTCGCGCATCGCCGAGGCGTTCGCCGCGCATGGGATCACGCTCGACCGGTTGATCCTGCTCGCCCCCGCCGTCAGCCACGAGGAGCATTTGCGCCAGCATGAAGGGGTGGACATCGCGCTGGATCCCTTCCCCTATGGCGGCTGTCTGACCAGCTACGACGCCCTGAGCATGGGGGTTCCGGTGGTGACGCTGGCCGGGGAACGCTTCATCGGGCGGATGACCGCTTCGCTGCTGCACAGCCTGGGGCGGCCCGAATGGGTGGCGCACAGCGAAGACGACTATGTCGAAGTGGCGAAGTCTTTGGCGGAAGATCATAAGACCTTGTCGAGCATTCGCATGAGCCTGCGCGACGAGATCGCGGCCTCGCCCTTGTGCGACGCAGCATCGCACGCTCGCGCCATTGAGGACGTTTTTCGCATGGTTTGAGGGGGGCATACGAAAGATTGGGGTTGTTTGCCGTCCGCGATGAGTGAACACTGGTGTCATCGGCCTGCCACATTCCGGCACGCGCCGACTGGACCAGAGGGAGAGCAATTCCATGCACACCGATGCTCGTCTTACGTCCCTGCAAGAAAAACACATGCGCCTTGATCGCGCGATCCTTGACGAAGAAAAGCGCTCCAGGCCGGACGAGACCCAGGTGAAGCGCCTTAAGCTTGAGAAGTTGCACGTCAAAGAAGAAATGGACCGCCTGTCCAAGGTCCGCAACTTGAACTGATTCCCCCCAAACATACAATCCCATCAACAATGAGCGCCGGGTGGGCCATCGGTCCACCCGGTTTTTCATGACCGGAACGTCAGCGAAAGCGCCGGGGCGCGGTCACACCGGCGGGATGTAGTTCGGCATCAGCTTGGCCTGATCGCCGACATAGACCATGCAACGGGCGTCTTGGTTCAGGAAGAAATAGACCTTGCCCGGTTCCCGTTTTTTCTGCGGATCGTCCAGATTGGCCCCACCGGAAAAGGCCACACCAAAGCGCCGGTCGGGCGTGACCGCCCAATAATAGCCGTCGCTGATCTGCCGAAAGGTGCCCGCCATGCAGGCCTGCGTCAGCGCCTTGTCGTAGGTCGCCAGCCCGTCCAGGCCCTTGGGCAGCTTATAGACCGCGCGCGCCGGGGCGTATTGGATGCGCGGCGACAGCGTGCGCGGCGGCAGGGAGCGGTAGAGCATGTGGCGGTTGGTGGGCGGCCAATCGGTCTTGGGAATGTCATCGGCCAGCGCCCCGGCCAGGGGAATCCCCAGCGCCAGCAGCCCCACCACCGACCCAACCAACGCCCGCCCCATGGTCCAAACCCCGCATGATGATCGTCACAGAGCACAAAACTGTGACGGCCATCACACATTACCAGATCGTCATACGCAACGCATCGGCTTCAACGCACGCCACTCAGCGCACTGAAGGGTTGTTGGCGACGAAGGCGAAATAGGGCAAACGGCGCACCGCGTCGGCCACCATCAGATAGGCGACGACGAAGGCCACCAGCGAGCTGAGGAAATAGCCGTAGCCGTACCAGGCAAAGCCCATGTCGCTGAACAGCAGGGTGAAGCCGCCGTTGCCCAGCAGATAGAGCGTCTGCACCGCCAGATTCCGCCGCCGAAGATCGAAATAGGCCAGGATCACCGTGCAGAACAGGAACATCGCCTGGAAAAACGCGCCCAGCACGCCGAAGCGGAACATGCCGATCTGCTGGTAATGCAGCCCCAGCGCGCCGACGATGGCCGGGGCGGAGAAGATGGTCACGGCGCACATCGCCCCTTGCAGGATCACCAGATTGCGGCAGCTGTCCAGCAGCGCGCCGATGATGGAGCGGTGGTTGCGCGCGATCTGGTCGTAGGTCGCGTGCTGCTGGATGTCGCGGTAAAAGCCCTGGTAATGCTCGAAAAACCGGGTTTCGATGTTCACGGTGAACAGGGTCAGCGCGGGCAGGATGGTCAGATAGGCCACGAACATGGCGCTGTCGTAATCGGTGTAAATGACCATCGCGCCGGACACGATTTCCCGCTCCGGCACGAACCACATCACCCATTTGTCGGACCACACCGCCAGATTGGCGACCAGCCCGATCAGCGCCAAATCCCAGTAACGGCGGAAATAAGCCAGAAAGGCGAACAGCCGCGCCACCTTGTAAGGGTATTCGGCGAAGACCCGCGCGATCAGGCCGAATTGGATGCTGGCCAGCCCCAGGGAAAAGCCCCAGACCATCCCCGCCCCGCCGAACCAGGCTCCGAACAGCGCCGTCGTCACCACGCCGATGACCATGCCGACGCCAAAGGCGACGGTGACGGACAGATAATCCTTCAAGGCCGACAGGAAGATCGACACCACCCAGATGCCGCAGACCAGAAAGAAATTCACCAACCCGCCGACCATCACCGCCGTCGGCAGATCGCTGAACCACACATAAAAGGGACCGGCGGTCAGCGCGGCGATGGCGTATCCCAGACCCAGCGTCGCCAGCAGCATGCCGGGGGCGGCGTCCACCTCCTTGGAATAGATGGCGTCGGCCAGATAGCGGGTGGCGACCAGCACCAGCGGCCCGGTGAACACCACCGAAAAGCAGAAATTGTAGATGACGACGACGCGGAAGAGCGCCAACTCCTCCACCGCCACCAGATCGCGCCCCAGCAGGTTGATCCCGGCCAGCGCCAGAATGGTGAACATCCAGGGGCCGGAGGTGATGAAGGCCGAATGGGCGTAGCCCTGCAACACCCCCAGCAGATCGTCGCGCCGCGCCAGCTTGCGCAGGGCAAAACCAATGCCCGCCATCAGGCCCCCTCCCCCAACCCGGCCGCAAACCCGGCAAAGCCCGCATCGAACAGGGTTGGCCGGTCGGGCTTGGCGATGTGTTCGTCGTAGATGGCGCGGTAAATCCGGTCGATTTCCACCTTGTCGTAATAGCGGGCGACGCGCTTGGCGATGGCCTCGCCGCACTTCTCCCGCCAGGGCCGATCCAGCAGCAGGGCGCGCAGCTCCCGCGCGGTGTCGAGCGGGCTGGCCAACGGCGTGATCGCCCCACCCGCCCCCAGCGGCGGATCCTCGTCCGGGCGGCCCAACAGCAGTTCCGAACAGGATCCGACGTCGGTCGCCACGCTGGGCACGCCGGAGGCCCCGGCCTCCAGAATCACCAGCGGTTGCGCCTCGCTGACGCTGGTCAGGGCGATGGCGTCCACCCGGCCCAGCCAGTCGGTCAGCTTGACCCGCCCGGCAAAGATCACCGTGTCCTCCAACCCCAGATGCTTGACGATGGTCTTGCACTCCTCGACATAGCCGGGATCCTCCTCCAGCGGGCCGAGGATCATCGCCTTCACGTCGGGGATGTCCTCGCGCAGGATGCCGGCGGCGCGGATGTAGGTTTTCACGTCCTTGATCGGCACCACGCGCCCGATCAGCGCGATGGTGGGCGGGCGTGGTCCTGTGTCGCGCACGACCTTTGAATAGCCGTCGTAATCGATGCCGTTGGGAACGACCTTCAGCTTGGCCGGGTCGGCCCCCTGGCGGCGCTGGAACTCCTGGTTGCCGCCATAGAGGGTGAAAATCTTGTCGCAGGCGTCGTAGCAGGCCTTGGAGTAGCTGGCGAAGGTGTCGAGCCACAAATCGCGCAAATCGCGCTTCTTCTTGTCGAGCGCCAACGAGGTGTCGGCCCCCTCGAACAGCCATTCGGCCATCAGGATTTCGATGCGGCGTTCGTTGGTGTAGATGCCGTGTTCGGTCAGCACCGCCGGGCGGCCGGTTTCCAGCACCGCGCGTGCGGCGAACAGCCCGGCGTAACCGGTGGAAATGGCGTGGTAGACCTTGCAGCGCGGCATCGGGGCCAGCATGGTGGCGAACAGGCCGCTCATCAGCGCCCGCGCGCCCCAGAAATACTCCAGAAAGGACGCGTCGGGCAGCGTGGCCCGGCACATCCGCACCGCCATGTGAAACGCCTCTTCGGAATTCAGCAGGACACGCCGTCCCGCCCGCCCGCCCGCGCTGTTCAGCAGCCGCAGCACCTCGGCCACCTCGGGCAGGCCGCCGCCCTGTTGCAACTGGCGCAAGGGCTGCTCCAGCGCCGCCAGAAAGCGCTTGGTTCCCGGCATCCAGCGCCAGCCGGGGGCGGGATCCTGCAAATAGACGTGGGTCAGGCCGGTGACGTTCGACGGCAGCTCATAGGCCAGCTTGCGGGCGTTGCGGTCGGCCACCAGCGCCACAACGTGAAAGGTCAGGTCGGCGTGCGATGTGATGAGGTCGTGGGTCCAGGTCGACACCCCACCCGCGACGTAGGGGTAGGAGCCTTCCATCAACAGGCAGACGTCGGCGACCGGGGCCGCGCGCCCCTCCGGCAGCGGCGGCTTGACCGGCTTCTTGCTGTCCCTCTTTTGGGCGTTTGCCGCCATCAGGCCGCCTCCCGCACTGAAAGATCATCCACTTGGTCGGCGCTGTCGCGCCACAGGGTGAAGACGTCGCGCAGGGAGTCGGGCATGGCCACCCCCTCCCCCAGCAGGTCGGGGCGGCGGTGCGGCAGGGCGCGCAGATCGGCGAAGCGTTTCAGCCGGAACAGGCTTTCGGCGTACCAGAACAGGATGCGGCGGTCGGTGGCGCGGTCGATCAGGGGTTCCAGCCGCAGCGCCGCTTCCTCCGCCAAGCCGCAGCGCAGCAGCAGGCGGCCCAGATCATGGCGGATCTCGTCGTCGTCGGGGGCAAGGTCCAGGCAGCGGCGGTAGCCGTCCAGCGCCTTGTCGCGGATTTCGGCCTCGCGGTTGCTGTCGAGCAGGCCGCAGAAGGCGTAATTGTCCAGATGCCGGGCCAGCTCCGCCCGCGTCGCCACCGCGTCGGGGTTGGTGCGGACGGCGTTGTCCAGCGTCTGCCAGCGCCCGTTGAACTCATGCTCCACCCGCGCGGTGGCGGTGGCGGCCTGGACGCGCACCGACGGGTCGGCGTCGCCCAGCCCGGCTTTCAGCGCCGGGGTGAAGGCCGGGCGGAAATGGCGGGCGACCAGCGCGATGACCGCCTGTTTCTGCTGGGGCGTGCCGACCGACATCACGTCGGTGAAGGATTCCCCAGCGGCGAGGTGGGCGGTTTCCCGCCCCGACACGATCAGCTCATACAATTCCTGCGCCGGTTCGACCTCGCTTTCCGGGAACAGCGACAGATACCAATCCTGGAAGCCGGTGGCGTAGCGGCGGAACAGCGCGTGCAGACCGGTGGTCAGCAGGGTGAAGAGCGGGCCGAGCGGCCCCAGGACCGGCGTCGTCACCAGCATCAGCCCGGCCAGCCGCAGATCCCGGCCCTTTCGGGCGCGGGCGCGCACCCACAGGATCAGAGCGGCGCACAGCAGCGCGTGGCCCAGCAGCCCGGCCAACCGCGCCAGCGTCTCCGGGGCCAGCTTCGCCATGCCCATCAACACGCTCATCCGTGGGGCGAGCGGCAGCGCGTCGGGGGCCAGCACCAGGGCCGCCGCCGCCAACTCCCCGATCAGGGTCAGAATCCCGACCGACACCAGCCCGCCGGTGCTGGGATCGGGCGCTTGGGCCAGCACATTGCCGCTCACCGGTCCACCTCCCCGGATTTGCGGTGCGCTGGTGCAGGGTGGCGGAGCGGCGTCATTCCCGCGCCTCCACCTTCTGCGTGGTGTAGGAGATCGGGATCCGGCGCAGCGCCAGCGGCAACGCCGCACGCACCGCCTGTTCCAGCTTGGCTTCCACCAGCTTGGCCCCCTCCAGCGGCGTGCCGGTCAGCACCACGCCGAAGGAGGTCCCCTGATGGCCGAAATCGCAGGCCAGATCGGTGTCGCGCAGGCTGTCGCGCACCGCGCTGCCGATGGCGCTGGCCAACTCGGCGCGTTGGGCGGCGGACAGGCGCGACAGGCCGGACGGGCGGATGGTGATGGAGGTGGTTTCAAACCCCATGCGGCGGCCCAGCAGAGCCAGAAACTCCGCCTGACGCCCGATGAAGTGGGAGGAGTAGAGCGAATCGTCGGTCATGATCCGCTGTTCGTTGGCCAGGCTGTATTGGCGGGCCTTGGCCAGCGCGGTGCCGATCCATTCGCACAGGATGCGGAAATTCTCCACCGTGTTGACGCTGAGATCGGTGAAGCCCATGCTTTCGATCTTGATCATGCCAACCACCTCGCCGGTGTCGCTGCTGATGAGCGGCCCGGCCAGCACGCCTTCGCCGTTCAGGATGCGCTCGTCCTCCGCCCGGTTGACGCAGAGCTGGCGTTGCCGCCCGACCACCCGTTCGAACAGCGCCGATCCATGATCGAACCAGCGGGCGTAACCGTCCTGCTCGTCGTCCCAGCCCTCGTTCGTCACCGATTCCAACACGTCGTTGTTCAGCAGGAAGAGCGAGAATTTGTCCGGCTTCATCACGGTGCGGACCAGATCGGCCACACCCAGCATCACTTCGCCCTCGTCCAGCTTGTCGATCGCCTTGGCCGCCTGATAGAGCGTGAAGACGGTGCGCAACTGCCCGGCCACGCGGGTTTCCAGATTTTCCTTGACCGATTTCAGGGCGCGGTAGGACCGGGTGATGGCTTCGGACTCCTTGCGGGCCATTGCCAGATGCAGGCGCAGCTCGTCACGCTCGCGGATTTGCCGCATCCGCAATTCGCCGATCAGCACCCCCGACACCAGCCACAGGATGGGGTCCCGCGTCAGGATGTAGAGATGCTGGTACAGATCCTGGTTCAGCGTGGGGTCGGGCACATTGCCCAGCCGCAGCGCCGCCGCCGCCACCAGGGCCGCCAGCACCCCTTCGTTGGTTCCATACTGGACCGCCAGCAGCAGCACCGGAATCCAGAAGGGATGCGGCTGGATCCCCTCATAGCGCAGGCCGCTGCCAAAGGCCCAATCGCCGCCCAGCATCACCGCGAAGAACAGCGCCAGTTCCAACACCGCGATCCGCCGCAGGCCCAGCCAACGGCGTGGTGCGGCCATGGGCGCATTCTCCGGCGCGGAAGCGTCGGTTGATTGATTGGCCGTTGCGGTGCTGGTGGCGTCGGTCATGCCGATGCGCTCCCCCTATTCCTTGGACCCGTCATCCATCACGGTCGGGCCGCCGCCGCGTCGCGTTCCACCGCGTCGCGCAGCCCGTCCACCATGCGGGACACCACCTGCTGGGCCACGTTGTTCACGCTGTCGCGGGTGAAATAACCCCGTCCCGCCGCCGATTGGCTGGACGCCCACAGCACGGCACCGTCGGCGGTGCGGACCAGACGGGCGTTCAGCCCGACCACCGGCTCTTCCCGCAAGCCATGCTGATAGCCGTATTCCGACACGCTGCCGATGACCACGGCGTCGGCCCCCAAGGTCCGCCCCATCGCCTGGGCGTGGGTGGCGTCGGTCAGCTTCTCGCTGTCGATCTTGGCGGCGGCGAGTTGGTTGCGCACGCGGCTGGCTTCCGCCACCCGGTACAGGTTCAGCCCATAGAGTTCGGTGGACAGCAGGTCGGCGGCGATCTGCCCGGCGTTGGGGTGGTTGGTCAGGTTTTCAAAGGGCAGCACCGCCACGCTGGCCCCCGACGGCAGGCTGTCGCCCCCGCGCGCGAAATCCCGGCTGGTGGTGCGGCCCGCGCTGCACGCCGCCAACCCAACCACCAACGTCAGCGTCAGCCAGGGCCGCGCCCGCGTCATGCTCCGCCGTTCCGTCATGGCGCTTTCTCCCCCCGTCCGTGTCGTATCATCCATGCTCGTGTCCGTCCTCAATAGCGCCACATCAGATAACCACCCGCCGCGTTGACCGCGCTGGCGGTTCCGCGCGCGGTGGATCGGGCGTGACTGAGACGCAGGCCGATTTCCAGCGCGTCGAGCGGCTCCCACGCCAACGACAGCGCCCCTTGCGGCCCGCTTTTGCCCCGCCGGTCATAGGCGTACCCGATCTGCGCGCCGTAGCGCACATAATCGGCCAACCAATCTTCCACCGACAGCAGGATGGTGTGAACCTCGCGCGTGGCCACCGGCAGGGGCGTGAAGAAACCGGGCGGCGGCACGGGCGGGGGTGGCGCGTCCTCGGCCAACGCCTCCGGCGCGGCGGGCAGCGCCCGCGCCCGTTGCACCCGCCGCCCGACATATTCGGCGTCCACCGCATAGACCAGGCTGGTCAACGGCCCTTCGCGGTTCAGAACATAGCGCAAGGACGCCTCCACACTGGCCGAGCGCGCCAGATCGGCATCGCCCGCCAGCCCATACCGGTTGTAACCGGCCCCCAGCGTCAGATTCCAGCGGTCGGACAGCCGTTCTTCGTGCTGGACGAACAGGCGGTCGCGCCGCCCGGCGCTGACGATGCCCTCCAGAAAGGCGAAGGTCGGTTCGCTCCAGGCCGCGCCGACGCGGGTTTCGGAGTCGTCGTCCTTCCAACCGTGGGTCACGCCGACGCCCAGCAGCCGCCGTGCGGCGAACAGGGTCAGGTCGGTGCGCTCCACCTCCGGCCAGTCGTGCGACAGGGTGAACTCCATGCGCTGGCGCGCGCCATGAAAGGGGGCCGGGGTTCCATCGCGCTGTTGAGCCGCGTCCACATCGACCAGCCGGTTTTCCAGGGCGTAGCGCAGGCTGTTGGCACCCGGCAGAGTCACCACCCCGGTCAGGCGCTGGATGCGCTGCACGTCGGCCCCGCGCACGCTCTGCCAATCGGTGTCCAGCCGCGCCCGGTCGCCGTTGTCGTAGAGCAGCCGCGCCTTGCCCTGCACCAGTGACGGTTCGTCCGGCGTCAGTTCCAGCGCGGCGTCGTAGGCGGCCACCGCTTCCCGCCAGCGGCCCAACCGTTCTTCGGCTTGCGCCAGAAGCGCAGTGGACTGGGCGGTGGATTGGGCGTCGCGCGGGCCGTCTTGCAGGCGGTCGCGCAGCAGGGCGCGCGCCTCCCGCGTTTGCCCGCCCTCCAGCAGGGTCAGCGCCTTGAAGTAATCCAAACGCCGATCCGCCGCCGCGTCGGCCTTCACCGCCTCGGCGCTGCGTTGGGCGTTCGCGTCCTGGGCGAAGGTGACGGTCACGCCGTTGCGGTCGGCCACCACATCCGCCGTCACGCCGGTTGCCAGCGTCAACAACACCATGTCGTACCCATATTGGACATTGTCCACCCAGCCCGACAACCGGCCGGGAACGCTGTCCAGCGCCACCCCGCCCAAGGGGCGGTTGAAGAGCAGGATCAGTTCCCGCCCGCGCCGTTCGACCGCGTCCAGCGTCACCGCCACCGGCCAGCGCAGGGCGAAGCGGGCCTGCTGTGGCCCGGCCTCCGCCTCCGCCCGCGCGCTGGGCGGGCTGGTTTGGGCCTGTGCACCTTGCGGTGGCTCGCTCTGTGGCGGTGCGCCTTGTGGCCACACCGACACAGCCGGGATGACGGTCAGCAACGCGGCCAGCGCGGCGACATGGCGTTTACGGGAGGCCGAGGACACGGCGCGCCTCCGGCAAACGGCCATTTTCGACGAGCAGGGAGACGTAATCGGCGCGCAGCTGCTTGTCGCCGGGCCGCTGGCGGCGCAGCCCCTCGAACAGCGCCACCGCGTCGTCCACCTTGCCCAGCCGGTTCAAGAGGTTGGCCTCCGTTTGCGTGACGGCGTCGCTGCGGGTCCGCAACGCGCGCAGTTGGGCCAGCGCGGTTTGATAGAAGGGCGTGGCGGCGGCGGGCCGCTTCAGGGCGGTCAGTGCCTCCCCCAGGAAATAATAGGCTTCGTAATCGTCGGGCGCACGCGCGACGAAGCGGCGCAGCAGCCGTTCGGCGTCGGGCAGCCGGTTGTCGTCATAGGCGGCCATGCCCATTTGGCGCAGCGCCTCGCCATCCTCGGGCCGCTGGGCCAGCAGGGCGCGCCACGCCTCGGCCGCCGCACGGCGTTCGCGTCCCTGGTCGGCCAACCGGGCGATGCGGCGCAGACGCTCCGGGTTGCCGTCGGTCGCGGCGGCGGCGCGCACGGCCTCCCCCAACTCCCGCGTTTTGCCCAGCGCGGCCAGCCCCTCGATCTGGACGGCGCGCAGCGCGGGATCGGCGGGGCCACCCTCGCGGCCCAGACGGGCCAACACCCGTTCCGCCGCGCCGGACTCCACCAACGCGCCGTACCACGCGGCCTGATCGGCGGGGGTGGTGGCGCGGCTGGCGCGCTCCTCCAGCCAATCGAGCGCGGCGGGCTTCGGGCGTGGCCCCCACAGGAAGGCCAGTTGGCGGGCTTCCTCGCTCTTCGGTCCCTGCCCGGCGGCGAGCGGGCGCAAAACCTGCTCCGCCCCGGCCTTGTCCTGAAGGTCGAGCAGGGAAAACGCCACGCCCCGGCGTTCGGCGATCGGCAGGCGGGCGTCGGTCCCGCGCGCCACCAGATAGCGCCGCAGCTCCGCCTTGCGCCCCAGCGTCGTCAGCGCCTCGCGGTACAGCGCATCCCACGGGCCGGTCAGGCTGGCGCTGGCCAGTTGGCGCAGCACCGGCAGGGCGCGGTCCGGCCCGGCGGCCTCCAGCAGCAGAAAGGCGCGCTGCTCCCGCCCGGCGGGGTCGAGCGCGGCGTCGGCCAGTTGCCGTTCCAGCAGATCGGCGAGATCGCCGAGCGCGCCCGCCTGCCGCGCGGCGTCGGCGTAGGCGAACAGCCACTCACCTCCCAGTTGTTCCGCCCCCAACCGTTCTGCCCGTCGACGCAGCACCGGCAGCGCGGCCCGGTACGCCTTGCGGTCGAGCAGGGCGTAGACCAGCGCCTGTTCGTCGGCGTCCGACAGGCCGCCCCGGTCGAGCTTGGCGGTCAGGAAGCGGGTCAACTCCTCCACCCGCCCGGTGGCGTCGAGCGCGCCGAGATAGGCGCTGTCCAGCTCCGCCCCCACATCCGGGCCAAGGTCGGCCTGACGCGCCAGCAGCGCCGTCAGATGCGGCAACGCCTCACCCGCCCGCCCGGCGGCGAGCAGGGCCGACGCCAGCGTCAGACGGGCGCGCGGCGACGGGGACAGCGCGAACAGACGCTCCGCCGCCGTCAGGGCCAAGGATGGTGCGCCGCGCTCCACCGCGCTGGCGGCGATGTCCTGCAACAGCCCGGCGTCGAGCTTCGGATGGGTGTCGAGCCACGCCGCCACCGCCCGCAGGTCGCCCACCTTGGCCGCCAGCCGAACCCACACCAGATCCGCCGCCCCGGATGGGTTGGCCGTGCGTCGGGCGGAAAACCACGCCAACCCGGCGGCGGCGCGGTCAAGGTCGAGGAACAACGCCCCCAACTCCTCCAGCAGATCGTCGGCCACACCTTCGGCCAAGGGCAGCCGATCAAAGGCGGCGGCTGCCGCGTCGCGTCGCCCGGCGCGGTCCAGGATGCGGATCGCCGCCAGCCGGTCGGGCACGGGTTGGTTGACGTCCTCCGCCCCGCGTTCGGCCCAGCGGATGGCGGCGGCGGAATCGCCACGGCCAAGCGCGATGTTGGCCGCCAGGATTGGCCGGTCGTTGAGGAAGCCGTCGCCCAACTCCCGCACCAGCCGGTCGAGAAAGGCGCGGTCCTTGTCGCGGTAGGCCAGATCGGCCAGCCCGGCCAGCACCCAATCGGGAACCAGCCGCAGATCCCGCCCCTGCGCGGTGGCCGCCGCCGCCCGCTCCATCCCCGCGTTCATCTGCAAGGCGAGGAGACGGCCGAGCGAGGCGTCGTCCACCGGGCTGGTCAGCGCCGCCAGCCGTGCTTGCGCCTCCCCGGTCTTTTGGGTGGCCAGCAGCAGATCGATGGCGGTCAGTTCCAGCGCCAGCGGGCGATCCGGGCGCGTCGCCTGCGGTTCGATCAGGCGCAGGCCCAGATCGGGACGGGCGGCGGCGGCGAGCTGGCTGGCCAAGCCGATCAGGTCCGGCACGGTCGGGTTGTCGCCCAGCCAGCGTTGGGCGCGCTGGAACGCCTCCGGCTCGCGGTCCAGGTCGATCAGCAGGCTCATCAGCAATTCGCGGCTGTCGGCCTCGATCGCCCCGTTGGCACGGTCGTCGGCCTTGCTCAGCCACGCGATGGCCCCGGCGTGGTCGCCCTGCGAGGCCAGCAGGGCCGCCAACTCCTGTTGGGTCTGGGTGTCGTCCGGGCGCAATTCGCAATAGCGGGTCAGCGCCGCGATCTGGATGTCCAACCGCCCCTGGAAACCGGCGAGATAGGCCAACTCGCGATGGATCTCGTCCGTGCCGCGCAGGCGGGCGAGGTCGCGCAGGGATTCCAGATGATCGCCCTGGCGCTGGGCATCCTGATACAGGCGGCTCAGCAATTCGCGCCCTTCGACGCTGTTCGGCTCCCGTTCGATCAGGCGTTCCATCAGGGCGATGGCCTGATCGACGTTGCCGTCGGCCAGATGCAGCCGGGTCAGCGGCATCACCGTTCCCGCGCTGTGGTCGCCGTTGGCAAAGCGCGCCTCATAGACCGCCCGTGCGCTGTCGAAATCGCTGTCGCGGAACTTCTGCAAGGCCAGTTCAGCCCCGCGCGGAATCAGCAGCAGGCTGGCCCCGATTCCGACCAGCAACACCAGAGCCGCCACCAGCAGGTTGATTGGCATGGCGGCCCCCTCAGCGTGGCAGGGGCCGGACGCGCAGCGTCACCGGCTCCACCGCCATGACCGTGGCGGTCAGGCTCAGAGTTTGATCGGCGTCGGTCTCGACCTCCGCCGCCCACAGAATGCGCCCGTCCCGCTCCACCGACGCGGCGTAGCGGCCCGGTCGCGGCATCCGCCACGTCATCGTCCCATCGCCGTACCCGGAGGCCGCCACCGCAAACCCCTCCCCCTCTCCCTCCACCGACAGGCCCCAGAAGGCCCAACGCCCGTCGATCAGATAGGGACGCGGGGCGGCGGGCGGGGTGTCGCCGCGCTCCACCTCCATCAGGGCGACCACAGGGTGCGGGACGGCGGGATCGAGCGCCACATAGAGGCTGCCCTGATGGTGCCGCTGCCCCAGCACGCCGGTGGAGCGGGCGGCATCCACCGCCGTGACGCTGGCCCGGTCGAAACGCAGGGTGTTGAGCGCGCCACGGTCCCACACCCGCCAGCGCCGGTCCCCCAACGGTTCGAACCGGGTGGTGTAGAAACCTTCGGCGATCCGGGTGTAGGTGGAGGCGGCGACCGGGGCCAGTTCCGCCGCGCGCGCGGCCTCCAGATTGCGGCGCAGGGCGTTGACGCTGGCCGTCTTCTGGCCGGAATACATGTGATAATAGATGTTGAAGGGCTTCAGCCGGATCGGGCTGTCGGTGTTGCGCACCGTGTGGATCAGGTTCTGGAACCCGTAAAAGCGGTTGGTCCACAGATCGGTGTAGGTGTTTTCGTTGCTGCCCGCCGAATAGATCTGCCGTTCCGCCCCCACCGGCAGGCCGATGGCCGGAACCGTGGTGATGGACGGGTAATCGGCGTCAAAGCGGGCGTCGCCGCCGTTCATGTTGCGCCCGCCCGCCCGCCGCACCGCCGCCAGCGCCGATTCGAAGGGGGAGGTGTCGCCCGACCATTGCACCAGCGTCGCCGCCTTGCCCGGCGGGGCCAATCGGGTGAAGTAGGCCAGCGCCCCGCCGATCTCCTGATCCAGATCGAAGGGGCGTTGCAGATAGGCGCGCGGCACGGCGTAGCGGCCCAGATCGGCCCCCTCGCCCCCGGCGGACGCCGCGTCGTACAGGCCGCCGCGCCCGGTCATGCGCTCCAGCAGGCTGCGTTTCGGCCCGCCACGGTCCGTCAGAAAGACGGCTTCCTTTTGCGGGGTGTAATCCTGGAAGAAGGCCCATTGAAAGGGGTGGGTCCAGGTGTGGCTGGCCGGTTCGACCTGTGGCAAGGCGAACAGCCGCCGCGCGGCGGCCAGCGACTCCGGCGTGCCCAGCCAATCGGCGTCCACATCGCCGACGATGGGGGCGACCGACACCGGCAGATCGGGAAACGGTTCCACCGCCACCTTGCGCACCACATCGGCCGATGACAGCTTGTCCTTGGCGAAGGGCGCGGCCTCCGTCACGTTGCGCCAGCCGTCGCCGTCGATGTGGCTGAAATAAAGCCGCCGCCCCGACAGGGTGGTGACGTCGGGCTTGGGCAGATCGTCGGTGGCAAAGGAGGCGCGGAAGAAGGCGAAGGGGTCGAGGATCCACAGGCGGCGGTTCAGTTCGGGGTCGTAATACCGACCATAGCCGTCCGTCACCAAACCGCCGGTCGGGCCGGTCACGACCAGGTGGCTGTCGGTTGCCGTGTCGTCCCCCCGCCGCATCACCAGATGCGAGGTGAAGCGGGCGTCGATCTTGCGGAACAGCGGGTAGCCGGGCAGCACGCCCATCACGGGCCGTTCATACCCGATCAGGGCGTCCATCACCACCGGGCGGGATTTGTAGGTGAGATCGGAATAACCATCGTCGTCGCGCAAGCCGAAGCGCGCGAAAAAGCGGTTGGTCAGGGCCAGTGGCACCGGCTTGCCGCCCGCCGATTGACGGACCCCTGGTTGACCGAGCACGGCGCAGCGCACACCCTGGTCGATCAGTCGCCCCATCCAGGCGATGTAGGCCCCGGCGTCCGCGAACGGCTCCCCCGCGAACCAGGTGATGACGCCGCGCAAACCGGGGTAGCGCGCCGGATCGGGCAAGCCGTCGGCGACGTTCCAATAGACGACCGACAGGCCCAGATGATTCAGCGGCATCTCGGCCATGCCGTGAATCCGGGTCAGCCGGATGGTTTTTTCTTCCCGCAGATCGACCAGCGCCAGGATGGTGCGGGACAGCGTGGGGCCGGGGGCGGTGGGAGCATCGGCCGCGCGCGCCGACCCCGCGTTCAGCAGGATCAGCAGACACAGCCAGCGCAGGGCGGACCTCACGGCGGCGGTTCCGCCACCAGCCGGTCCAGTTCGACCACGCTGACATAGGGGGAGAAGCCGTTGGCGCGCTGGCGGGCGTAGATGGCGCGCAGCCCGGCGCTGTCCGCCGGATCCCAGTAATCCAGCGTCATCACCCCCAAGGCCGGGTTGAGCGCGCGGGCGGCGGTCAACGCCTCCACCTGGAAGCGGTAATCCTCCTCGCTTTGCCGATGGGGTTTCTTGGCGGCGAAATCCCATCCGGCGAACACGCTTTCCCCCAGGGCATAGTCGATCATCCGCGCGGTCTGCGGCAAAATCTCATAGGCGCGGTTCTGCATGATCGGCACATGCGGCCAGTTGGTGCGCAGCGTGGCGACCAACCGGGCCGCCGCCTCCGTCATCCCGGCCCAGCGTTTGGGGTCGGTGCGCTCCAGATGCGGCGGGTTGTCGAGCGTGTCGAGGAACACCCCGTCGAACCCGGCGCGCAGCAGGGCAGGAACCAACTCCTCCACCACCAGCTTGACCCACCGGCGGTCGCGCAGATCCACATAGAAGCTGCCCGGCCAGTTCGGGTTTTCCTGGTCCAGCAGGCCCCAGCCCTTGACGCGGTCGTGCCACGGGCGGTGCGTTTCCACCTCCCCCACGCTGATGTAGCCGAGCAGGGTCTTGCCCCGGTCCTTCAACGGCCGCAGCGGCGGATGGTGACGGCTGTCCAGCACCAGCAGGTCATAAGGGTCAAAGGCGCGCGTCGGCTCCCGGTCGGCGTAATAGACCGCCCAGCGCAACGCCGATCCGCTGGCGCGCGGCGCGGCAAGGCCGGATCCCGGCAAGGCCATGGCGGCCCCCCCTGCCAGCACGCCGCCGACGACCGCGCGCCGCCCGATCACCCCAACCACTCCAAGGTGTCGCGCAGACCGTCTTCCAGCGTGGTGTCGCAGGTCAGACCGAAGGCTTCGCGCAGGGCCGAGGGGTCGCCGATCGACACCCGGATGTCACCGGGCCGCGCCGGGCCGTGGCTGAGGTCCAGAACCCGCCCGGACAGGCTGGCCACCACCTCCGCCAACCTATTGACGGTGGTCGGAACCCCGGTGCAGACGTTGTAGACGGGGGCACCGGCGCGCGGCGCGTCCATCGCGGCGGTCAGGCAGCGCACCAGATCCTTGACGTAGATGAAATCCCGCACCTGTTCGCCATCGCCGTTGATGGTGATCGGCTGGCCGCGCGCGATCCGCCCGGCGAAAATGGAGATCACCCCCGAATAGGGCGATTTCGGATCCTGGCGCGGGCCATAGACGTTGAAGAAGCGGAAACCGGTGGTTGGAACCCCATGGACACCGTCGGCGACGCGGGCGTGCAGCTCGCAGCCCAGCTTGTCCGCGCCATAGGCCGACAGCGGGCGGGTGGCCGCGTCCTCGCGCAACGGCATGGCCGGGTTGTCGCCATAGACGGCGGCGGAGGAGGCGTAGACCACCGGGATCGGCCCGCGCGGGTTGGCGCGGCGGGCAGCGTCGAACACGGCGATGGTCCCGGACAGGTTGGCGTGGTGGGTCTCCAGCCACGCTTCGCGCGAGCGGTCGACCGAGGCCACCGCCGCCAGATGGAAACAGCCGTCCGTTCCGGCCATGGCCGCGTCCACCACCGCCGGATCGGCGATGGTTCCGACCGTCACCGGCACGGAAGCGGGCAGATTCTCCCGCTTGCCGGTGGACAGATCGTCGAGCACCGTCACCGCGTGACCGGCCGCCAGAAGCCGTTCAACCAGATGGGAACCGATGAATCCGCAACCGCCGGTCACAAGATAACGTGCCATGATCGCGCTGTTCCTATCGCAAAGGGAGAGATCACCGCCGCAGCCAGGGGGGCGGGCAGGCTTTCGCTGTGATACGGGGGTCAGGCCGCGTTGGGTTTCAGGAATTCGGCCACCACCGCCTGAAACTCCTTCGGCTTGATCGGCTTGGAGACATGGCCGTCGAACCCGGCGTCGGCCAGCCGCCGTTTGTCGGCGGGGGACGCCAGATTGGTGACGGCCACCACCGGGGTGGCCTTCAACTCCGGCTCCGCACGGATTTGCTTGATGAGTTCCACGCCGGACAGGTTGGGCATGACGATGTCCATCACCACCAGATCGGGGCGCAGATCCCGCATCATGTCGAGCACCGCGCGCGCGTCCGTCGCCTCCGCCACGGCGTAACCGCCCTCTTCCAGGCAGCGGACGAACAGCTTGCGCATCAGAATGTTGTCTTCGACCACCAGAATGGTCTGCGTTGTCTCAACCATGTCCATCGATCCCGCCGTTCGGTTATTCTGGCCGAACATCCTCGCGAGTCTGGCCAAGGGACATACCGCGTCCAACCCATTTTGTACTCAAAGCCAAACGAATGGTCAAGAAATGGACGGCAACCACCGCGAGAAGCAACGCCGAGAAACGATGCTTCGAGGGTGTGAGACAATATTTCGCATCACAATCGCTTGATTGCTGTTTTTCCAGTGGCGGCGGCGATCGCTTTCCCGCCATGATCTCGATCATTGCGACGCACAACTGCAATTTTCCAAGGGAGAACCGACACCGTGACCGCCGCCTTCACTTTGCACGGGCACCTGAACTCGCAACCGGCCACCCGCATCGCCCTGTTTTTCCGCTTGGCCGGGATTCCCTTTTCCTACCGCCATGTCGATCTGCGCAACAGCCAGCAGAAGACGCCGGAGTATCTGGCGATCAACCGCTTCGGGCGTGTGCCGACCCTGGTCCATGGTGCGCAATCCCTGTCGGAATCCAGCGTCATCCTGACCTATCTGGCCGAGCAGACCGGCAAATTCGGCGGGCACAGCGCGGCGGAAAAGCTGCGTCTGGCCGAATGGTTGAGCTGGCTGGCCGATGTGCTGCTGCCGGTTCAGCGCGCCCGCGCGGTGCGCAAGTTCAACGGCGACGCCAACGCCCTGCCCTGGATCGACGCGTCGGCGGCCAGCGGTCTGGCGCTGTTCGACCAGCATCTGGCCGGGCGGACCTTCATCGAGGGCGAGCGCCTGACCATCGCCGACATCTTCGCCTTTCCCTGGATCGATCTGCTGACCGAGTCGGCGGTGGATCCCAACAAATACCCGAACATCCAGCTTTGGGCCGACCGCATCCGCGCCCAGCCGGGCTATGTCCCGCAATATGAGCTGTTGCCCGCCCACGACGCGGAGCTGTAAGGGCGTAAGCGCGGGAGCCTGAGCGTTCAGGCCCCCGCCTATCCCGCCAGCGGCAGCGTGATCGTCATGCGGAACCCGCCAGCCGCGCGGTTTTCGGCGCGGACACGCCCGCCAAAGGCCTCGACGTTGCGGCGGACGATCCACAGGCCGATGCCGAAATGCCCGACCGCTGGGTCTTCGGCGTTGGTGCTGGCGTTGGCGTCGTCCGATTCGACCGTGGGCAGGCCATGGCCGGGGCGGCGTTGGGAGAAATAGCGTTCGAAAATCCGGTCGATGTTTTCCGGCGGCACGCCCGGGCCATCGTCTTCGACCACCAGATTCACCCACGCCCCGTCACCGGTCAGGCGCAGCGTCACCGTTCCGTTGATCGGGGAAAAGCTGACGGCGTTCTCCACCAGATTTTCCACGATGGTTTCCAGGGTTTCTTCGCTGGCGCGGACGAACAGGCCAGGATCGACGCGCGCGTGCCAGCGCAAACGGCGTTCCGCCAGCACGCCGGCGTAATCGTCGGCCATTCGCCCGACCAAAGCGGACAGATCGACACGGCGGCGGGCCGGGGCCAGCAGGTCGGCGGCGGCCTCGTCCATCCGGCGGGCGAAGGACACCAGTGAATCCAGCTTGTCCAGCGACGTTTCGATCATGGCCAACGCCCGTTGGCTGCGGGCGTTGTCGGGCGGCAGGGCGCGGCGCAGCGGCTCCACCGATTGGCGGATCACCGCGATGGGGGTTTTGAAGGCGTGGGCGTTGTCCTCCGCCGCCCGGCGCAGCGACCGGGCGCTGTCGCGCAGGGTGTCCACCAGCCGGTCGAAATCCTCGGCCACGGCGGACAGCTCCGGCACGCGGTTGCGCGCGGCAAAGGACGCCGGGCGTCGGGAACCGGGAGCGGACTCCGCCCCCCCTTCGCCCCCAACAATGTCGCGGGCCAGATCGCCGAAACGGCGCAGGCTGCGCCAGACCCCGGCCAGAACCGCCAGGACCAGCACGGCCATCACCAGATAGACCGCCGCCGCCGCCTGCACCGCCGGGGTGCGCCAATAGGGTCGGCCAAGGGAGGAGGCGACGTACCCCTCCGTCGCGTGACTCGTCACCAGCGCCCAACAGCCGAACGGTGTGGTGATCGGGGTGATGGAGGACAGCACCTCCACCCCGCCGCTGGCGTTGGGCACGCGCATGGCCAAGGTGGCGTTGTCGGCGCAACTGGCCCCCAACCGTTCCAGCACGCCCAACGCGGCCAGTTGCCGCCGTTCGGCGTCGAGATCGGCGGTGGGTAGGCTGGGCGCGGTGGCGACGTAATAGAACCCGTCCGCCGCCCCGCCGCGCGGCCGCACCAGCAGGCGCAGGCGGGTGCGGTCGTCGGTGAAGCGGGCAAGCGCGCCGCTCAGGGTTGGCAGGGCGCTGCGGTCGGCGGTGGCCAATTCCGGCTCCAAGGCGCGGGCCACCAACTCGCCCTGGCGCTGGGCGCTGGTCAACAACAGGCGCTGCGTGGCCTCGTCGGCCCGGCGGAACTGGTCGTAGAGCAGGACCGGCACGGTCAGGAACACCAGCACCAGCAGCATCAGGCGGCTGGCCAGCGAATGCCACAACCAGCGCCACAGGGCCGACCGGGCGGAGCGCGCGCGGCCCTTCCCGGCGGCCCGATCCTGTGTCGCCCGGATCTCAGTCGTCACAATCGTCGCGATCCGGCCCCGCCACGCCGTCGGCGGCTTCGGTCCCCCAGCGATAACCGAAGCCGGGGTAGTTCTTGATGCAGTCGAACGCGGGATCGGCGGCGCGGAATTTCTGGCGGATGCGCTTGATGAAGGCACGGACGTTGGCGCGGTAGCCCGACGGCCCGAACCCGGCGACGAAATCCTTGCCATGCACCAGATCGTAAATCTGGCGATAGGACACGTCCTGTTCCGGTTTCGCCGCCATCAGACTGACGATGTTGAACTCCGTCAGGGTCAGGTCGATGCGGGTGTCCTTCCAAAAGGCCCGGCTGTGCTCCTGCCGCAGCTCCAGGCTGCCCAGACGCAGAAGGGCGGCGGCACCGCTGTCCTCCGCCCCGCCCTTGGCCCCGCCCAGGATCAGGCCGATGCGTTTGAGCAGGATCGACAGGCTGCGCGACTTCTCGACGAAATCGAGCGCGCCGCCCGCCAGCGCGGCTTCTTCATAGATCTGATCGGACAGAACGGTGAGGAAGATCACCGGTACGTCGATGCCGCGTTCGCGCATCTGGCGCAGCACGTCGATGCCGTCCATGCCGGGCATGCGCCAATCCAACAGCACGATGTCCGCCGTGCCGCCCGCCGCAAAATGGTCGAGCAAGGGCGCGCCCCGGTCGAAGCTGTCCACCGCATAGCCTTCGTCGGCCAGATTGAGGCCAAGGGATTCGCGGAACAGATCGTCGTCGTCCACCAGGGCGATGCGGATCGCTGCCGCGTCAGTCACGACGGATGATCCGCGCGGAGCCGGCGTCGGCGGTGGCGGATTGGGCGAGGAGCTGGGCAAAGCACTGACGGTCGGAGTCGGGGCCATTGGGATTGCTCTTCATGTCATAGGAAAGGGCGCGGAAATCCTGGGACTGGGTCATGTCCATGAAAAAGAAGACGTCCAGACGGCAACCGCCCTTGGCGTAACGCCACACGCGGCCCGGTGACGCGTCTTCCCGCGCCGCAGGGGTGCCAAGAAGCTTGGCCATTTGCGCCTCGCTCAAACCGACCAGCGTTTCGGGCGTGGCCGTGGGGGGCGGGCGCGTGGAGGCGGTGGTGGTCGACAGGGGGGACGCCGACAGGGAGGACGCCGACAGGGGAGCGGAGGACAAAGGAGCGGCCGACAGCGTGGTTGAGGTCCCCGCGTTGTTCGAAGCCGCCGCCACCGTGTCGGGCGTCGTCGCGGCGACGACCGTGTCCGGCAGCGCGGCGGTCTGCACCGGCGGCAGGGCGCTGGTTGGCGGCAGGGGTTTGATCCGTGGGACCGGCGTCACGCTGCGGCTGGCCGCTGCGGTCAGGCGCGCGTCGGGAATCGCGGCGTTGGAGGGGGCGGTCGCGCTGGGGCAGCCCGCCAGGAACGGAACCGCCGACAGCACGAACCCCATGGACCGGAAACGCGAGTGGCGTCCGGTTCTGGCCACCTTGCGGAGGACGCCCGTAGCGGTCATGCGGTCGCACCTTTCGGAACGGAGAGGGTCGGCAGGCTAGATTGGAACGCGGCAAGGTCATTGCAACCGCTCCAACCAAATCAAGGTCACGGAAATGACCGATTTTTTCCACGGCTCAGCGTCCGACGATGGATCATCCTTGGTTAATTGTCAATTAATCTGGAAGAGTGAGGCAAAATTGGGGCGGTCTTCCAAACATGTCATAAATTTAATCTTTAATGGTGATTGTCGGTCATCCAGGCCGCTTCTTGCCGGTGGTTGACCACCTTTGGCGTGCCGCCCTGTCCAACCGGTTATGGCGAAAGACCGAAGGCGATGGGGCGGGTCGGATCGGGCGTTGCGCAGGATCGGCACAAAAACAATCGGCGGCAGGCCCAGACTGGGGGCCTGCCGCCGGTCAGCCGGACGGGCAACGTGTCATCGCGCCTGGCACGTGTGGAAACGGCCATCAGACGTTGCCGCGCGAACTCCAGCCGTCGTTCCGGCCCGTCGGTCCGGCGGGTCGGTGGTGCGAGAGGGAGGACTGAGCCGACGACACCCCCGCATGAAGCACAGAGTGCGCCTGTCCGCGCCGTCCGTCAAGTTCGCATGGCTGACAATCCGTTTCACGGACTGGACGGGTGGGTGTCTTCCGGTCTTAGCTGATCGCGTCATCACCTTATGGGATTCCGACACCAGTGACCGATCTCAGCCCTGGCTTGTCCCATCCCGCCTGTCCGCCCGCCCCCAGCCTGACCCGGCGGGTGCTGACCGTCTTTCTTCCCTTCGCGTTGGGGTATTTCCTGTCCTTTCTGTACCGCACCGTCAACGCGGTGATCGCCGACGAGTTGACGGCGTCGCTGGGGTTGACGGCGGCGGGGTTGGGCTTGCTGACCAGCGCCTATTTTATCGCTTTCGGCCTGTTCCAACCGCTTTTGGGCCTGCTGCTCGACCGCTATGGCCCGCGACGGGTGGAATCCGCGTTGTTGCTGGTGGCCGCCGCCGGGGCGGCGCTGTTCGCGGTTGGCGAGGATTTGCCAACCCTGGCCCTGGGGCGCGGCCTGATCGGGCTGGGCGTGTCGGCCTGCCTGATGGCGGCCCTGACCGCCACCGTCATGTGGTGGCCGCGCGAGCGGTTGCCGACGGTCAACGGCCTGTTTCTGGCCTGCGGCGGCTTGGGCGCGGTGTTCGCCACCACGCCGGTGCGCCTGCTGCTGAACGTCACCGATTGGCGCGGCCTGTTCTGGGGCATCGCGGTGGCGACCGTGGCGGTGGCGGTTCTGCTGTTTCTGGTCGTTCCCGAACGCCGCAGCGCGGACGCCGGGCGACTGACCGTCGGGGCGCTGATGACCGGGACCGTCGCCGTGTTCCGCAGCCGGGTCTTTTGGAGCCTGGCCCCCTGCTGCGCCGGGGTTCAGGGGGCCTTCCTGGCCTACATCAGCCTGTGGGCCGGGCCGTGGCTGCGCGACGTCGACGGGTTGGACCGTCTGGCGGTGGCCACTCATTTGCAGCACGCGGCCCTGGCCATGGTGGCGGGCTTTGCCCTGTTCGGGATGATGGCCGACCTCGCCCGCCGTGTTGGCCTGACCCCGCCCGCCGTGCAGGCCATCGGCGTGTCCATCGCCCTGCTGACGCAGGCGTTGATGGCGTTGGATGTTGGTCTGCCGCCGGTGGTGGGGTGGCCGGTTTATGCCTTTTTCGCCAGCGCGTCGGTGATGGGCTATTCGCTGCTGACCCAGCGTTTTCCATCGGAACTGGCCGGGCGGGTCAACACGGCGGTCAATCTGCTGATGTTCGTCGTCGCCTTCACCCTGCAACCGGCGATGGGCTGGGCGCTGGGTCCTTTTGCCACAGGGGGCGGCGGTTATGGGGCCGATGGGCATCGGCTGGTGATGCTGGTGGTGGTCGCCGTTCAGGCGCTGTGCGTCTTCGCGCCGCTGGCGCTGTCCCGCAAGGCGGTGGCGACGCCCGCCTGACCGCTCTTCGGCCCCGGGACCCCCGATCGCTGCATGGCTGTGTCATGGTCCATGCGGTTTGGGGTCTTGTGCGGTGGGGTGGAAAGGCACATATCTGTCAATCATGCAGATAAACGCCCCCACCCCTTCGCTTCAGGCGATCAAACCGCAAGTGCCGCTGACCTTGGCCACGCAGTTTGCGTTGTCCCCGGCGGTTCAGGCGGCGCAGCAAACCACGCCGGTGGTGCGCACCCAAACGGTGGCGGCCCCGCAGGCGGCTGGCAAGTCCGAACAGCCCCGCGACACGCAGACCAGCACGAAGAACGGCCAGTCGGTGGACACCAACGCGGCCGCTCTCGCCGCCCAGGTCAACGGCCAGGGCTATCGCAGCGCCCCGCGCGGATCCCTGTTGAACGTCACGGTTTGAACGTCACGGTTTGAACGCAACGGTGTGATCGGCGCGCGGCGTGACGCCGCTGCGAGACAAGATCAGGAAACAAAAAACCCCCGTTCCAATGGAGCGGGGGTTTTTCATTGAGTGCAGCGGCGTGGTTACGTCAGCTCGTCCATGCCGTTGATGATGTGGTTGACGATGCCGTACTCCTTGGCTTCGTCCGCCAGCATCCAATAGTTGCGATCCGTATCCTTGGCGACCTTGTCATAGGTCTGGCCGGTTTCGCGCGCGATGATGCGGTTCAGCCGCTCGCGCATGCGGATGATTTCCTTGGCCTCGATCGCGATGTCGGTGGCGCGGCCACCGGTGCCGCCCAAGGGCTGGTGAATCAGGAAGCGGGTGTTGGGCAGGCAGAAGCGGTTGTCCTTGTCCGCCGCCAGGAAAATATGGCAACCCGCGCTGGCGACCCAGCCGGTGCCGAGCATTTTGACGCGCGGCTTCACGAAACGGATCATGTCGTGGATGGTGTCGCCCGCCTCGACATGGCCGCCGGGGGAGTTCACGACGACGGTGATGTCGTCGTCGCTCTCATGCGCCAGCGCCAGAAGCTGCGCGGTCACGCCCTGGGCCAGCTTCATGTCGATCTGGCCGAAAATCAGCACGGTGCGCGCCTTGAACAGCGATTGCTGAATGGCGGCGAACGGCGGCGGGGCGGTGTCCTTCGACTTCTCGTCCGGCTCGTTCTCGGGTTCGTCGTCGAACCGGGTGTATCCGACCTGCGCCATTGATGTAATTCTCCCTGGTGTCGCAATCCCAAGCTTACCGAGAAGCCTGGATTTCGGAAACCTGACTGTTCTGACCATGGTGCCGCACGGCGCCTCGCATGGTTCACCACATAGCCCGTATCGGGTTCCGGTTCAACGCCCGGTGACGCCAAAATCGACAGGCGCGTTGACGCTGCCCATCGCCGGTCGTCAAACTGGCTGGGTGCAAAAGGACCAGGGGCAGGACACGGATGAACGGATCGCCAACGGAATCCGGCAAGCCGGTGGGGGTGTCGGTCATCATCGCCGCCCATCGCGCGCACGACACCATCGCCCGCGCGGTGAACAGCCTGCTGGCGCAAAGCTGGCCCCACTGGCAGGCGGTGATCGTCAGCGACGACGGGACCGATTACCGGCCAACCCTGACGGCGGCGGGCATCGACGACCCCCGCCTGACCTTCACCGGAACCGGACGGGTCGGGGCCGGGGCACCGGCGGCGCGCAACGCCGGGTTGGCGGCGGCCACCCTGCCCCTGATCGCGCCGCTCGACGCCGACGACCGGTTCCAGCCCGAACGGCTGGCCACGCTGGCCCCGTTGGCCTGGGCGCGCGGGGCCGCGTTCGACAACGTCGCCGTCGTCCGCGACGAGGATGATTCGCCCCTGTCGATCCTGTTTTCCGACACCGACGGCGTGGTGGCGTTCGACGCCGCCGCCTTCCTCGCCACCTCGGTTCCGATGTTTCCGCTGGTGCGCCGCGCGCTGTGTCCGGGGTGGGAGGAGGACGTCAATTTCTGCGACGATGTGGTGTTCAACGTTCAAACGCTGGACCGCAGCGGCCCGGTTCCGCTGGTCCGCACCCCGCTCTACGAATACCGCCAACGCGCCGGGTCCATCACCTTTTCCGCCGACAGCGGCGCGCGGGCCGATGGGTGTTACCGCCATGTGCTGGACCGGCTGGCGGGCGACGGGCTGCGCATCGCCGACCCGGAGCTGCGCGTCCGATTCGCGGCGGCGCTGGAGGCCAAGCGCGCCCGCAACGCCGCCTACACCGCCGCGTTCCAGGCCGGGCGTTGCGCCAATTTCCAGGAATTTCTGACCCTGAACGAGTCGTGAACGGCAAGCCCCATCGCGTCAACCCCGCCCTGATGCGGTTGCGGTTGGAACCGTCTCGACATCGGAACTGAACTGAACGATATAGTTTAGTTTGCCGGGGTGCCGCCTGATTGCGCGCCGGTTGAAACGAAACGTCGTTCGGATCCCGTCCATGCGTCATCCGCTCCGCATCCTCGCCCTTCTGGTCCTCGCCGCGTTGGGCGGTGGCGCTTACTGGCATTTCGTCAAGCAGGGCGGAACCGTGCCCGAACTGGTCGCGCTGCTGAAAAGCCATGGCGTCCCCATTCCGGGAGACATCGGTGCGGCCAAGCCAGCCGCCCCGGCCGGGCCGTCCCCTGGCGGTGCCCCGCCGATGCCGGTGGAGGCCACGCCGGTCCGCATCGGTGCGGTTGCACGGTCGGTCACGGCGGTCGGCTCGCTGCTGTCCAACGAATCGGTGGTCATCCGGCCGGAAATCGCCGGGCGGGTTGCCGAGATCACCTTCCAGGAAGGCCAGCGCGTCACCAAGGGCGCGATCCTGATCCGGCTCGACGACTCCATCGCGCGGGCCACGCTGGCACAGGCCCAGGCCAGCATCGCCTTTTCCCGCGCGGAACTGTCGCGCGCCGATCAGTTGGTGCGCCAGAACACCGGCCCGGTCCGCACCCGCGAGCAGGCGGCGGCCAAGCTGTTGGCGGACGAGGCGGCGGTTCAACTGGCCAAGGCCCAATTGGACAAGCTGGTGCTGACCGCCCCGTTCGACGGCGTGCTTGGGCTGCGCAAGGTGTCGATCGGCGATTTTGTCCAGTCCGGCAAGGACATCGTCAATCTGGAGGCCATCGACACCCTGAAGCTGGATTTCCGCGTCCCGGAAATGTTCCTGCCCACGGTGAAGATCGGCCAGACGGTGAAGGTTTCGGTCGACGCCTTCGCCGGGCGCAGCTTTGACGGCGAGGTCTACGCCATCGATCCGCTGGTCGATGTGAACGGCCGCGCCGTGGTCATCCGCGCCCGCGTCGCCAACCCCGACGGCGCGCTGCGCCCCGGCCTGTTCGCCCGTGTGGCGCTGACGCTGACCGTGGTGCCGGACGCCGTGCTGATCCCCGAACAGGCCATCGTCGCCTTCGGCAAGGAGCAGTTCGTGTTCAAGGTGGTGGACGGCAAGGCGACGCAAACCAAGGTCACGCTGGGCGAACGCCGCAACGCCGAGGTGGAGATCGCCCAGGGCCTGAAGGCCGGGGATGTGGTCGTCACGGCGGGACAACTGAAGATTCGCGACGGCGCGCCGGTGGCGGTCGTCAACGCCAAACCGTCGGGGAGCTGACGCCATGGTTCTGTCCGACATTTCGGTCCGCCGCCCGGTTCTGGCCACGGTGATGAGCCTGGCGCTGATGCTGATCGGCATCGTCTCCTACCAACGCCTGTCGGTGCGCGAATACCCCAAGATCGACGAGCCGGTCGTCACCGTGGAGACGACCTACAAGGGCGCGTCGGCCCAGATCATCGAAAGCCAGGTCACGCAGACGCTGGAAGACAGCCTGGCCGGGATCGAGGGCATCGACGTCATGTCCTCCATCAGCCGGGCGGAAAAATCGCAGATCACCCTGCGGTTCCGGCTGGACCGCAACGTGGACGTCGCCGCCAGCGACGTGCGCGATCGTGTGGGCCGCGTGCGCGCCGCGCTGCCGTCGGAAATCGACGAGCCGGTGATCGCCAAGGTCGAGGCCGACGCCCAACCCATCCTCTACCTCGCCTTTTCGTCCGACCGCCACACGCCGTTGGACGTCACCGACTTCGCCGACCGCTACGTCAAGGACCGCTTGCAGAACCTGCCCGGCGTTGCCCAGGTCCGCATTTTCGGCGAACGGCGCTTCGCCATGCGGCTGTGGCTCGACCCGCAGCGGATGGCGGCCTATCGGGTGACGCCGCAGGACGTCGAAAACGCCCTGCGCAAGCAGAACGTCGAAATCCCGGCCGGGCGCGTCGAAAGCGTGGCGCGCGAGTTCACCGTGGTGTCGGAAACCGATCTGCGCACGCCCGAGGAGTTCGAACGCATCATTCTGCGCGACGACAGCGGCTATCTGGTGCGTCTGCGCGACGTGGGTCGGGCGGAAATCGGCCCGCTCGACGAACGGGTCAGCGCCCGCTTCAACGGGCGCGGGGCCGTCGCCATCGGCGTGGTCAAGCAATCCACCGCCAACCCGCTGGACGTGTCGAAGGCGGTCAACAACGCCTTGGGTGCCATCCGCGCCGCCCTGCCCGACGGCATGGGGGTGGAGGTGGCCTATGACAGCTCCGTCTTCATTTCCAAATCCATCGACGCGGTGTTCAGCACGATCTTTGAAGCCATCGCGCTGGTCGTGCTGGTGATCTTCTTCTTCCTGCGCTCCCTGCGGGCCACGCTGGTCCCGCTGGTGACGATCCCGGTGTCGCTGATCGGCGGCTTCGCCCTGATGTACGCCTTCGGCTTTTCGATCAACACCTTGACCCTGCTGTCGATGGTGCTGGCGATCGGTCTGGTCGTCGATGACGCCATCGTCATGCTGGAAAACATCTTCCGTTATGTGGAAGAGGGCATGCACCCCTTCCAGGCGGCGTTGAAGGGGTCGAAGGAGATCGGCTTCGCCGTCATCGCCATGACCATCACGTTGGCGGCGGTCTACGCCCCCATCGGCTTCATGACCGGGCGCACCGGGCGGCTGTTCACCGAATTTGCCCTGACGCTGGCCGGGGCGGTGATCGTGTCGGGCTTTGTCGCGCTGACGCTGTCGCCGATGATGTGCTCCAAACTGCTGAAGCATGAGACGAAGCACAATCTGTTCTACCGGATGATCGAAGGCTTCCTGGTCGGCATGACCAACGCCTACCGTGGCCTGCTGCGCCTGTCGCTGCGGGCGCGGCCGCTGGTGCTGCTGATCGGGGCGGGGGTGGCGGCGGCGAGCTACACGCTGTTCACCGGCCTGAAATCCGAACTGTCGCCGGTGGAGGATCGCGGGACCATCGTCGGCATCGCCATCGCGCCGGAAGGCTCGACGCTGGATTACACCATGAGCTACGCCCAGCGGATGGAGGGGCTGTTCCGCGCCATCCCGGTGGTGGAGAAGTTCTTCGTCGTCGTCGGTTTCCCAGTGGTCAACCAGGGCATCGCCTTCGTCCGCCTGATCGATTGGGACCAACGCGATGTGAAGCAGCAGGCGATCACCGCCCAGCTCTTCCCCAAGATGTTCGGGATTCCCGGCATCCTCGGCTTCGTCACCAACCCGCCGTCGCTGGGGCAAAGCCCGATCGACAAGCCGGTCAACTTCGTCATCCAAACCTCTCTGCCCTTTGAAGAGTTGCAGAAGATGGTCAACGCGATGATGGCGGAGGCGCGGAACTTCCCCGGCCTGACCAACCTCGACACCGATCTGAAGCTGAACAAGCCGGAGCTGCGGATCTCGCTGGACCGCGACAAGGCCGCCGATCTCGGCGTGGATGTGGACACGGTCGGGCGGACGCTGGAAACCCTGCTGGGCGGGCGGCAGGTCACGCGCTTCAAGAAGGATGGCAAGCAGTATGACGTGATCGTGCAGGTCGCCAATGTCGACCGCCGCAACCCGGACGACATCGCGTCGATCTATGTGCGCGGCGGGACCACGACGGCGGGCGGGACCGCGCCGATGATCTCGCTGGCCAATCTGGTGCATGTGGACGAACGGGTGGCCCCGAAGGAGCTGAACCACTTCAACAAGCTGCGGTCGGCCAGCATCACCGCCACGCTCGCCCCCGGCACCTCCCTGGGTGAGGCGCTGGCGGTGATGCAGGCGGCGGCGCAAAAGGTTCTGCCGCCGACCGCGCAGACCGATTACGCCGGGCAAAGCCGTGAGTTCCGGGAATCGGCGACCGGCCTCTATTTCGTCTTCATTCTGGCCTTGGCCTTCATCTATCTGGTGCTGGCCGCCCAGTTCGAAAGCTTCATCGACCCGTTCGTCATCATGCTGACGGTTCCGCTGTCGATGACCGGCGCGCTCGCCGCCTTGCAAATGAGCGGTGGGACGATGAACGTCTACAGCCAGATCGGCTTGGTGACGCTGGTCGGCCTCATCACCAAGCACGGCATCCTGATCGTGGAGTTCGCCAACCAGCTCCAACGCAGCGGCGTGGACATCCGCAAGGCGGTGGAGGAAGCCGCCGTGCTGCGCCTGCGCCCGATCCTGATGACCACCGGGGCCATGGTGCTGGGCGCGGTTCCGCTCGCCAATGCCCACGGGGCCGGTGCGGAAAGCCGTCAGGCCATCGGCGCCGTGATCGTCGGCGGCATGACGTTGGGCACGCTGCTGACGCTGTTCGTGGTCCCGACGGTCTACAGCTACATCGCCAAGAAGAAGCCCTTCCCGGCGGACGAGGCGATGGACGACCACACCCCGCCCGCCCCCAGCCACGCCGCCGCCCACCCGGCGGAGTGAGCGAGGGGCGGGGCGGAGATCGCATCGCCATCGGGCGGGAGCGCACCACGCGCCCCGCCCGTTTCTTTTGCGCCGTCATCAAAGCGTTGCGGGTCCGTCACACGCCTGTCGGTGTTGACGGCGACAGTGGCCGGCGCATGCTGAAGCCCCCGCCTGGAGTGTCCACCGATGCGCCGTTTCCTCGCCGCCCTGTCGCTGTGCCTGTTTGCCGCCGCCCCGGTGTCGGCGGCCACCAGCCGTCCCAACTGGGTTGAGTCCGAACTGTACGGGTTCAACCACCCGCTCGCCCAGGCGCAACCCGCCGAAATCGCGACCAAGATGGACAAGATGGCGGTGTCGCCCTTCGCCTTTTACCGGGGAACCGCCCATCTGTTTTACCGCGACATGGCCAGCCTGCCGCCATCGGCCTATCTCAACACCGCCACCCGGCGGGTGTGGATCGACGGCGACCTGCATCTGCAGAATTACGGCGGCGTCCGTGATTCGGCGGGCAACGATGTGTTCGACATCTCCGACTTCGATGAATCCTACATCGGGCCGTATGTTTGGGATGTCCGCCGCATGGCGGTCAGCCTGGTGCTGGCGGCGCGCGAGCTGGGCTTCTCCCAGAACGACCAAAACAGCCTGATCGACCAGTTCGTTGACAGCTATCTCAACAAGCTGGGCGACTTCAAAGGAACCGACGACGAAAAATCCTATCGGCTGAAGGCCGGGGATCTGTCGAACGTCGCCAAGGACGTCGTGCAGAAGGTGGGCAAGAAGAACCGGCCCGACTTCCTGGCGAAATACAGCGCGGTCAGCGGGGGTGTGCGCCGCTTCACCACCGACTCCACGCTGGTGACGTTGCCAGCCGCCAGCGCCAGCGCCATCAACGCGGCGATGCCCGCCTACATCGCCTCCATCGCGTCCGGCAAACGGCAGCCCGCCGCCTTCTACACGGTGAAGGACGCCCGGCAGCGGATGGGATCGGGCGTCGGCAGCCTGGGGCGCGCCCGCTACTGGGTGCTGATCGAAGGGGCGAGCGCCAGCGCCGACGATGACGTGATCCTGGAGATGAAGGAGATGGGAAGCAGCGCGGTGGCGCTGGCCAATCCCGGTGGCCTGCCCGCCACCGCTTATGGCAACCATGAGGGCGCGCGGGTGGCGATGAGCAACAAGGCCGGACTGACCAACACCGATCCGTTGATCGGCTCCACGTCGATCAGTGGAAAGCCGTATTTCGTGAAGGAAAAGTCCCCGTTCCAACAAGACTTCGACTACACAGCGCTGAAAGGCAATCTGGGGAATTTCAAGGACACCGTCGCGGCGATGGGGAAAATCCTGGCCAAGACCCACGCCCTGGCCGATCAGGATTACGATTCCTCCCTTATCCCCTTCAGCCAGGACAAGCAGATCACCGACGTGGTCGTGTCGGCTTCGGGCTTCAAGGCGGAAACGCGGGCGTTTGCCGCCGACTACGCCGATCAGGTGCAGTTGGACCACGCCGCCCTGCTGGCCGCCCGCGCGGCGGGCCATCCGCTGTACTGAGGTCGCTGTCCTGGGTCCGCCGCACGCAATTCGTTGTACGGATCGCGCGGTCGTCCAGCGATGCCCCTTCATAAGCGGGGAAAACACGGTTAGACTTTCGCCCATCGGCGTCGATGGGATGCGGCATGCAACGTGTGGTTCTGGAAGACTCCGCAGAACCGGCGTGGGAAGAGTCCGACGCCGGGCCTCTGCGTTTGGTCTGGTGTTACCCGGCCGATGGCGCGGATCCCGGCCCCCTGCTGCGGCGCGTGCATCCCGACGACCGCGCGGCCGTTCTGGCGGAGATTGCCTGCGCGGTGGCCTCGTCGCGGTCGGTGGTCTGCCACCGGGATCACCGGGTGATCGGGGCTGATGGCCGCATCGGCTGGTGGCACAGCGTCACCCGGCTGCGGCCCGGCCCGACTGGCCGGGTGGAGTGTGTCAGCCACGCCTTTGATGTCAGCGATCTGCACCCGGCCCCCTCCCTGCCCCAGCCGCCCGATGATCGCATCCTGCTCCAGGCGCTGATCGATTCGATCCCGGATCTGATCTTTTTCAAGACTCCGCGCAGCGTCTATCTGGGCTGCAACCGCGCCTTTGCCGCCTTCATGGGGCGCGGGGTTGCTGACATCGTCGGCCGCACCGATCTGGATTTGCTGCCGGAGGAGCGGGCGCGCTATTTCCAGGAGCGCGACGCCGACGTGCTGTGTCATCGGGTCCCGCACCGGATGGAGGAATGGGTGACGTTCCCCGACGGTCGCGCCGTTCTGCTGGAAAGCATCAAGACGCCCTATTACGGACCGGACGGCGCGGTGTTGGGGTTGGTGGCCGTTGCCCGCGACATCACGGAAAAGGCCCGTGCCGAGCAGGAACACCGCGAGAGCGAACGGCGGCTGGCCACCCTGATGGGCAATTTGCCGGGCATGGCCTACCGCGCACGGGTGGAGGCCGACCGCCCCCTGCTGTTCGCCAGCGAGGGAGGGCAACGCCTGACCGGGTGGTCGCCGAACGAATTGGTTGGCGGGGCGATGGCGTTCGACGCGCTGATCCACCCCACCGACCGGGAGCATGTGCGCCATTCCATCGCCGCCGCGTTGGGGCAGGGTCAGCCCTTCACCCTCAGCTATCGCCTGATCGATCGCGCCGGGGTGATCCGCCATGTCTGGGAACAGGGCGTCGGCGTGTGCGATGCCCGGGGAACGGTTGTGGCGGTCGAGGGGTTCGTCACCGACATCAGCGCCCTGAAAACCGCCGAGGATTCCCTGCGCACCCTGTCTCTGGCGGTGGCGCAAAGCCCGGTGGGCGTCCTGATCGCCGACGCGCTGGGCAACACCCTTTACCTCAACCCCCGTTTCCGCGCGATGACCGGACGCTCGTTGGACGCGGTCCCCGACATCGACGCCTTCATCGCCGGGGTGGCCGCCGCCGGGGCGCTGGCCGTGGCCGATCATCACGCCGCACTCTGGCGCGCGCTGTTCGCTGGCGAAACCTGGCAAGCCGAATTGCCCGGACGCCGCCCAAACGGGGCGCATTTCTGGGCGGCGATCCGGGTGGCCCCGCTGTTGGACGACGATGGACGGCTGAGCAACCTGATCGCCACCGTCGATGATGTGACCGCCCGGCGGCAGGGGGAGGAGCAGGTGCGCCGCGCCCAGAAGATGCAGGCGGTGGGCGTGCTGGCCGGTGGTGTGGCCCATGATTTCAACAACATTCTGACCGCCATTCTGGGTTACAGCCATCTGGCCCTGGATGCCCTGCCCGCCGACAGCGCGATCCGCGACGATCTGCACCAGGTGACGACCGCCGCCGAACGGGCCAAGGGGTTGGTGCAGCAGCTTTTGGCCTTTGCCCGCAAGGAGAAGCTGGAGCGCGAAACCGTGGATCTGCGCGACATCGTGCGCGACGCGGTCGGTCTGCTCGGCCCCACCCTGTTCACCGGGGTGGGATGGAGCGTGCAATGCGGGGGCGATCCCATGCCGGTGTTCGCCGCCCCGGCGCAACTGCATCAGGTGATCGTCAATCTGTGCAAAAACGCCGCCGACGCCATCCTGGATGATTCCACCCCGAACAAGGATCCACGACGGGGACGGGTGACGGTGACGGTCAACGGCGTCACCGTCGCCACCCCACGGGATTTGGCGCGGGGCGAGGCCCATCGGGGGGATCCGGCGCGCGCGCGGCTGGACACCGGGCGTTACGCCTGCCTGACCGTGCAGGACACCGGATGTGGCATGGATCCCACGGTGCAGGAACGCATTTTCGACCCCTTTTTCACCACCAAGCCGGTGGACAAGGGGACCGGCCTCGGGCTGGCGGCGGTTCACGGCATCGTCAGCGATCACGGCGGGGTGATCGACGTCACCAGCGCGCCGGGCAAAGGCACCTCCATCACCGTCTTTCTGCCCCTGCACGACAGCAGCCCGCCGACCCGCCGATCCGACGACCGGCGTCGGGTGTTGCTGTTCAGCGCGGAGCGGGCGATGGTCGCCATGGCCGGGCGGCTGCTGCGGTCGCAGGGATTCCGCGTTGTGGGGGCAGCCGACAGCCGCCGGGGGTTGGCGCTGTTCAGCGTGGCCCCCGAACGCTTCGACGTCGTTGTGCTGGTGCAGGGGGCGGCGGAACCGGTGTGGCGGTTGCTGACCCTGGCGCGGGCCATCGCCGCCGCCAACCCCGACACGCCGATTGTGCTGTGCGCCGACCCGTCGACCGGGCAGGACGCCGCCGCCCTGCAAGCCGCCGGGGTGACGCGGACCCTGCCGACCCCGTTGTCGCCCGATTCCTTTGTTGCCCAACTGCGCGCCCTGTCGCAAAACCGCCCCCACCCCACCGCCAACCGACAAGCCCCCTGAGAGGACACCGCCATGGCCAGCGTGCTCATCATCGACGACGACGACATGGTTCGCACGATGCTGCTGCGCACGGTGACGCGTGGCGGGCATGAGGCGTTCGGCGCGCGCGATGGGGTGGAGGGCGTGGCGCGTTTCCGCGAACACCCCGCCGATCTGGTCATCACCGACATTTTCATGCCCAACCAAGAGGGGTTGGCGACCATCATGGAACTGCGCCGGGTCAAGCCGGACCTGAAGATCATCGCCATTTCCGGCGGCGGTGCCCGCGCCTCGCTGGATGTGCTGCCGGTGGCCGAGGCGTTGGGCGCGCAGCGGACCCTGCGCAAGCCCTTCACCCCGACCGATGTGATGGCGGCGATCACCGAGGTGCTCGGGGCGTGACGCGGCTCCCCTTGTGGGGGCTGGTGGGGGGCGGTGTCGGGGCACAAAAAAGCACCGCTCCCATCAAAGGGGGCGGTGCCTGTTTTTGGTCCTGGCGCGTTAGGCCCGGCGCTTGGTCAAAAGACTCCCGATCGGGAACGGTGGTTGGCGGTTAGGCCGCCATCCGCTCGTCCTGAAGCCGACGATTGCGGGAAACCCTTTCAAACAACTGGCGCACGTTGTCTTTGCTGACGCCATCGCGGGCCATGACGGCAAGGATGATCGGGTCTTCAAGGAGTTCCGAAAGGGTTGGCGGCGTGTGGCGGTCCATGGATCCCTCCTTTCAAACGGATCAATCATTGCGGATGGTGTGTACCTGCGCGCTGTTTTGGTTGGAATAGACGGGCATGTTAACCCATGGCTTCGGATTGTACGTGAAAAACACAAATCCGCAAGCGGATACGATCGGCCAAGCCGACGTTTTGTTTGAAATCGAGTCAGGAAAACCCTGATTCCGGGGTGACGGCGGTCAGCGGCCTTGCGGCGCGTCGGATTGATCGCGGGTGACGCTGGCCCCAATGCCAGCCCCATCGCAATGGGCCGATGGCAACTCGACCTCCACGCTGGCGCGCTGGACCTTCGCGTGGGCCAGACACAGGGCGGCGGCGCGTTCGGCCAGACAATCGGGGCCGGAAATGCCGTCCTCCGCGCACAGGCGGCGCAACTCCTCCACAATGTCCTCATAGGACATCACCGCCGCGATGTCGTCGGGGAAGCCCCGGCCCGGGTGGGCGACGGTCAGCGTCAGGTCGAACCGCGCCGTGGCGTCCCCCGCCCGCCCGGCCAGCCGGACCGGCGCGGTGAAGCCACGCACAAGAATGGTGTAGGTGAGGGCCGAACCACCCGGCTGCTGACCGGTGCGGCGCTCCGCGCTGCTGTCTGACAAACCGCATCTCCTGGCCGGTCCGGTCGGACAAGCCTTCGCTTCGAACATGGGGCAAGGGATGCCCCGCTTGAGCCGCACTATAGGCGCAAAGCGCCCCGCCCCGCCACCGGGCTTCGGTGCGGTGGCAGGGCAATCGCTTGAACGAGCGGTCATCGTCACGCAAGCAAGAACAGACACGGATTTCACGGACAAAAGGATGGATTGCACGGATTTTTGACTCCAATGGCCTTCCGCATCCCGTCAGGAGGGTTGCCGCAAAAT
>JAIXPD010000058.1 GCA_027486405.1 Azospirillum sp. | reverse complement strand
TGGCTGCGCCAGACCATCGGCCAAGCGATGGGCCGCACCGGTGAGGCCGCCATCCTGGCCGTCACGCCCCGCATGCTGGTCAGCGCCCTGCTGGTCGCCCCGCAAATGGACAGCCTGGAGACCTCCATCCGGATGCACTGGGGCATCTCGCTGGTGATCGGCGTCACCGACACCGTCGCGGCGGTGGCCGCCGCCATCGTCAACAGCATGCAGAGGAGCGCCGCTTGATGGCCCGTTATCCCAGTCTCCTACTCGCGCAGGCGCATGCCTTCACGCAGGTGCATGGCACAGGAAAGCCCGAATGGGCCGTCCTGAAGGCGGTCGGGAAGGTCGAGCAGACCTTTGGTTTGAGCGACACCTTGAACGGGATGCTGTCCGCTTACGTGAGCGCCAGCACAACGCTGGCCGCCAACGGTGCCATGCCGCTCGATGCCGCGATCAACGCGCTGAATGGCTGCGTGAAGCGCCTGACGGAGACGCGCGACGCCCTCGCCGCCGGTTCCCCGATTGTCAGCTTCCGAATGGTTGACATGCCGATCAACCAAGAAACCCAAGCTGCCTGGAGCGGAAAGCCGGGAGGCTCTGCATGAGCGACCACCAATCACCGGAGCGCATCAAGCGCATTGAACGCGTGCGGAAGTTGCTGGCGGTTGCCCGCGATCCCGGAGCCACGGAGCACGAGGCCGCCACCGCGTTGGAAATGGCGCGCAAGCGGATGGAAGAGGACGGCATTTCCGATCAGGAATGCCGCGCGCGGGATGCTTGCGAGAACAAGACGGATCGCGGAACACGGGCGGAAAAACCGCCCAAATGGGAATGCAATCTCGCCGGGCTGATCGGTCGGGCGTTTGCTTGCGACACGATCTTCGATACCTCCGGCACTTGGTCCTTTATTGGCATCGACCCTTTGCCCGAAGTGGCGTCCTACGCCTTCGACGTGCTTCATCGCCAATTGGTCCGCGCTCGCCGTGCCTACATCGCGAACACGCTGAAACGCGTCACAGTGCGAGCCAACAAGGTGCGTCGCGCCGATCTGTTCTGCGACGGCTGGGTGGCCGGTGTGGCTAAGAAGGTCCAGCGCATGGCGCGCAGACCGGGGGATGATGACGCCGTCAATGCCTATACGGCACTGACTTACCCGTCTCTGGTTGATCTGTCCCCACGGGACCGCAATGCCGACCGCAATCTTCGGGACTACGAGCGTCGGGACTGGGCGACTGGCCGCCAGGATGGGCAATCCGCCGAATTGCACAACGGCGTGGGCGTCGGTTCAGCAGCTCCCTTGCAAATCAGTGCTGACCCGTTGGATCGCATGGTGGAAGCGACGAAAGGACTGATGCCGTGACCATCGCCCTTTCCATCGACCTGTACGACGATGGGGCGGTTCCTGTGCCCCTGGTGGCCGGGTTGCCCGGCCACCAGGGGCAGGTCGCCTTTCTGATCGCGGCGGATGGCGCGGTGCGGACGTTGTGGCCGACGCGCGGCCTGCCCGCGCGCCTGCCAGAGCGCCCGATGGGCCATGGCCTGCCGTCGCTGGCCAGCCTCTTGCGCGACGCCTGCAAACCGGAGGTGGCGCGCTGATGGCCAAGCAACTGGACATGTTCCGCCCAACCCGTGCACCGGCCAAGCCAAAACCGCGAACGCTGCATGTGGCCGACGCGGGAACCGCCGATGGGGCGGGCCGTTATGGCGTCGTGACGCTGCGGTGTGGCGTCTGCGACCACGAAACGGGGTGGCTGCCCGCCCGATCCCCCGCCGTCGAAGAGAAGGGCCGCGTCTGCCCCAAATGCAAGGGCAACCCGGCCAACGTCAAACCACGCGGCGGAACCGCCGACAAGGAGCCGTCATGACTGAAAATGTCAAACCATCCGGCGTGAAGGATGCCCGGACCCGTGACCTTGCGGCGATCCATGCGATGCGGAAGGAACTGGCTTTGACCGAAGAGTGTTACCGCGCGCGGGTCGCGCAGGTCTCCGGCGGTCGCAGCGACAGCGCGGGTGATTTAAGCCAGCGGGAGCGCGCCGCGCTCATCACCATGTTCAAGGAGTTGGGAGCTGGGGCGAAGCGCGGACGCCCGGTTCGCCCGACGCTGACCGCGCAACAGCGCAAGGTGCGAGCGATGTGGCTTGCTTTGGCCGACGCTGGGTTCGTGAAGGACCGCAGCGAGGGCGGTCTCAGCGCCTGGCTGAAAAGCCGCTTTGGCGTTGACGCTCTGCAATGGCTGCAACCGCCGCACGCGGGGAACGCTATCGAACAATTAAAGCGCTGGACCGACCGCGCGGGGGAACCGTCATGAGCCAAATTCCGCGTTTGCCGATCCGCAATCTACCGGGCGTTCTGGCCGAAGTTCAGCGGCTGTGCGGCGACGGCGTCGCCGTGCGGTTCGCGTCGGTTTTTGGCGACAGCAAGTTGTACATCCCCAAGCTGGCCCGACTGCGCGACGATCACCCGCTGGTGCAAGCGCTGGGGCGTCGCGCGGCGCAGATGATCGCGTCCCGGCTGGGCGGCATGGAATACCCGGTTCCCACCGGGCGCTGGTCTATCACCCACCACAACGCCCGCCAGTTGCGTGTGGCGGGCTGGACGTCCCGTCCCATCGCGCGGGCCTTGGCGTTGAGTGGAAAAACGGTTGATCGGCTGATCGACGATCTGCGCCCAGCGTTCCCGGAACCGCAGGCGGTGTCGCTGCGCTGCCCCTGCTGCGGTCGCGTGTACAAGCTGACGCCGCCCCCCGCCGACCCCGTGGCGGTGGTCGAAGACGACGAGGCGTTTCTCGCCCGCCAACCGCCCTTGATGCTGGCCGCCGTCAAAACCGGCAAGCTGACCGTCGGCGATCTGCGAGAATTGGATGAGGAGGCGCGTCGGGTTTGACGCGCGCGAACCTCGCCGCCCACCCGCAACTCCAGGGGTAAACCCGCCGTCCGTCATCGCGGATACTGGCGGCATGAACGAAGCTTCCTCCGCCACCCCTCCCGGCCTGTCCGTCCGCCACCTCTCGCTGTTCGTGGTGCGCCCGACGCTTGCCGTCCTGTCCGGCCCTGATGTGCCGGGCCTTGACGGCGAAGCCGCCGTCGAGCTTCTGCTTGGCACCGCCGCCGTTGAAAGCGGCTTTCGCGCCCTTGACCAAGTCACCGGGTCTGGCGACCGGGTTCTTGGTCCGGCTTACGGCCTGTTCCAAATCGAACCGGCCAGCCTCGACGATCTGCACGAAAATTATTTGCGTTACCGCCCGTCGCTGGCTGCGCGGCTGCGGGGGTTGGTCGCTGATTGGCCAGCGCCAGCTATGCAGCTTTGCACCAACCTCGCCTACGCGGCTGCGGTGGCGCGCTTGCTTTACTACCGCTCGCCCGTCCGCCTTGCCGCCCCCGGCGATGTGGAGGGGCATGGGCGTGTTTGGAAGCAGGTCTACAACACGGCCAAGGGCAAGGGGCGCGCGGAGGATTTCGTCACCACCTACCGGCGCTTGGTTGCGCCCTTCCTGTAAGGAACACTGCTTTGCGCGCTACCACACGGGCGCTGTGCGCCACTTCCGCCCTGATCGTTCTGGCCGCTCCGCTTGTTGCGGTTGCCGCTGACACGCTTTACAGCGTGGCTTTGCCCAAGGAGCTGTACGCGGCGCTGATCGACTATCTGTTCGTCTTCATCTCCGGGCTGTTGGCCTGGGCGATCAAACGTGGGGCGGCCCTGCTGCACCTGCGCCGCGAAAGCATTCTGGTGGATCGCCTGGAACAGGGCATGACCTATGCTCTGATGTACGCGCGGGAAAAGGCGTTGGAACAGGGCCAAACCCTCACCGAATTCAAAACCCGGTCCGAACTGGTGGCGGTCGCCGCCGCCTATCTGGCCCCGAAAATGCCCGGCCTGCTGAAGGAACTGAACATTGACCCCACTGGCCTGCGTGAACGCCTGACTGGGCGGGTCGATCTGGTCGCCCCTTTGGGCACCGGCGGGAACATCCTACCGCAAACTGGCGTCGGACTGTAAGGGCGGTCTCCGTGGATATCGCCGACGAAGGAGAGGCGTGCGCCGCGCAGGACCGGACAGCGGGGATCGCCGCTGTCCGGGGGCGGCTGACGCAGCAAGGAACCGCTGACTGCATCGACTGCGAAACGGCCATTCCACCGGAACGGCGATCCGCCTACCCGGCGGCGATCCGCTGCATTGGATGCCAGGAACGATTTGAGCGGAGGCCGTGATGCTGGACGATCTGTGGAAATGGGGTTGGGGGTTGACCCTGCTGCTCAACCTCTTGCTGGCGTGGGCCTTGTGGACTTTGCGCACCGCCTTCGTCCCGCGCAAAGAGTTCTCCGACTTGGCGACGCGGGTCGCCTTGATCGAACAGGAAATCAAGCATCTGCCGACGCAACGCGATTTCATCGAATTGCGCGATCTGGTTCTGGCAGTCAAAGGGCAGGCCGACGTTCAGCAGCAGCTCTTGTCCACGGTTGCCGCCAGCCAGCGGCGCATCGAAGATTTCATGTTGAGGACCAACGCATGAGCGCTTTCGCCAAGCATCTGACTGAAGATTTGCGCCTGTGCGTTCTGCGCGTGCTGGCCGAAGCGCCGGGCGCGCGCGCGAACGCGTCGATCATCCAGAGCGCCGTCAACGCGCTGGGCCATCACGTCACCCGCGAACAGGTGGCGCAGCAGATCGCGTATCTGGACAGCTTGGACGCCATCGGCACCGAAGAGGTCGGCCCGGTGCTGGTCGCCGAACTGCGCGCCGTCGGCGACAACCATTTGAAGCGCCTTGGCCCGCCGTTGCCCGGCGTCAAACTGCCGTCGCTGGGCTGATCCATGGCCCCGCGCTCGACCATCGACCGGCTGCCGAAAGAAATCCGCGAAGAGCTGGGCCGCCTGCGCGAGGATGGTTGGACCATCGACGAGCTGCTGTCCAAGCTTCACGCGCTCCGCACGGAGGGTCGCCATGACCTTGACGTGTCGCGCTCTGCGGTTGGTCGATACGTCCAGACGATGGACAAGGTCGGCGAACGCCTGCGTCGGTCGCGCGCCATGGCCGAAGGGTTGGTCCGCCAGCTTGGCGATGAACCAGACACGAAGATTGCCCGCCTCAACATTGAAATGGCCCAATCGCTGGTCTTCGATCTGATGAGCGGTGAGGATGGCGAGGGGGCAAAACTGGACCCTGAACAGGTGATGTTTGTCACCAGTTCCATCCAAAAACTGACATCCGCCCGTAAAACCGACGCCGAACTGATCCTGCGCCTGCGGGCGGAAGCGGACAAGAACGCCATTGCCGCCATGGAGGCGACGGCAAAGCGCAAGGGGCTTTCCCAAGCGGTCATCGCCGACATCAAGGCCGATTTCCTCGGCATTCGGAAGGCCACGTCATGACCGCGCCGCTGCTTGAGCGCAAACGCCTGCCAACAGAGATCCCCAAGATTGGCCACAATGGCGGGCCACCGCTGGATCTCCTGCTCGGTTATCAGAAAGCCCTGTTGGAGACCACGGCGCTGTCAACCGTCGTTGTGGTCGAGAAATCACGACGCATTGGCTACACATGGGCGATTGCCGCCGATGCGGTTCTGACCAGCGCCGCCGAAAAAGCGGCCAAGGGCATGGACACGCTTTACATCGGCTACAACTTGGACATGGCGCGCGAGTTCATCGACACGGCTGGCGCGTGGGCGCGGTTGTTCGACAGGGTTTGCACGGCTGTGCAAGAGGAACTGTTCGACGACGGTTCCGACGACGGGATCAAGGCGTTTCGCATCAGCTTCGCGAGCGGTTTTGAGATCGTCGCCTTGGCGTCGCGCCCCCGCAGCCTGCGCGGTCGCCAGGGCTATGTGATCATCGACGAAGCCGCCTTCCACGATGATCTGACCGAACTGCTGAAGTCAGCCATGGCCCTGTTGATTTGGGGCGGCAGGGTGGCGGTCATCAGCACGCACAATGGCGCTGCCCATCCCTTCGCCCAACTGGTGGAGGATTGCCGGTCGGGCAAAAAGCCCTACGCCATTCTGCGCGTCACCTTCGACGACGCGTTGAAAGACGGGCTTTTCAAGCGGATCCAGTTGGTCAAGGGCGAGGCTTGGTCGCAGGCCGCCGAAGACGCTTGGGCGGCGGACATTTACGCCAGCTATGGCGACGCCGCCGACGAAGAGTTGCGGGTGATCCCGAAGAACAAGGGCGGCGTCTGGCTGCCCCGTGATCTGATCGTCGCCCGCATGTCGCCCGACATTCCTGTGCTGCGCTGGGAATGCGAAGCGGGGTTTGTCGATTTGCCGGACTATGCCCGACGCGCCGTCGCGCTTGATTGGTGCCACCAAAACCTCAAGCCGCTTCTGGATGCGTTGGACCCCGCCCGCATGTCGGTCTATGGCCATGATTACGCCCGCTTGCGTGACGCGTCGGTTGGCTGGCCCGCCCAGGTCATGTCCGATCTGACCTTGCGCACCGTCTTCGTCTTCGAGCTGCGCAACGTGCCGGACGAAGAGCAGAAGCTGATCGTGCGTTATGTGCTGGACCGGCTGCCGCGCTTTGTCCGCGCGGCCATCGACGCGGGCGGCAACGGGGCCAGCTTGGCCGAACGGATGCGGCAAATATTCGGCCCGGATCGTGTTGAAGAGGTGAAATTTTCAACCGAATGGTATCGGGTCAACATGCCGCCCTTCAAAGCGGCGCTGGAAGGCGCGTCCATCCTGCTGCCCAAGGACGCCGACATTCTGGTCGATTTGGGCCAGTTCGAGATGCGCGACGGCGTCGCCCAGTTGAAGCGGCAACAGGCGCGCACCACCGGAACCGACGGCAACAAGCGTCATGGCGACGCGGGCATCGCCGCTGTCCTGGCCCATTACGCCAGCCGCCTGCCGCAGCAGGACTATGGCTATGCCCCTGTCCGCACTGGTGACGCCGCCCGCCACAGCGACCTGCCGGACTTCACAGACGACGATATGAATGGCCGGGGCTTCGCCGCCGGAGGGTATTGAACATGGCCACGATCCGCGTAACGTCCCCAATCCTTGACCCCATCACCGGCAAGCCCATCGTGCGCGAGGTGCTGACCGAAGAGCTGTCCGGCCCCACCGTCACCGGCGTGCGCAGCGTGTTGGCCGACCATCCGTCCATGGGTCTGACGCCCACGCGATTAGGGTCGATCCTACTGGCCGCCGAACAGGGCGACCCTGCCGCCTATCTGGCGTTGGCCGAAGACATTGAAGAAAAATTCATCCATTACCGCGCGGTGCTCAGCACGCGCCGCCTGTCCGTGTCCCAACTGGACGTGACGGTGGAGGCGGCGAGCGACAAGCCCGACGACGTTGAGGCCGCCGATCTGGTTCGTCTGGCCATCGCCGACGACGCTTTCGCCGACGTCCTTTATGATCTTCTGGACGGCATCGGCAAGGGCTACGCCGTCGCTGAAATTGTCTGGGACACCGCCAGGCAGCCCTGGCTCCCCGCGCGCATCATCTGGCGTGACCCGCGCTGGTTCCAGTTCGACCGCGCCGATGGAACCACCCTGCGGCTGCGCGAGGCGGGGTACGCCGAGGGCCGCGACCTTGATCCGTTCAAATACATCGTCCACCGGCCCCGCACAAAATCGGGCATCCCGATCCGGGGCGGCTTGGCCCGTCCGGCTTGCTGGGCTTGGCTGTTCACCAGCCTTGGCACCAAGGATTGGTTGTCCTTCGTTGAAACCTATGGCCAGCCGATCCGGGTCGGTCGCTACGGCCCTGGCGCGTCGAAAGAGGACATGGCGGCGCTGTTGCGCGCGGTGCGGAACATCGCGGCGGACGCCGCCGCGATCATCCCCCAGTCGATGAACCTTGAGTTCGTCGAAGCCAGCAAGGCGTCCGCCAACGCCGCCGTCTTCCAAGGTCTGGTGGAGTTCTTCGAGCGCCAGACCAGCAAGCTGGTGCTGGGCCAAACCGCCACCACCGACGCCATCGCCGGAGGCCACGCGGTCGGGCAGGAACACCGGCAGGTCCAAGGCGACATCGAACGGGCCGACGCCCGTCAGTTGGCGGTGACGCTGAAGCGTGATCTGGTGACGCCGCTGGTCATGCTGAACATGGGCGCGCGCGCCGCCTACCCAACCATTCGCATCGGTCGGCCCGATCAGACCGATTTGAAACTGCGCTTGGACGCGTTGAAGGCGCTGGTGCCGTTCGGCTTGAAGGTGTCGGCCAGCGAGGTGCGCGACGCTTTTGGCTTCGCCGACCCGGACGAAGGCGACGAACTGCTGACGGTCGCCGGGCCGACGCCGGTTGCTTTGCCCGCCGCGCCGCCCAGCGCCCCGCCACTGGCCGAACCGCCCGCGCCGGACGTTCCGGCCTTGGCCGCGCAAGCCGCCGCCGCCGGTCCTGACGCGGTGGACGGACTGGTGGATGAACTGCTGGCTGATTGGGAGCCGCTGGCCTCGCCGCTTGTCACCGCCGTCCTGGCCGCGGCCGAACAGGCGAGCGGGCCAGACGACTTTGTGGCCCGTCTCGCCGTCGTCGCTGGTGAAGACCATATGGGCGCGTTGCGTGAGTCCTTGGCGCGCGGCCAGTTCATGGCGCGGGTGGCGGCGAAGGTTGGCGCGATGGGAGGTGAGGGTGCATGACGTGGCTTTACATTCCCCCCAGCCTTTGCGTGGCGCCGCCCTCTGCGCCGGCGGAGGCGGGCTGGAACTCGGCCTCCATATCGCCCTGCCCGGATATCGGACTGTGGTGTACGTCGAGCGGGAGGCCTACGCGGCGGCCACTCTCGTGGCGCGGATGGCGGACGCGGCCCTGGATCAAGCTCCTGTCTGGGACGATGTTGGAACCTTCAACGGCCGCCCGTGGCGTGGAGCGGTGGATATCATCACTGCGGGATATCCCTGCCAGCCCTTCAGCACGGCTGGCCGTCGACAGGGAGCCAAGGATCCCCGCCATCTCTGGCCCCATATCCGCCGTGTCATCGTCCAGAGCCGCCCCCGGATCGTTTTCCTCGAAAACGTGCCCGGGCATCTCACGCTCGGGTATCCCCTTGTGCGCGGCCAGTTGGAAGCGTTGGGTTTCCGAGTTGAGGAAGGACTGTTCAGCGCGGAGGAAGTCGGTGCGAACCATCGCCGACAGCGCTTGTTTATCTTGGCCTACCAGCACGGCCACGGATGCAAAGGAAAGAACGTATCAGGGGAAAGGAGCATTTCTTTGCCTCCCCGGAGCGGTTCGCCAGTGGCCGCTCTGGCCAACGGCGGAGGCGGCAAACGCCCGTTCCGGTCTTCAGATGAAGGACGGCAAACGTGGCCTCTCCCTCTGCACCGTTTCCAAGCAGTGGCCAACAGCGCTGGGCCGGGACTGGAAAGCACCTCCATCGACGCCAATGCACCTGCGGCGCAAGGACCGACCGACGGTCGGCGATCATCTGGCGAGCTATGCGGTGCATCGGTGGCCGGAAGAAGGTTGCCTCTCTTCGCTCCTGGACCTGCTGACCACGCTGCATGGATGGACGTCCTCACCATCGACCCGACGCTTGTCCCCGCGCTTCGTGGAACTGCTGATGGGATGGCCCATCGGGTGGACCGACTGCGGGTCGGCGGTAACGGAGTGGTCCCGCTGGCTGCTGCGTTCGCGTTCAGCACTCTCATGGCTCGTCTTGCGCAGCGCATGACCCCCCATGCCTAACCCCACTCTCACCCCCCTGCCGCCCGAACAGGCGATAGCCTTCCTGGAAGCCAAGGGCTACCGGGTCGGCTTCGCGTGGCAGGATGTGTGGCAGGCCGAGCATGCCCTGTCCTTCACCATCGCCAAGATGACGCAGGTCGATCTGCTGGCCGACGTTCACGCGTCGCTGGTCACGGCCTTGAAGGACGGCCAGTCCTTTGACCAGTGGCGCTTGGGGCTGGAGCCGCTGTTGAAGGCGCGCGGCTGGTGGGGCCGGGCGGCGGAAACCGATCCGCTGACCGGCGAAACCAAGATGGTGCAGTTGGGCAGCCCGCGCCGTTTGCGCACCATCTTTGACGTCAACGTCCGCATGGCGGTGGCCGCCGGTCAATGGGAGCGGATCGAACGGCTGAAAGCGGCGCGGCCCTTCCTGCGTTACGTCGCGGTCAAGGATGACCGGACGCGCGCGGATCACCGCGCGTGGAACGGCACCATCTTGCCGGTGGACGATCCCTGGTGGGACAGCCGCAGCCCGCCCTGCGGCTGGCATTGCCGTTGCACCTTGCAGCAGCTTTCAGCCCGCGATCTGGACCGCAACGGCTGGTCGGTGACGGCCAACCCGCCCGCACTGGCCCCGCAGCCCTGGATCAACAGCCGAACCGGCGAGGTGATGGAGGTTCCGCAAGGCGTGGATCCCGGCTTCGCCTATCACAAGGGCAAGGCGGCGCGGGCGGCGGAGGCGGCGCGCCAGTTGATGGACAAGGCGGCGGTGTTGCCGCCCGACATCGCGCTTGCCGCCATCAACCCCAACCGTTACGCCGGGCCGCTCGCCGACAGCTTCGCCGCTTGGTATGACGGGATCGACCTGTCGCGTCCGCGTGGCGAGCAACGGATCGTCGGGATGCTGTCCCGCCCGGTTCTGGCCCATCTGGACGCCAAGGGGATCAGGCCGCAAAGCGCGGCCATCACGGCCAGCGATCACCAGCTGGCGCACGCGCAACGCGAAGCGCACGCCGTTGACGGCATTCGGATTGACGACGCGGCCATGCGCCGCCTGCCCGAACATCTGGCAAGGCCGCGCGCGGTCCTATGGGATAAAAAGCTGGCGCAACTGATCTATCTTTTCGACGCGCCCTCGGGCGGGGCGAAAAACACAGGTAAAATCGTGGTGTATGTCGATGTGACGCGCAAAGGCCGCTCGGCGGATGGCGCGGCGCGCACCAAGATCGTGACCAATCCGGTTCATACGGCGTACCTGATGGATCCGCAGGCGCTGCGAAACTTGGGCGCGTATGACGTCATTGAAGGCGTGGTGTAGCCGCCGGGAGGTGACGCCACCCCACCCCGTATGCCGTACCCGCTCAAGGGCGGGATCGGCGAGCCGGTTGCGATGTTTGCCCGGTCGTCCGGCGGCTCCCTTGACTATAGGCATCTGGCTTATCCGGGTAAAGCCGTCAACGGCCCCCTGATGCGTTTTGGCTCCGATCAGGTGCGCTGACACCAGACACGCATCGGATCGGTTTAAAAAACGCTTTAAATCTGCGTGGGGGGCATTCCGTCAGGCGGGTCCGTCCACAGATCGCCGATCATCGGCGGATTGTGGGAAAATCCCCCTGCAACTCGCCCCGCTGCTTGAGGCGGCTGAGCACGCCAAAATGGCGGCATGACGACCTGTTCCCCTCTCCCATCTCCGCAATCCGCCGCACCGTCAGACGTCCTCGTCGCGACCTGTGGCGTCATCGCCGATCTGGCCGCGACAACGGAAACGCCGCCCCGACGCATCCAATTGTTGCCGCCCGGCGACGTCACCCCAAACGACGGACGCGGGGCCTGGGTGTTGGCTGACGCGGGCGCGGTGGTGCGCGCGTCGCTGGCCGCCGCCCCGCACGGCGTTCTGCCCATCGACTATGACCACGCTGCCGATCTGGCAGCGCCAAAGGGTGGCGCTGCTCCGGCGGCAGGTTGGATCACCAAGATGGAGGCCACGCCCAATGGCATCTGGGCTGAGGTTGAATGGACCGACGCGGGTGCCCGAGCCATCGCGTCGAAGGAGTATCGCTTTCTGTCGCCGTCCTTTCTGCACGGCGCTGACCGGGTCATCACCCGGATCCTTGGTGCGGCCCTGGTCAACCGCCCGGCACTGCCGCAACTGACCGCCCTTGCATCCGCTGCTGTTGGAGAACTCATGGATCCCACCCTCGCCGCGCTTTTGGAGGCGCTTGGCCTGCCCAAAACCGCCGATCAAACTGCGGCCCTGGCCGCCGTGACGGCGTTGAAAGCCGCCCCCGCCCCCGCGCTGTGCGCCGCCGCCGGGGTGTCGAGCGGCGCGTCGGTTGACGAGATCGTCAACGCGGTCGCCGCGATGAAAGCCAACGCCGATCAGGTCAAAGCCATCGCGTCCGCCGCTGGTCTGGCCAGCACGGCCAGCGTCATCGACATCGCCGCCGCCGTCGCGACGTTGAAGGCCAACGCAACGGCGGCCACCCTGTTGGAAACGCAGGTCGCCACCCTGTCCAGCCGCCTGAAAGCGTTGGAGGGTGACAAGTTGACCGAGGCTGTTGACACCGCCATCGCCGCTGGAAAGTTCGTTCCGGCACAACGCGCGGAGCTGTTGGCTTTGGCTTCGGCGGATCAAGGGCTGTTCAACCGATTGGTTTCCACCGCCGTGCCGGTGCTCCAGCCGGGTCAGCGTGAGGTGAGCGCCCCGGCCCCTGGCGATTTGACGCCCGAACAAAAGGCAGTCTGCGCGGCAATGGGGATTTCGGAAAGCGACTACAAGGCGACGCTGGCCGCCACGCGGACGGGGGGCTGATCCATGACCGCGCTCACCAACGACCGCAACACGCTGCACACCAACGGCTTCCATCATCTGGCGCGTGAACTGGCACCCGCGACGACGGTCTATGCCGGGTCGCTGGTCGGTCAGACGCTGGGCGGGCTGGCCGTTCCGGCGTCGGCGCAGGCGTCCATCACCATACTGGGCTGCGCTCGGCATCGCGCCTCGACCGAATTGGCGGGATTGCCGACCAGCGTCGCCATCGACCGGGGCGTCTTCCGCTTCGCCAACAGCGGCGGCGGCGACGCCATCGCGCTGGGCGACTATGGAAAGACCGCCTACGCCGTCGATGACCAGACGGTGGCCAAGACCAACGGCGGCGGGGTTCGACCCGCCGCTGGTGTCATCCGCAACGTGGACGCGCTCGGCGTCTGGATCGAGCTGTAAAGGAGCCACCTCCCATGGACCTTACCCGTCCAAACCTTCAAGCCCTGTTCACCGGCTTCCAAACCGCCTTTCAAAACGGATTGAGCGGAACGGCTGGGGCTGATGCCTATCGCACCGTCGCCATGGTGGTGAATTCAACCCATTCGGCTGAAACCTACGGCTGGATGAAGGATATTCCCAGCATCCGCGAATGGGTCGGCCCACGCGTCATTCATTCGTTGGACAGCGCTGATTACACGATCAAGAACAAGCCCTGGGAACTGACGATCGGTGTTGATCGTCACAAGATCGAAGACGACAGCTATGGTCTCTACACGCCGTTCATTGCGGAGCTTGGGCAATCAGGTGCCCGCTTTCCGAACAAGCTGGTGTTCGAGCTGCTGAAAGATGGCTTCTCGACGCGTTGCTGGGACGGTCAATATTTTTTCGACACCGACCATCCGGTGATCGACGCCGACGGCAGCACGGTGTCGGTCAGCAACATGCAAACGGGCAGCGGCGCGCCCTGGTTCCTCATGGATCTGTCGCGAACCATCAAGCCCATCGTCTTCCAGTCCCGCAAACCCTTCGACTTCACGCGCATGGACGCCGACACCGACGAAGTGGTGTTCGACCGGAACGAGTATCGGTACGGCACCGCCGGTCGCTGCAACGTCGGTTATGGTTTCTGGCAACTGGCCTTCGGATCAAAAGCGACGCTCGACAAGGACAGTTACCAAGCGGCCCGCGCGGCCATGGGGCTGTTCAAGCGGGATTATGGCGAACCGCTCGACACGCGCGGCACCCATCTGGTCTGCGGCCCCAGCAACGAAGGGCGCGGCTTGGCTGTTTTGAAGGCGCTGAACGCTGAGTTCGGCCAAACCAACGTTTGGGCGGGCACAGCCCAACTCGTCGTCGTGCCGTGGCTGGGCTGAAGGAGCGCGCAAGAATGGACAAGGATCTCATCATCGTCGCGCGCCCGGCGAACGGCTTCCGCCGTTGCGGCGTTCATCACCCGGCGATCCAGACCCGTCATCTGGCCGGAACCTTCACCGAAGAGGAGGTGGAGGCGTTGATGGGGGAACCGCAACTGATTGTGATCGTGGTTGACCCGGTCCCGGCCCCGTCCGCCGAGCCGGAAGGCAAAAGCGGGAAACCGACCAAACCCGCTGCCAGTTAAGCCCCGCTGACGTTGGGCGGCGCGCCGCCCAACGTCAGACCATCCAGCGCAAGGCACGATGACCATGCCCTATGTGACCCGCGCCGATCTGACGGCCCGTTACACCGAAGCTCTGTTGCGTGAGTTGACCGACCGGACATCGCCCTACGCCGACGCCATCGTTGACGCGGTGCTTGACCAAGCCATCGCCTCAGCCGATGGCGTGATCGACGGCTATCTGTCGGGCCGCTACAGCCTGCCCTTGGCCGTGGTCCCGTCTTTGTTGACGGACATTGCCGCACGGTTGGTCTTGGCCGCCCTGCACATCGTCACGGTGCCGGAAAAAATCATGCGCGATCAGCAGGACGCCATGCGCTGTTTGCGCGACATCGCGTCCGGCACCGTCACCCTCGACGTTGGCGGCGCGCCGGTTCCGGCTGCCGCGCCGGTTGGGATCGTCGTGACGGCGTCCCCGGCGCTCTATGGTCGCGACAACCTCAAGGGTTGGTGATGACCACCGCGACCGGCGCATCCCTGCGCATCGACGACGCCGACTTGCGCCGCATGCTGGACGGGCTTGAGGCTGCGGGCCGCAACCTGACTGGCTTGATGGAGCAGCTCGCCGCGCAGGTCGAGCAGGATGTCGCCGAACGTTTCGAGACACAAACCGACCCCGACGGCCACCCTTGGCCACCGTCCTTCCGGGCGTTGGCGGAACATGGCGAGACCCTGACCGACACGGCGCGCCTGCGCCAGTCGATCAGCAGCCGGGTCGATCCGACCGGCTTTGCGGTTGGCACCAACATGGTCTACGCCGCCATTCATCAATTCGGCGGCACCATCCACCAGCCGGAGCGACAACAGACGCTGTACTGGCATCACCGGGGCGACACGACGAATGCCGATTGGCAGTCCAGCCGGACCTTTGCCGATTGGCGCTTCGCCAAGAAGGGAAAGGCCAATTACAGCGAAACCCACACCGTCAAGGCGCACGACGTCGTCATGCCCGCCCGCCCGTATCTTGGCCAATCCGAACGCGGCATGGCCGTGTTGGCCGAGATCGCCAGAGACTGGTTGGCGGACGCGGCGGGCGTTGGGGGGGCGGCATGACCTTCGCGCCGATTGATCTGGCCGTCCGGGTGCAAGAACGTCTGCGCGACCATGTGCCTGAACTGATCGACGTCAAGGGCGACGTCGATTTCGCCAAGCTGGTGGCGGAACGTCGCCTGCCAACCCGGCTGCCTGCCGCCTTCGTTGTGGCAACCGGCCTGAACGCCCAATTCCAGCGACGGGTGGGGGCGGTCAGCCATGACGTCACGCAAGGCGTGTCAGTGGTGTTGGTGCAGGCGCACGCTGGTGACGCCTCGGGCGAAAAGGCCCGCGCGGCGGTCTGGCCACTTGAACTGTCCGTCATCACCGCGCTGGCCGGGTGGTCGCCCGCATCGGGCTACGCCGCCATCGGCTTGACCGAAAGCCGCTTGCAAGGGCTTGGGGCGGCTGGGGCAACGGGCGCGGTCGCCAGCACAATCAGCTTCGTCACCGAATGGAAACTGCACAGCAGGGAACTCTCATGAGCCGCCAAGACACCATCACCCACGATCAGGCCGTCGGGCCGGTTGCCGACCATCCGGCCCCCGCGCCGCCGCCTGTTCTTGACGTCAACGAAGCCGAACCGCAAGGCCCGGTCGGCGACGATGACACCCCGCCGCCCGTCCGTTCCAAACGCCGCCCGGTCGAGGAGTAAGCCGCCGTGACGACCCTGCCCAGCTATCCGGTCCATTGGGACCACAAGACTGTTCTCGCCGCGCTTGAAGACATCTTTGGCGAGGGCGCCGCGTCCCTGACCGGCGCGGACGCTGTCCGTTTGTGGGACGTCAACTGGACGCCGATGGAAGCGGAAGTGAAGGAGCTGCCCTATGCGAAGCCCTTCAATGGCGCGAACGCGTCGATCCTTCTGAACCAGCGTTCCAAGCTGTCGGCCAAAGTGGCGTTGGTTGGCGCTGGAACCGCCGCAGCGCCTTGCTGGGACCGCTTCCTGCGCGCCGCCGGGGCGACCCGCGCACAGGTTGTGGCGACGCCTGCCGCCACCATCGCCGCCACGGCGGTGAAGGTCAGCGGCGCAGGCGCATTCACTTATGCGCGCGCCGCCGCCTATGGTGGGGTCCATCCGGCCATGGCGACCCTGACCTGCACGACGGGCGGCGGCAGCGGGGTGGCGGCCTTCACCGTGTCGGCCCCAGCCTTGGGGTCTGACGCCGCCTATGCGCAAACCGGCCAAATCATGACGACGGCCAGTCCGTTCGTCCTTCCGGGTGGCGCGACCATCACGCCCAGCGCGATTGGCACGCCCTTTGCCACTGGTGATGTGTTCACCATCGGCTTGATCCCAGCGGGTTGCACCTACACCCCGTCGAGCAACCGAGCCCGTCACAAAAGCCTGGAGGTGGTTCTTACACTGCCGGACCCTGAGGATGACGCCAAGGTTCAGCGCTGGCGGATGTTGGGCGGGCGCTGTTCGATCAAGGGCAGCGGCACGGCTGACGACTACCCCTATTTGGAGATCGAGATCACCGCCGATTACGCGGCCCCGGCTTTGGTCGCGGCGGTTGAGCCGGACTTCGCGGCTTGGCCTGATCCGCTGGTGGTCGGAACCGGCAACACGCCGCTGGCCCGCCTGTTCGGCCATGACGTGGTGCTGGAAAGCTTCGGTTGGGACGCTGGCAACACGGTCGAACATGTCTCGCGCGTCAATCGAAAGGGCGCGCGCATCAACGACGCGAAAGCCAGCTTCACCGCCAAGATCGAAGCGCCCAGCATGGCGTCGGTCGATTTCTTCGCGCTTTGCACCAGCCGGGCCTTTGGCGAGTTCCTGATCCAGCATGGTCCGACCGCCGGTTCCGCCGTCGTGATCCATACCAACCGCTGGCAGCTTGACGCGCCAAAACCGGGCGAAAGCAAGAAAGACTTCATGTTCGATTTGTCCGGCAAGGCTGTTCCTATCAGCGAGGGCGGGGATTGGTCGATCTTCGCCTCCACCGCCGCCGCGTAACCGCCTCTAACTGTTAAGGAGCAACCATGGAAAACCCTGTTTTTATCCTTGATACCGATCACACGGTGACGTCGCCGGTCCACATTGAACAACCATCGTCTGTCCGACCGACTGGCGGCGTCTCCAAGCAGACCTTTGTTCGCCGCACGGCCTATGTGACGTTTCGTGTGCCCGCCGACGACGAGCTTGACGAGGTCTTTGAAGAGGTTCAGCGCTTCAATGACAATCTGATGAAACAGATCACCGCCGCTGAAGCGGAGCTTGCGCAGGCGGCCAGCGAGGAAGAGCGGCAAGGGTTGGAGCAGCGCCTGCGTGAATTGCGGCGCAGCGTCCGTTTGGGACAAGTCGAGCAGTTGAAGAGTTTCATCGTCGGCTTTCCCGATGGCCACGGCTTTGCGGAAAGCGACGGCAGTCCGTGCGTTTACTCAAAAGAGGTTATCGGTCGCCTGTGCCGATATCGACCTGTCCACAAAGCCTTGTGGGAAGCCTTTTTGTTGGTGGTCAACGGAGACCAGAAAAAGGGAAACTGATCGCCGCCGTTCGGCGTTGGGCGGGCGGCGACGCCCCTGCCCAGCCGGGCCGGTTGTCCCCGCGACCGGCGGCGGCGGATTGGGCGGAGTTGACGGGCGTGGCTGCGCCTGAAGAAGAGCCAGACGGGAAAATCAACACCTCAGAGCCGAACGTCGTCCGGGTTTGGTCCAGCGTGTGGCCGATTTTTGATCTGTTTGTGGCTTGCGAACGATGCTGGCGGTATCCACCGATGGGCGGTCCCGCCATTGGTTTGGATTGGGCGCAGGTCCGTCCCCTGGCCGACGGATTGGGCGTTGCCTGGGACCGTCAAACCATCCAGTTGATGCGGGCGGCGGAGGACGAAGCGGCGAAGGTTTGGACCGCCGATTGGAAACGGAAGAACCCGATCAAGGCCCGCCGCTGAGCCGTTTCCCTCCCGCCCTTCCCCCGTAGAAAGAACGACGCGCGACGACCGACAATGGCCGTCGCGCGTTTCGTTTTTCAGGGGTTTCTATGGCGGGCATGAAGGTCGCGTTTCAGTTCGTCGCCGACGCCGTTGGGCTGATCGGCGGCGTGCGCGTGGCTCGCGAGGAACTCGACAAGCTTGGCGCAACCGCTGCGACCACAGGGGCCAACCTGCGACAAACCTCCAACAAGGATGGGGTCGCGGGATTGGACGCGCAGCGTCAGGCGGCAACTGGCACGGCGCAGGCGCTCAACCGCCTTGGCGACGCCGCCAACGACAGCGGCGCGGCTCTGCGCAAGGTGGCGACGGGCGACGAGGCGGCGGGGTTGACGGCGCAAGGCAAAGCCGCGAACGGTCTCGCCAATGATCTTGGGCTTGTCAGCGCCCGCAGCGCCGCCCTTACCGCCGCCCATGGCGCGGGGGCCACCGCCGCCCGCGCCCAGAGCGACGCGTTGCAAAGCTATGGCCGACAGGCATTGACCGCGAACGACAGCACGCTGACCTTGTCTAGCGCCATCGGCACGTTGAAAGGCGGTTTCGGCCTGTTGAGCGGCCTGTTGGGCGTCGAAGCGCTACGCCAGTTCGCGGGCGAAGCGCTGGAAACGCGCAAAGGGCTGGAGCTGCTTGACGTCAGGCTGAAATCGCTGATTGGCACATCGGGAGACTATGCCGAGACCCAGAGCTTTCTGGCCACGTCAGCATCCCGGCTGAGCGTCGATCAAAAGACGCTGACCAACACCTACGCGCAATTGCTTGACCTGAAAAAGGCTGATCTGGTCACGACCGGCCAAGCCCGCACGTTGTTGGAGGGCTTCGTCAACATCCAGAAGGCCACCGGTGCCAGCACTGACGAGTTGAAGCTGTCGATGGTCGGCATGGCCCAAGGCTTCAGCGCCGGGGTATTGCACGCCGAAGAGTTGGCGCAGGTCACAGAGCCTTTGCCCGGCCTGATGCAGGCCCTGGATCGCGCCGCTGGAACGACGTCCGGCGGGTTTCGCCGCATGGTGAATGACGGCAAAGTGACGTCGTCGATGTTTCGCGACGTCTTGATCAAGGCGATGCAGGATTATGCGGGAGCGGCGGAAAAGGCCGCCAACACTATTGACGCGGCGGAAACACGCCGTCGAAACGCGCAACAACGGCTGCTGAACGAGGCAGGGCGTCAGGTCGCTCCGCATTATATCGCTGCGAACGACAAGGCGACTAGCGTGTTGGATTGGGCAACCGGCTTCCTACAAGACAACTCGCGGCAAAGCGACTTCAACAAGTTAGTCAATCTCTATAAAAACCGCCGCTCTGCTACCTACCAACTTGAAAATGCAAGCGGTGCTGCGGAAACGGCGCGTTGGACCGAAAAACTTGACCGTTTGAACACGCTGATCATTGAGACGGAGCGAAGTCTCACGCAGCTTGGTGGCGCGACGGAAGACACTCGGCGCGGCATGGCCGAACTGTGGAAGGAAGCCGATAGCAGCGTCAAAATCACCGGCGACCAGATTGCCGCGTTCACAGAGGCGGCGAAAGCGGCGGGCTACACCTACGATAAAGGTAAGCTGCTAACCACCTCGCAGTCTGAACTTGGACAAGCAGTCTCCGCTGTCAACGCCTTGCTTGGGAAATCGCCAGACGCTCTCAAAGCCATGGGACTGGACGCCACGTCGCTGACCCAGGTGTTGGATCACCTCCGTGAAAAGCTGGATCCCGTGACGGCGGCTATCGTCCAATTAAAGCGTGAAGCCGACACTCTGTCGGTCGGTCCCAAATACCGGTCCCTGTACCAGACCCTCGACAAAGCCGAACAGGACAAAGGCAAGCCGCTGACCGCCGATGAAAGCGCGGACCTGACGGCGGGGTGGCGCAGCAAAAAGACAGCGGAGGCCAACGACCAAATCCGAGCGTTGGGCGAACAGGTCAAGGCCGAGCGCGACTATCAGAAGGCGGTTGCCAGCACTCATGTGGTGGAGATCGCCAAGGCCGAGGCCAAGAAGAAGGTCGCGGACGCTCTGGTCAACGGCTTCCCGGCGTCGCAGAAAGAAGCCCTGCTGGAACAGGAAACCGCGCTCGCTTTGGCGCGCGTTGGTGGTGCGGCGGGGGCGGCGGCCACCGACCTGAACGCGGCCACCACCGCCACCATGCGGCTGGCGATGGCCGCGGGCGCGGGCGAGGCGGCCCAGCGGGCGGCGACCTATGCCAACAAAGAGGCCGAGGCCAGCCTGAAAGGGACCATCGCCCTGTCGGCGGTGCGCGCGGCGAACGCGCAGGACGAAGCCGCCGCCATCCTGACGATCCGCAACGAAACCGTTCGGGGGTTGGAGCTGGAGACGGCCAACACCAACGCCTTGACCACGGCCATGGCGGCGGGTGGGGAAGCGACGCGGCAGGCGCAGGAGGATCAATACAAGCTGGCGCTGATCCGCAAGCTGGGGACAGACGCGACGGTGGCCGGGACAGAGGCGCAACGGGCGCTGAACGACGCCATGGACGCCTACCGCGCCAACCGCGCGGCCAACGACAACAACGCGCTTGAGAAAGAGCGCCTGGCGGCCAACGACAACCTTGCCTTGGCCCAGCGGGAGCTTGCCCTGATGGGCGAGGCCGAAGGGCTGCGGTCGCGGGCGCTGGAGACGATGCGGCTGCAACAGGAGGCCGC
>JAIXPD010000077.1 GCA_027486405.1 Azospirillum sp. | reverse complement strand
GCGTAGGCGGGGATCCAGGCTTTTCCATCAGAGTCGTCCTGCAAACTCTGGTTCCCCGCCTTCGCGGGGATGACGAAAGTCTTTTTCAAGGAATATCAGCCCCAAATGCGATTGCCGTGGGGCAGAGGGTGGGGCCCGGTTGAAAAACAGGGCGGTCAAGCAGCGATCGGCGGCGATGACTCTTGCCGGATGCGCGCGGCGCGCTTACCTATGGGCTGTTGCACCATTCTCCCTGTTTGGATTGAGGTTTCATGCGGTCGCGCCGTCTTCTGGGTGGTTTGGCGCTGGTGTCCGTCGCCTTGGCGGGCGCGGTTGCCCAGGCGTCGGACGCGATCGGCGTGCGGGGCCTGTCGATCACCCCGCCGGACCGGGGCGCGCCGGTGGCCGTCACCTTGTGGTACCCGGCGGGCAGCGGCGGCCGTCCGGAGCGGGTCGGGGCCAGCCCGCTGTTCGCCGGTGTCGCGGCTCTGCGCGACGCGGCGATGGCGGATGGTGTGTTCCCGGTCGTCGCCATCGCCCATGGCGGGTTGCGCGCCGCGCCCCATCAATCGGCTTGGATCGCCGCGCGGCTGGCCGAACGCGGCTACATCGTCGCGGCGGTTCAACCGCCGCCGCTGGCCGTCACCGACGCCGCGCGCGGGGTGGCCGAAATCGGCTTGCGTCCGGGCGACCTGTCCGCCGCCGTCACGGCGGTGGACGGCGACCCGTCGGTGCGTCCGCACGCCGACATGGACAAGGTGGCCGCCGTCGGCTTTTTCCTGGGTGGCACTTCGGCGCTTGCGGTGGGCGGCGCGCGTCTCGATCCCGAGCGTTTCCACCACCTGTGCGACGACCCGGCGGGCGGCCCCGATTGCGCGTGGTTCGCCACGGCGGGCGTTGATCTGCGGTCGGTCGACGCCGCGCCCTTGGCCAGGGATCACCGCGACGCCCGCGTGCGCACCGTCGTGGCGGTCGATCCGGAGATCAGCGCGGCCTATGGCTTGGATGGGTTGGCCGGTACGGCGGTGCCGACCACCATCATCAACCTCGGCGCGCGCGGGGAAACGCCCACCTGGTTGGAGGCCGCCCCGATGGGGGCGAGCATCCCGGTGGCGCGGTACGTCCGGGTGCCGGGGGTTGGGTTTTTCTCCGCCTTCGGCCTGTGCACGCCGCGCGGCGGGGCGATCCTGCGGGCGGAAGGCGAGCCGGAGGCGCTGTGCCAGGACCAGGGTGGGCAACAGCGGGACGAGGTGCACAGCCAACTCGCCGCGATGATCGCGGCGGCGCTGTTGCGCGGATTCTCCACCACGCCCTGACGGTTTTCCCGTCCGGGGGGGGCTTCCGCCCCCGCCGGTGACGTTCGGTTCGTCGCGATCAGGCCGCCGCGCGCCGGTTGGGCTGGGCCGATTGCGCCGGGCCGGATTGGCCCAGATGCGCGGCGATGCGCTTGTCCGAGGTCTGGATGTGGTCGAACAGCCATTCGCGGACCAGCGTCAGCAGATCGTCGCCGATGGCGGTTTCCCCCGCCTCCAGCCGTTGTTTCAGCGTGTTGGCGCGTTGGCGCAAGGCGTCGTGCTGGGCCTTGTGGGCGACGCGGTCGGGGTAGCCGCTGCGCTCCATCATCCGTTCCTCCTGTTCGAAATGGAGGACGGTGTAGGCCAGCAGGCGGCTGACGGCGGCGATCAGCCGGTTGCGGTCGCCGCGTTCGGCCACCAAGGCGGCGGCCTCGTTCAGCAGGGCGATGAGGATCATGTGGTCGGTGTCGATGCCATCGTCCCCCACCGTCAACGCCTCCGTCCAGGCCATGAACACCGGCGCGCCGCTGTCGCTGGTCCCGGTGTGCAGGGTGGTCAACGGCGCGGCGTTGATGGCCTCGACGTTGACCAGGAAGGCGTCGACCATCCGGCGCAGCGCCTCGGCCTGCTCGGACAGGCCCCCGGCCGCGTCGAGCAAGGCCCCCGCCGACCGTTCGGTGTCCTGTGCTGCGTCCGACACCGCGCCGATGCTGTGGGAGACCTGGCGGGTCCCCTCGGCGGCGTCGGAGGCGCTGCGGGCGATTTCGCTGGTGGCCGCCCCCTGCTGCTGCACGGCGGTGGCGATGGACGCGCCGATTTCGTCGCTGCGGCCGACGATGCCGCCGATGTCGCGGATGGCGTCCACGGCGGTGCGCGTCGCCTCTTGCACCTGGGCGATGTGCTGGCCGATCTCCTCGGTGGCCTTGGCGGTTTGTCCGGCGAGGTTTTTGACCTCTCCGGCGACGACGGCGAAGCCCTTGCCCGCTTCCCCGGCCCGCGCCGCCTCGATGGTGGCGTTCAGCGCCAACAGGTTGGTTTGGCTGGCGATTCCGGCGATCAGATCCGCCACCTCGCCGATCTTCTGGGCGGCACTGCCCAGCCCGTCGATCTGCGACCCGGCCCGTTGGGAGGCGGCGACCGCCTCGTTGGAAATCGCCGAGGAAGTGACGACCTGTTCCCCGATCACGGCGATGGCCCCGGTCAGTTCCTCCGCCGCCGCCGCCACGGTCTGCACGCTGTGCGAGGCCTGTTGCGAGGCCGACGCTACGGCGGTCGCCTCCCGTCGGTTGCGGTCGGCGGTGGCGGACAAGGCGCGGGCGGTGTGGTCGAGCGTGGACACCGCGCCGCTGACCGCGCGGATGGTGTCGGCGATGGTGCGATCAAACTGGTCGGTCAGGCGCTTCAGCGCGCGGGCGCGCTGTTCGGTGACGCGCATCTCGATCTGTTGACGGTCCCAATGCCGGGCCAGATCAATCTGTTGAACCCGGAACACCTCGACCGTGCGGGCCATGCCGCCGATCTCGTCGCGGCGGCCGGTGCCGGGAACCGTCACCGCGCTGTTGCCATCGGCCAGCGCCTGCATCACCCGCCCCATGCCGTCGAGCGGACCGGTGATCGCCCGGCTGACCAGATAGGCGGTCAGGGTCGCGGCAAGACCGATCAGCAGGCCGATGGCGCCCAGCCGCAACGCGGCCTCGTGGAAGGCGGAATCGACGTCGTCGATGTAGATGCCGGATCCGACGACCCAACCCCACGGGGTGAAGCCCTTGACGTAGGACAGTTTCGGCACCGGCTGGGCCAGCCCCGGCTTGGGCCATTGATAGGCGACGAAACCGGCCCCGTCGGCCTTCACCACCCGAACGAAGTCCTGGAACAGGTGTTTCCCGGTCGGGTCGGTGGTCTGCGTCATGTCCTGCCCTTCCAACTCGGGCTTGAACGGGTGCATGAGCATCCGCGACGACAGATCGGTGAGGAAGAAATATTCGGCCCCGTCGTGGCGCAACGCGCGCAACGCGGCCTTGGCGGCGGCCTGTGCCGCCTCCCGGCTCAGGGTTCCGGCGCGCTCCTGCGCCTCGTAATGGGCGACCAGCGTGTGGCCGACCTCCACCACGTTGCGGGTCTTGTCCTGCCGGTCGGCCATCATCTCGCTGTGCAGCCCGAACAGGCTGACCACCGCCACGAGAATCAGGCCGACGCCTGCGGCGGCCAGGATGACACCGATCTTTGCCTTGATGCTGATGCGCTCGAACACGACCGACGGGCCTCCGATTGCAAATCTGTCATTTGCATAAAATTTTTGTGACTTTGTTACCGCTGCCATGGGCCGCGTCAAGCCGCATCGTTTGGAGGGCTGATTTTTTCCAACACGGTGCATCAATCCGTCGCACGGATCGGCGCAATCCTTTGGTGCGGCGATGGAAACCATCCACCGCCGCGCCGATTCGGACGGAATGTTACAAAACGGTCAACATGCTGGCGACCAGCGGGTGACGGACGATGTCGCCCTCGGTCAGGCGGACGACGGCGATTCCCTCCACCCTGTCAAGCCGTTGGGCGATGTCGGCCAACCCGGACAGATGATCGAGCAGGTCGGTTTGGTCAGGGTCGCCGGTCAGCACCATGGTGGAATGCCAGCCCAGCCGGGTCAACAGCATCTTGATTTGGGCGTAGGTGCAGTTCTGCGCCTCGTCGATCACCACAAAGGCGTTGTTCAGGGTGCGCCCGCGCATGTAGCCGATGGGCGCGACCTCGATCGTTCCATCCGCCATCAGGGTGCGCAGACGCTTGGCCCCCATCCGTTCGGACAGCGCGTCGGTCAGCGGGCGCAGGAAGGGGGCCATCTTCTCGTGCATGTCGCCGGGCAGGAAGCCGATGCTTTCCCCCGCCTCCAACGCCGGGCGCGACAGGACGATGCGGTCCACCTGGCCACGCTCCAACGCCTCCACCGCCGCCGAGATGGCGAGGTAGGTCTTGCCGGTCCCCGCCGGGCCGATGGCGACCACCAGATGATGGGCGGCGATTGCGTCCATCAACGCCTTCTGGTTCGGGTTCTGCGGCTTGACCGTGCGCAGATAGCTTTGGTCGCGCCGCTCGCTCCCGCCTTGGGCGGAGCCGCCCAGTGAACTGCCCAGGGGATCCCAGCCGGACCGGTTGGGGAAGAGGGGGAGAACGGTGGAACCGTCCCGCGCGGTGGTCACGCCGCTGGGAAGGGTCTTGCTCGAACGTTTGGCCATGACGCGTCTCCTCGGTTGGGGGTGGCGCAAATTCCAGGCACAAAAAAGCCCCCCGGAAGCGGGAGGCGCGGTGATCGATGCAGAGCGTGAAAGGGCAAAGGTTGAAAGGCGGGAGCGGAACGACGGGGAAGGGCGGTGGCCGTGCCGTCGGCCCAACGGCCAACCCGTGCGGCGGGTTGGGGCGGCAGACCGGTTCTTGGCAGACCGGTTCTGGGCAAACCGGTTCTGGATGGCGGACACAGGATCAAACGGCCCTCGTCAACGGTGGCGTCGTTGCGGCATCCCACGGCGTTGCAGCATGAGCGCGGACACCCCGGCGCGCCAGTTGGATTTGCGCCTGTCGTGAAAGATTCACACCACATGTGGTGAGGCGAACACGCTCGCCGGGATCGATCTTTGGGCGGGTGTTTCGGTGGAGGTTGGGGTGGGGCCGCTGTCGCCGTCCGCTCCGTGGCGCGATTTGTGGCAACCCTGTGGCGGCGATGATGGGAAACCCTTGAACGACGGGCCAACACACAGCTAGAAGTCAGAAAAAGGCCACGAGAGGTCTCCGGGCACCCGGTGCGGGCGGCGGCGTGTGAACAGCGCCGCGCGCCATGGCGGGGCCGGTGGGGCTGTGGTCTTCGGGGCGGCAGGAACAAACGGGAAGTCAACGGTGAGCAGCGCCAATCAGGTTGCCGAACGGGACGTGCCGTTCCAATTGCGGGGCAATTCCTTCACCATGATGGTGCTGAAGGTCAACGCCCCGAATTCACAGGATTTCTTTCCGCAACTGAACGTGAAGATCCGGCAGGCGCCGAACTTCTTCCGCAACGCTCCGGTGGTGCTGGATTTCGAGGAGCTGCCGGAAACGGTTGTTTTCGATCTGTCCGCCTTCATCGCGCAGGTGCGGGCGCATCATCTGTTGCCGGTTGGTTTCCAGGGCGGGACGCGCCCGGTGCAGGAGGCGGCCATCGCCGCCGGGCTGACGCCGATGCCGACGGGCCGGGTGGCCAAGCTGGAGACCGCCAAGGGGCCGGACCCGCGCGCCGCCAACCCGGCGGCGACGGTCACGGTCGAGGTGGTGCACCGCCCGGCCATCATCGTGACGGAGCCGGTGCGTTCCGGCACGCAGATTTACGCGGAAAAAACCGACCTCGTCATCACCGCGTCGGTGTCGCCGGGGGCGGAACTGCTGGCGGATGGCAACATCCACGTGTATGGCGCGCTGCGCGGGCGGGCCTTGGCCGGGGTGTCGGGCGACGTCAACGCCCGCGTGTTCTGCCACAGCCTGGAGGCCGAGGTCGTATCGGTCGCGGGGATTTACCGCGTCAGCGAAGACATTGGCAGTGACTTTTTCAAGAAGCCGGTGCAGGTTTTCTTGCGCGACGGTGTTCTGCGCATGGAACCGCTGAAATCGGCGTGAGCGCCGGGCAAGGGATCGGGCCGTCGCGGCGGCTCGGGGGTGTTGAAATGCTGGTGTTGGCAACTTTGGGATTATGGGAGAGGCTCCGTTGAGCAAGATCATCGTCATGACCTCTGGCAAGGGCGGTGTCGGCAAGACGACCTCGTCCGCTGCCTTCGCCACCGGGTTGGCCCTGCGCGGGTTCAAGACGGTCGTCATCGATTTCGACGTTGGTCTGCGCAACCTCGACCTCGTGATGGGGTGCGAGCGGCGGGTCGTCTTCGACTTCATCAACGTCATCAATGGCGAAGCCAAGCTCAGCCAGGCGCTGATCAAGGACAAGCGCATCGACAACCTCTATGTGCTGCCGACCTCGCAGACCCGTGACAAGGACGCGCTGACCGCCGCCGGGGTGGAGCGGGTGCTGAACGAGCTGGCCAAGGATTTCGATTACATCCTGTGCGACAGCCCGGCGGGCATCGAGCGCGGGGCGCTGATGGCGCTTTATTTCGCCGATCACGCCATCATCGTGACCAACCCGGAAGTGTCGTCGGTGCGCGACAGCGACCGCATCCTCGGCGTGCTGGCCTCGCGCTCGCGCCGGGCCGAACAGGGGCTGGAGCCGGTGACGCAACAGCTTCTGCTGACCCGCTACGACCCGGAACGGGTGGAGCGCGGCGAGATGCTGAAGGTGGACGACGTGCTGGAAATCCTGGCGATCCCGCTGCTGGGCGTGATCCCGGAAAGCCAGGCGGTGCTGCGCGCCTCCAACGTCGGCATGCCGGTGATCCTGGATGAATCCTCCAACGCCGGGCAGGCCTACACCGACGCGGTCGGCCGCTTCCTGGGCGAGGACATCGAACACCGCTTCATGGCGCCTCAGAAGAAGGGCTTGTTCAGCCGCTTCCTGCGGAGGAGCGCATGAGCATTTTCAGCTTTTTCCGTTCGGCACCCCGGCCATCGGCGGTGCAGGCGAAAGAACGTCTGCAAATCGTCATGGCGCACGAGCGGGCTGGGCGCGCCGGGCCGGATTACCTGCCGATGCTCCAACAGGAGCTGTTGGCGGTGATCGCCAAATACATCGACATCGACCAGAACAAGGTCGAGGTGAAGCTGGATCGCGGCAGCGATTGTTCGACCCTGGAACTCAACATCGAGCTTCCGGCCCGCGAGCAGTTGAAATCCGCCATGGCCGCCGTGCGCAAGCCGGAGACCAAGGCGGGCGGCGACGGGCTGAAGGCCGGCGCACCGCTGGCCAGCAGCGAGGACAAGAAGCGCCACTGAGCGTGCGCGCCTGACCGCGCGCGCCGCGTTGGGTGGTTGTTGACGCAAGGCCCCGTGTCCGTTCTGCGGTGTCGCAGCCCGGGCGCGGGGCCTTTGCGTGTCCGGCCGGAACCGGCGCGTGCGTCTCGGCTCTCCGTCCGGGTTTACGGGGCGGGCCGGACGCGGTATTTACAAGGGGCTGCACTGACAGGGGGTGCGCCGCGAAAGGCCAATCGGGACAAGGCTCTGCGTTGCGGGGCCGACGGTTCGGGCGGTTGCGGCACCACCGGGGATAATGGGGGTCCGATGTTCATCGACTGCTCGTCGCTGTTGCCCGTCAACCCGCCGCGCCTGTCCAACGGCGTCGCGGTGGTCGATCTCGACGGCGACGGCGTGTTCGAGCTGGTCGTCGCCGGGTACCGCACCGACAACCGCGTCCTGAAATGGAACGGGACCCATCTGGTCGATGTGGCCGACCCGGTGATCGCCGATCCGGCGGGATGCGCCGTGGGTCTGGCCGCCGGGGACATCGACGGCGACGGGCGCGAAGAACTCTACATCGTCAATTCCGACCGCGAGAGCGGGCCGAAGGACATGGCCGACCGGCTGTTCGCCTGCTTTGGCGACCGTTGGCTTGATCTGCTGGCCCAACCGGAAAACGCCAGTGTGGGCAACCGCACGGCGGCGCGGGCGGTCGCGGCCTTCGACCGCCATGGCCATGGCCGCTATGGCTTCGTGGTGGCGACGGACGGCGGGCCGCTGCGCCTGCTCGAACTCAACCGCCGGGGGCGTCTGGAGGACGCGGCGGAAGAGGCCGGGTTGGACGTGATCGTCGCCGCGCGCGGTCTGACCGCTCTGCCCATCGTCTCCGACCATATGGATTTGGTCGTTCTGAACGACAGCGGCCCGAACCAGCTCTTCCGCAATCTCGGCGACGGCGGTTTCGAAGAGGTGGCGGAGGAACGGGGGATCGCCGATTCGCGCAATCCCAGCCGGGCGGTGGCCGCGCTCGACGCCGATGGTGCGGGCCTGTTCAGCCTGGTGATCGGCGCGCGCGACGGGGCGCAACGCCTGTTCCAGCAGCGGGCGGGCGGCGGCTTCGTCGATGTGGCGGGCGGCGATCTGTCGATGCCGGGGCCGGTGGCCACCGTCGTGGTTGCCGATTTCGACAATGACGGCTTCGAGGAGCTGTTCTTTCACGTCCATGGCGCGCCCAACCGCCTGTTCGGCTGGCGGGACGACGGGTGGCGCGAGCTGCCCTTGGGCGACGCGGCCGAACCGAAAGGGGCGGCGACCGGGGCGGTCGCGGCCGACATCGACGGCGACGGGCGGCTGGAACTGGTGCTGGTCCATGGCGACGGAACCGCGCAACCGCTGTCGATCTTCCGGCCGGAGGGCAATCACCATGGCTGGCTGCGGGTGATGCCGTTGACCGCCCATGGCGCGCCGGCGCGCGGGGCGGTGGTCAGTTGCGTCGCGCAGGGGCGTCGCCAGCGCCGGGCCGTGTGCGCCGGGTCCGGCCATCTCTGCCAGGGCGAGCCGGTGGCCCATTTCGGTTTGGGGACCGCGTCGGCGGTCGAGCGGATCGAGGTGCGGTGGCCCGACGGGGTGGTGGTCGAGGTGGAAAACCCGCCGATCGGCCGTGTGTTGACGGTTCCCTACCCGCCGGAATGAGCGGCGACATCCGGTTTTCCGTGTCAACCGCGACAGATTCGCGCGCCGGTTATTTCAGCTTGGCAACAAGTTTCGCCTTTTCTGAAACCTCCTGTCTCTTTAGATTGCGAATGTTTCAGGGTGTCCAGCAATTGTGCACCGCAACAGAAACACCGCTGGTTACGGCGTGTGGGCAATGCCGCTCGTCGGTGTCACACGGGAGTGCGGGCGGCGTTCAACGGTCGGTCCCCTTTCGGGATCGTAAGATCGGCAGGGACGATGGCACGACAGGATGTTCCCCTGACGGGGGTGGAACGGTTTTTCGACCCGGACGAAGTCATCGTCTCCAAGACCGATCTGAAGGGCCGGATCACCTACGCCAACCGGGTGTTCCAGCGCGTCGCCGGATACAGCGAGGCGGAACTGATGGGCGCGCCGCACTCCATCGTGCGCCATCCGGCCATGCCGCGCTGCGTGTTCAAGCTGTTGTGGGACACGCTGGAGGCCAAGCAGGAAATCTTCGCTTACGTCGTCAACCGGGCGCGCAACGGCGATCATTATTGGGTGTTCGCCCATGTGACGCCCAGCTTCGACGCCAGCGGCCGGGTCATCGGCTATCATTCCTCCCGCCGGGTGCCGGACCGGTCGGCGGTGGACAAGGTGGTCCCGCTCTACCGCCAGCTTCTGGACATCGAAAACAGCCACGCCGACCGCAAGCAAGGCATGGCGGCGGGCTTTGCCGCCGTCGTCGGCCTGCTGACCGAGAAGGGGATCGGGTATGACGAATTCGTCTTCTCTCTCTAAGGCGGGTCTGTGCGCGGCGCTGGCCGCCGGGTTGACGGCGGTTCCGCTGCTGGCCGACGCGCTGGGGCTGGGCGGTGGTGCGCTGCGCCTGGGCTGCGGCGTTGGCGCGCTGGCGACGCTGGCCGGAACCGGGCTGTTCCTGACCCGCGCCGGTGCGGCGGTGGCGCAGTTGGCCGAGGTCAACCGCGCGGTCGCGCGCGGCGATTTCGAGGCGCGCGTGATCGGCATCCGCGAGGGCGGCGGGCTGGGCGAGCTGATGCACGCCACCAACGACGCCATCGACCGTACCGACGCGTTCGTGCGCGAGGCCACCGCGTCGATGAAATATGTGTCGGAGCACAAATACTTCCGCCGCATCGTCGAGCGTGGGATGCAGGGTGGCTTCCTGCTCGCCGGGCGCACCATCAACGCCGCCACCGACAGCATCGCCCGCAAAGTGGCCGGATTCGCCGGGGTGACGACCCGTTTCGAAGGGCAGATCAAGAGCGTCTGCGCCGAGGTGGCCGACACCGCGCACGAGCTGGAACTGTCCGCCCGCGACATGGAGCGCGACGCCGATCAGGCCACGGCCAAGGCGTCGTCGGTCGCCTCCACGGCGGCGCAGACCGGCTCCAACGTCGGCAGCGTCGCGGCGGCGACGGAGGAGTTGTCCGCCTCCATCGCCGAGATCGCCCGCCAGGTGCAGGAGATCGCCCGCGTGGCCGAAAGCGCGGCGGGGGAGGCCGAACGCTCCAACGCCCAGGTCGCCCAACTGGCCGAGGCGGCGCGCAAGGTGGGGGAGGTCGTCACCCTCATCAACGACATCGCGTCGCAAACCAACCTGCTGGCGCTGAACGCCACCATCGAGGCGGCGCGCGCGGGCGAAGCGGGCAAGGGCTTCGCCGTCGTCGCCAACGAGGTGAAGCGGCTGGCCGACCAGACCGCCAAGGCCACGGGTGACATCGCCAGCCAGATCGCCGGAATCCAAAGCTCCACCGATCAGGCGGTCGACTCCATCCTCGGCATCGGGCGCACCATCCACACCATCAACGGCATCGCCGGGGGCATCAGCGCCGGGATCGAGCAGCAGGGTGCGGCGGTGCACGAGATCGTCGCCAACATGGAGCAGGCGGCGACCGGGACGCGCGCGGTGTCCGACGACATCCGCGACGTCACCGACGCCGCCCGCCGCACCAGCGGGGCCGCCCACGCCGTGTTCGGCGCGTCGGAACGGATGGCGGCGGAGGCCGACCGGCTGAAACAGGAGGTGCAACGCTTCCTGGACGAGATGGGCCGCGCCGCCTGATTGCCGCCCGATCTCATCTGCCTAAATTTTAAGCAAGCCCGCGATCCCGGATGGTGCAATGCGATAGGAACGCAACGCGCAAGCCGGGTTCGTGGGTTTTTTGTTTCGTGTCGATCCGAAAAATATGTTACATGGCCGAAACACGCTGTCCGTGTTCACACGCTGTTGTCATTTGTGATGCCAAAAAGCCCAAACAATAGGCAAATTATCGCTGGAGGCAGCCGTGAGGGGCGAGCAATCACGGCCGCTGCGGTGGGGGTGACGCCGCAGAAATGGCCGGGTTGCGCGGGTTGTGCGGGGTGTGTTGGCCGCCGTGGGCGCTTGGCACGGCTTTTGATTGGATAGGAAACGAACGAGATCGTCATGGCGGGGGACAAGAAGATGAGCATGGCGGGCACCGACCTGTTCGAGCTGTCGCGCGGCGTGCTGGATGTGGCGTCGAAAAAAGTGACGCTGATCGAGGACATCACCCGTCGCACCAAAATGCTGGCGATGAACGCGCTGATCGAAGCGGCGCGGGCGGGGGAGGCCGGGCGCGGCTTTGCCGTGGTGGCGAACGAGGTGTCGGAGATCTCGACCCAGGTCAACAGCATCACCAAGGAATTGCGGTCGGAGATCGTCGCCCGCGTCGATCACCTGACCACCACCGGCAGCGCCATGGTGCAGGAGATGCACGGCAAGCGGCTGGCCGACCTGTCGCTGAACATGATCGAGATCATCGACCGCAACCTGTATGAGCGGTCGTGCGATGTGCGGTGGTGGGCGACCGACAGCGCGGTGGTCGATTGCGCCGTCGATCCGACGGAGGAGGCGCACCGCCACGCCGCGCACCGGCTGGGCGTGATCCTGGAATCCTACACCGTCTATCTCGACCTGTGGATCGCCGACCGCAACGGCGAGGTCATCGCCAACGGCCGCCCCGACCGCTACCGCCAGGCGCGCGGGTCCAATGTGGCGAACGAGGCGTGGTTCCGGCAGGCGCTGGCGACCAAGAACGGTGGGGAGTTCGTCGTCGGCGACGTCGCCCGCAACGGCCTGTTGGACGACCGCGTCGTCGCCACCTACGCCACCGCCATCCGCCGCGACGGCGAAAGCGAAGGGGAGGTGCTGGGCGTGCTCGGCATCTTCTTCGATTGGGAACCGCAGGCCGCCGCCGTGGTCCAGGGCGTGCGGCTGGAGGACGCGGAGCGGGAGCGCACGCGCTGCCTGCTGCTCGACGCCCGGCACCGGGTGATCGCGTCGTCGGACGGGCGGGGCATCCTGACCGAATCGCTGCCGCTGCGGCGCGGGGCCGGGTCGATGGGCCATTACCTGGACGGCGACCGCGTCATCGGTTACGCGCTGACGCCGGGCTATGAAACCTACAAGGGCTTGGGTTGGTACGGCGTGATCGTGCAGGACCGCTGACCCGGCGGGGGGATGGAACACACAGCGTCGCCTTTGCGCGGGGGCCGGGATACACTCCCGGCCCCTGTGTGTTTCTGGAACGCCGCGCGATGCCCATCCCCGATTCGCCGCTCCCCACTTTGCCCAACCGCCATTTGTCCGTCCGCTGCGAACGCTTTCCGATTCGCGGGGCCTTCCGCATCGCGCGCGGGGCCAAGACCGAGGCCGCCGTGGTGGTGGCGGAGGTGACGGACGGCCCGCATCGCGGCTGGGGCGAATGCGTGCCCTACGCCCGCTATGGCGAAAGCGTCGATGGGGTGATGGACGCGCTGGCCGGGCTGGCCGACGCGGTGGCGGCGGGGCTGGACCGCGCCGGTCTGGCCGCCGCGCTGCCGCCGGGGGCGGCGCGCAACGCGCTGGACTGCGCCCTGTGGGATCTGGAGGCCAAGCGGGCGGCGGCACCGGTCTGGCGCTTGGCCGGTCTCGACCAGCCGCCCGGCCCGCTGACCACCTGCTACACCCTGAGCGTGGACGAACCGGCGGCGATGGCGGCGGCGGCGCGCGAGCGGGCCGACCGCCACCCGCTGCTGAAAATGAAGCTGACCGGGGCGGGCGATCTGGAACGGGTTGCGGCGGTGCGCGCCGCCGCCCCGGCGGCCCGGCTGGTGGTGGATGCCAACGAAGGCTGGACGCTCGACCAGCTCGCCGATTTCGGTCCGGCGCTGGCCGCGCTGGGTGTGGAGATGATCGAGCAGCCCTTGCCCGCCGGTCAGGACGAGGCGCTGCGCGGCGTCTCCTGCCCGGTCCCGTTGGGGGCGGATGAATCCTGCCACGGCCTGGAGTCGCTGGAGCGGCTGCGCGGGCTGTATCAGGTGGTGAACATCAAGCTGGACAAGACCGGCGGTTTGACCGAAGCGCTGGCGATGCGGCGGGCGGCGGACGCGCTGGGCTTCGACGTGATGGTCGGCTGCATGGTCGCCACCTCGCTCGCCATGGCTCCGGCGGTGTTGATCGCGCAGGGCGCGCGCTACGTCGATCTCGACGGCCCGCTGCTGCTGGCGACGGACCGCGCCCCCGGTCTGGCCTATGACGGTGCCCGGCTGTCGCCCCCCACCCCGGATCTGTGGGGGTAGCGCTGTGGGTGTGCGATTTCAGGCCAGCCCGTTGACCTTGGCGGCCATGATGAAATCATTCTCGTGCAGGCCGTTGATCTTGTGGGTCCAGAAGGACACGGCGCAGAAGCCCCAGCCATAACGCAATTCGGCGTGGTGCCCCTCGACCTCGCACAGATCGCCGACGCGCACGGCGAAACTCTGGGCCTGGGCGAAATCGGGGAAGGCGAAGGACCGTTCGATGCGGTCGGGGCCGTCCTTCAGCGCCCAGCCCGGCACGCGCGGCAGCAGCGCGCGCGCCGCCTCGGGCGTCAGCGCGGGCATGCCGCCCCGGCAGGGTTCGCAGCGCAGGGCGGCCAGATCGGCGTCGGGGGTGGCGGACATGGGGACGATGCTCCGATGGTGGTGCGGCGGGGCGGGTTGGGGTAGACACGGCGGGCGTCGGCCCCCGCGCTTGCAAACAGGCACGCTTGCGAACAGGTGTGTCAAAGAGTGGGGGCCGCGCCGCCCGCTGGCAAGCCCACCACCACAATCCCACCACAATCCCACCACGCCGCTGTTCCCGCCCTGCTTTTTGGATCCGCCATGACCAACGTCGCCCTGCACGACTTGCCCTTCGCCGATTACCAGCGCCCGACCCAGGACGGGCCGCGCATCGCGCTGGTGGGGGAGGCACCGGGGGCGGAGGAGGCGCGACTCGGCATGCCCTTCGTCGGGCGCAGCGGGCGGATGCTGGACGAGGGGTTGGCGGCGGTGGGCATTGCGCGGTCGGCCTGTCTGGTCGCCAACGTCTTCCGCCACCAGCCGCCGGGCAACAAGGTCGGCCATTTCTTCGCCTCGCGCGCCCGCGCCAAGCGCGAGGGGCGGGCGTTGGACGAACGGTGGGGCGCGTTCGGCAGCTCCGACCGGCTGCGGGCCGATTTCTCCGGCGAGATCGAGGCGTTGCGCGACGCGCTGGCGGGTTTCGCGCCCACGGTCATCGTCGCGGTGGGCCGAACCCCGACCTGGGCCTTGACCGGCCAGAACGGCATTCTGAGCCTGCGCGGCACGCCGCTGCCCTGCCGGTTGCTGGACGGACCGTCCGGCCCGGTCCCGGTGATCCCGACCTTTCACCCCAGCTATCTGATGCGCGGCAATTGGCACGAGGTGCCGCTGTTCCACGCGGATTTGCAGCGCGCGCGGGATCTGGCGGCGGGGTAAGGGGGGAAGAGAGTCCCTCTCCCCACCGGAGAGAGGGTGAGGGGGCGCAAGCCCCCTCCCGATCAGCCTTCGATCTTCGAGAAGTCGGCGACCGCGTTCAGCGTCTGGCGGATTTGGGTCAGCAGGCGCAGACGGTTGACGCGCAGGGCGGCATCGTCGGCGTTCACCGTCACCGTGGTGAAGAAGGCGTCCACCGGCCCGCGCAGGTTGGCCAGCGCGGCCATGGCACCGGTGAAATCCTCCGCCGCCAGCAACGGGGCGGCGGCGTCCGACGCGGCGTTCAGGGCGGTGAACAGGGCCTGTTCCTCCGCCTGGGCCAGACGGGCGGCCTCGACCGGCTGGTCGAAGGCAACGCCGTCCTTCTTCTCTTCGATGCGGACGATGTTCGACGCGCGCTTGTAGGCGGCGAGCAGGTTGGCCCCCTCGTCCGACCCGACGAAGGCCTGCAACGCCGTGACCCGCGCCAGCAAGCGGACGAGGTCGTCGCCGCCGCCCAACGCGAACACGGCGTCCACCAGATCGTGACGCACGCCCTGTTCGCGCAACACCACCTTCAGGCGGTCGGCGAAGAAGGCGGTGAGGTCGGCGCTGACGGTTCCAGCTTCGGCCAGACCGCCGACGCGGTAGGCGGCGTGCGCGGTGGCGAACACCGCCGACAGCGGCAGGCGCAGCCCGTTTTCCAGCACCAGACGGATCACGCCCAGCGCGGCGCGGCGCAGGGCGTAGGGATCCTTCGACCCCGTCGGCTTTTCATCGATGGCGAAGAAACCGACCAGCGTGTCGATCTTGTCGGCCAGCGCGACGGCGACGGACACCGGGGCGGTGGGGCAGGAATCGGACGGGCCGGCCGGCTTGTAATGGGCGGCGATGGCGTCGGCCACCTCCGTGCTCTCGCCCTGGCCCAGCGCGTAATAGCGGCCCATGATCCCCTGCACCTCGGGGAACTCGCCCACCACCTCCGTCACCAGATCGGCCTTGCAGAGCAGGGCCGCACGGCTGGCGGCGTCGGCGTCGGCCCCGATGGTCCGGGCGATGTCGGCGGCGATCGCCTGCACGCGGGCGACCTTTTCGGCGACGGTCCCGAGCTTGGCGTGGAAGGTGATCTTTTCCAGGGCGGGCAGACGGCTTTCCAGCTTGGTCTTGCGGTCCTGGTCCCAGAAGAACTTGGCGTCGGACAGGCGGGCGCGCAGCACACGCTCGTTTCCGGCGACGATGGCCTTGCCACCATCCACCGTTTCGGTGTTGGCGACCACGACGAAGCGCGGGGCCATGGCCCCGGCGGCGTCGAGGGTGGCGAAGTATTTCTGGTGCGTCCGCATCGAGGTGATGAGCACCTCCGACGGCACGTCCATGAAGCTTTCGTCGATGCTGCCGATCAGCGCGACCGGCCATTCGACCAGCCCGGCGACCTCGTCCAGCAGCGCGTCGTCGGGCGACAGGGTCAACCCTTCGCGGGCGGCCAGCGCCTCGGCGTCGGCCTTGATCTTGGCCTTGCGGGCCTCGCGGTCCAGCACCACCTTGGCGGCGAACAGCTTGGCCTGATAATCGGCGAAGTTCTCGACCGTGAAGGCGTCGGGGGCGAGGAAGCGGTGGCCGCGCGTGCTGTTGCCGAACACGACCGGCGGCTGCCCGCCGCCCAGTTCAAAGGCCCCGGTCAGCACGGTTCCGCCGAACAGGGCGATGATCGAATGGAGCGGACGGACCCAACGGACGGTGCTGGTTCCCCAGCGCATCGATTTGGGCCAGGGCAGGGCGGCCATCACGCCGGGGATGATCTCCGCCAGCACCTCGGCGGTCGGGCGACCGGCCTTTTCGGTGACGGCGAAATAGAAGATGCCCTTGCCGGTGTCGCGCTGTTCGCACTGGTCCAGGCTGGTCAGCCCGGCGGATTTCAGGAAACCGACCGTCGCCTGTTCGGGCGAACCGACGCGCGGCCCCTTCTTTTCCTCGCGCACGTCGGCGGTGCGCTCGGGCAGGCCATCGACCACCAGCGCCAGATGGCGCGGGGTGGAATGGGCGGTGGCGCTGGTGAAGGTCAGGCCGTTGGCGGCCAGCGCCTCCGTCATCAGACGCTTGAGATCGTCGGCGGCCCGCGCCTGCATGCGGGCGGGGATTTCCTCGGAAAAGAATTCGAGCAGAAATTCGGTCATGATCTCACTTCGCCCCCGTCCAGGCTTCGCAGCAGGCCTTGGCCAGCGCGCGGACGCGGCCGATGTAGGCGGCGCGCTCCACCACGCTGATGACGCCGCGCGCGTCCAGCAGGTTGAACAGATGGGACGCCTTGATGCACTGGTCATAGGCGGGCAGGGCCAGATTCTGGCCGACCAGCGCCTGACACTCGGCCTCGGCGTCCTTGAAATGCTGGAGCAGCATGTCGGTGTTGGCGTGTTCGAAATTGTGCTTCGAATACTCGATCTCGGCGCGTTTGAAGACGTCGCCGTACTTCACGCCCTGGCCGTTGAAATCCAGGTCATAGACGTTTTCCACGCCCTGGACATACATGGCCAGCCGTTCCAGCCCATAGGTCAGCTCGACCGCGATGGGGTCGCATTCGATGCCGCCGACCTGCTGGAAATAGGTGTATTGCGTGACCTCCATGCCATCGCACCACACCTCCCACCCCAGGCCCCAGGCCCCGAGTGTGGGGCTCTCCCAATCATCCTCGACAAAGCGGATGTCGTGCAGGGACGGGTCGATGCCGATGGCGCGCAGGCTGTCCAGATACAGCTCCTGCGCGTTGGCGGGCGACGGCTTCATGATCACCTGATACTGGTAATAATGCTGAAGCCGGTTGGGGTTCTCGCCGTAACGCCCATCCTTCGGGCGGCGGGAGGGCTGGACATAGGCCGCCTTCCAGGCGTCGGGACCGAGCGCGCGCAGGGTCGTCGCCGGGTGGAAGGTCCCGGCCCCCACCTCCATGTCGTAGGGCTGGAGAATGACGCAGCCCCGCTCCGACCAGAATTGGTGGAGCGTGAGGATCAGAGCCTGAAACGACAGGCCGGAGCGTTCGGCGGAAGTCCCGCTCTGGGAGGCCATGGACGGTCCACAATGCAAAAGGGTTGAAAGCGCAGCACGATAGGCGGGTGGCACGGCGGAATCAAGACGCACCCAAACAGATCGTTGGCGAACGGATCGTTGGCGAACGGATCGTCGGGCGTCGGCCCTGCGACGGGCGGCGTGTCAGCGCCCGTAGGGGCAGACCGGGCGGCCGCAGGACACGGCCGAACGCGGCACGACGTAGGCCCCGCATTCCGGGCATTTCTCCATATCCTCCGCCGCCGGGGCGGGGCGGGCGGAGAAGGGGGCGGCGTCGGCGCGCCCCGGCTTCGGGCTGGGGGCGGGTTGGCCGCTGCCCTCCATCCGGGCGCGGCCCACCGCCTGGACGCGGGCGACCCAGCGCCAGCCGAACCAGACCACAGCGACGACCACCGCCAGCAACAGAAGTTTGGAGAAGGAAAGCATGGGGGTCCGCCGGTTGGGACCCGCGCCCCGCCGCGCCGCTGTGACGCGGTGGGAACGCGGGGGGTGCCGTTACTTCGCCGCGACGGCGGGTTGCCAGCTGTAGGTCGGGGTGATGCTGAAGGTCTTGCTCTGGTCGGCCTGACGAACGGTGCGGACCAGCAGTTCGGCCCCCGATGGGACCGGCAGATCCTGGCCCAGCAGGCCGCAATCGGTGGTGACGATGTTCACGCATTCCAGCGCGTCCACCCGCGTCAGCACGATGCCGAAGGGATAGCCGTTGCGGACATAGACGCTGATGGTCCCCGGCGTGACGGTGGCGGTGCGGATCGTCAGCGTTCCGGCGGACAGCGCCTCGTCGCCCGGCTTGGTCGGGCGTTGGTTGGCCTGTTCGGTCCATTCCGGTTGCGGGGCGGCGGATTGGGCGAGGGCCGGGGCGCTCAGCCCCAGGGCCAGGATGGCACCGCCCAGGGTGGCCAGGGTCGCGGCGGATGTGCCGATGCGGGTCATTGGTCCAATCTCCATGATGTGGCCGCGCGAAGCGCCAAACTCCCTTTCATATAAGAAGGGATTCGCGCGCGTGATCCAGAATTAAACGAATCCCACCGTTATCACGGCGGCGCTGGTTGGGGCGGGATGGCCGATGATGATGCGTCCGGATAATGGTTGTGAGATGCCTCATTCCTGCACGCGATGGGCGTTTTTGTGGTTCCGATGCTGCCCTGGTGCCTTGAAAGTGGGCGGATTTTGGCACCGCACAAAAGATTTGTATGTTTTTAACCTTAAACGACGCGGTCACGGGTGGTGGAAACAAGTCTGCAAGGGTTCGGTTTCTGTTCGGTAACAATCAAGAGGATTTGAATTTACCGAGAAACTCGCGAATTGCGATGTTTTGGCGTTGGTTTCCATTGTTGTCCTGTGTACCATCTCGCCCGTTGGTGCAATCACTCTGGCCACGCAGAACAAGAGGGCAGGAATGGCGAACGAACAGGCACTCAATCTTATCAAGCGACTCGCCACCGACAGCGTTTTTCGCGATCAGTTGAACGCGCAGGACGCCAACGGCAAGCGGGCATTGCTGGAACAGAACGGCTTTTCCGGGGTTGGGGCTGACGACGTTCGCGCGGCCGCCGCTGATGCGTTCCGCAGCCTGACCGACGAAGCGACCGGCGTCGATGCCGGTGTTGCGGTCGAATCGGTGGCGGTGGCGTCCTCGGCGGTTGCCGCGTCCCCGGCGGCGGGCGCGATTTGGGCGGGCGCTCCGGCGGCGGCCACCCCGGCGACGGGCCTGATTTGGGCTGGCGCGATCTGGTCGGGCGCTCCTGCGGCGGCCTCGCCTGCGGCTGGTGCGATCTGGTCTGGCGCTCCGGCGGCGGCCTCGCCTGCGGCTGGCGCGATCTGGTCGGGTGCTCCGGCGGCGGCCTCGCCTGCGGCTGGCGCGATCTGGTCTGGCGCTCCTGCGGCGGCCTCGCCTGCGGCTGGCGCGATCTGGTCGGGTGCTCCGGCGGCGGCCTCGCCTGCGGCTGGCGCGATCTGGTCTG
>JAIXPD010000021.1 GCA_027486405.1 Azospirillum sp. | reverse complement strand
TGACCGGATGCAGGATGCGTTTGGGGGAGAAAATCCGTGCAATCCCTCATTTTGTCCGTGAAATCCGTGTCCATTCTTGCTTGCGTTGTGAGGATCGCCTGTTCAAGCGATTGCCCTGCAGCCCCGCATCCCGGCTTGCCAAGCGGTGACAAAGTACGGACGATGCGGTGCAGCAGGGTGTGACCCCCAGAACCGCGTTTCCGACGACAGGCGGGCATGAGCGCACGGCAACGAATTGTTCGCGAACGTCGGCAATACAACCAGTTGGCCGCCGACCAGACGCTGGAGGATTACGCCCTGCGCTACACGGCGGAGCGGGCGCGGCGCTGGACGGCGTGGCGGGTCGCCAACACCGCCTTGGGGGCCATCTCCTTCCTCGCCTGCGAGGCGATCGGCGCGGCGGTGACGCTGACCTATGGCTTTGCCAACGCCATGGCCGCCATTCTGGCGGTCAGCCTGCTCAACATCCTGGTCGGCCTGCCGATCACCTACCACGCCGCCAAATCGGGGGTGGACATCGACCTGTTGGCGCGCGGGGCGGGGTTCGGCTATCTGGGATCCACCATCACCTCGCTGGTCTACGCGTCCTTCACCTTCATCCTGTTTTCCATCGAGGCCAGCATCATGTCGGCCGGGCTTCAGATGGTGTTGGGAATCCCGGCCTGGATCGCCCACGTCATCAGCTCGCTGGCGGTGATCCCCATCGCGGTCTACGGCATCCGCTTCATCAGCCGGATGCAGGTGGCGACACAGCCGGTCTGGATCGCCCTGCAATGCGCGCCGCTGGCCTCGCTCGCCCTGCTGGACCGCGCCACGCTGGGCGAATGGACCAGCCTGCCCGGCAGCGTGGGCGGGGACGGCCTGTCGCTGCTGCCCTTCGGCATGGCGGCGTCGGTGCTGCTGTCGCTGCTGCCGCAGATCGGCGAGCAGGTGGATTATCTGCGCTTCCTGCCGCCGGTGGCGCGGGTGGGCCGGGCGCGCTGGTGGACGGCGATGCTGGTCGGCGGCCCCGGCTGGGTGCTGATCGGCGGGTTGAAGCTGGTCGCCGGGTCGCTGCTGGCCTTTCTGGCGATGAAACACGGCCTGTCGGCGGAAGACGCCGCGCAGCCGACGCACATGTACCATCTGGCCTTTCTGGACCTGTCCGGGTCGCCGGGGGTGGCGCTGGCGCTGACCGGGATCTTCGTCGTCGTCTGCCAGATGAAGATCAACGTCACCAACGCCTATGCCGGGTCCATCGCCTGGTCGAATTTCTTTTCCCGCCTGACCCGCAGCCATCCGGGCCGCGTCGTCTGGCTGGTCTTCAACGTGCTGTTGGCGCTGCTGCTGATGGAAATCGGCATTCTCGGCGTCATCGAAAGCATTCTGGGGCTGTACGCCAACGTCGCCGTCGGCTGGCTGGGGGCGGTCGCCGCCGATCTGGCGATCAACAAGCCGTTGGGCTTCAGCCCCCGCCACATCGAGTTCAAGCGCGCCCATCTGTTCGACATCAACCCGGTGGGGGTCGGGGCGATGGGGCTGTCGGTGCTGTGCTCCACCACCGCCTTTTTCGGCCTGCTGGGACCGGTGGCCCAGGCGCTGGCCCCCTTTCTGGGGCTGGTGGTCGCCTTTGCCGCCGCGCCGCTGATCGCCTGGAAAACGCAAGGGCGCTATTACCTCGCCCGCCCCGACACCGGCTTGCCGGAGGGCAGGGCCGAGTTGCGCTGTTCGATCTGCGAAAACACCTTCGAGCGCAGCGACATGGCCCATTGCCCAGCCTATGACGCGCCGATCTGCTCGCTCTGCTGCACGCTGGAGGCGCGCTGCCACGATCTGTGCAAGACCAACAGCCGTTTCGCCGACCAGATCGCCCATTTCCTGCAAGGGGTTCTGCCGCGCCGGATCGCGGCGGGGGTGCACAGCCGGACCGGCCATTTCATCGGGGTGATGACGCTGTTCACGCTGGTGATCGGCGGCGTCCTGCTGGTCATCGATTTCCAATACGCCAACGCCGAGGCCGCCGAACGCGCCGCCATCCACACCGCGCTGACCGGCGTGTTCATCTGCCTGTTCATCCTGTCGGGCGTGGCGGCGTGGCTGCTGGTGCTGGCCCACGAAAGCCGACAAAAGGCGGAGGAGGAAACCGCCCGGCAAACCGCCATGCTGATGGACGAAATCGCCGCGCACGAGCGCACCGACGCCGCGCTGCAAAAGGCCAAGGAGGTGGCCGAGGCCGCCAACGCCGCCAAAAGCCGCTACATCATCGGCGTCAGTCACGAGATCCGCGCGCCGCTGAACGCCATTTCCGGCTACGCCCAATTGCTGGAACGCGACACCAGCAGCCGCCCGCAGGACGCCGTCCGCGTCATCCGCCGCAGCGCCGAGCATCTGTCCAATCTGATCGACGGGCTGCTGGACATCTCGAAGATCGAATCGGGCCTGCGCCGCCTGAGCCGCGACAAGATCAACCTGATCGAGTTCCTGGACCAGATCGCCGACATGTTCCGCATCCAGGCCGCCGCCAAGGGGCTGGAGTTCCGCTACGAGCGGGTGCGCCACCTGCCGAGCCACGTCCACAGCGACAGCAAGATCCTGCGGCAAATCCTCATCAACCTGCTGTCGAACGCGGTCAAATACACCGAAAAGGGCCATGTCGCCCTGACCGTGCGCTACCGCAGCCAGACCGCCGAATTCGAAATCGCCGACAGCGGCATCGGCATCCGTCCCGAAGATCTCGACCGCGTGTTCGAACCGTTCGAGCGCGGCCACGGCAGCGCGGTGCGCACGATTCCCGGCACCGGGCTGGGTCTGACCATCACCCGGTTGCTGACCCGGATCATGGGCGGGGATCTGACCCTGCGCAGCCGGTTGGGCGAGGGCAGCGCCTTCACCGTGCGGTTGATGCTGGCCGAGGCGATGCACAAGCCGGGGGTGGAGCCGACCCGCAGCCCGATCTGCGGCTTCGCCGGGCCACCGATCAAGGTGTTGCTGGCCGACGACGACCGCGACCATCTGGCGATGATGGCGGCGCTGCTCGCCCCACTCGGCTTCACCCTGTTCACCGCGACGGACGCCGCCGCCTGTCTGGCCCTGGCGGCGGATTGCCAACCCGATCTGGCCCTGCTCGACATCTCCATGCCCGGCGAAAGCGGCTGGGACGTGGCCGATGGGCTGCGCCGCCTGTTCGGCGACCGCATCCGCATCATCATGGTGTCGGCCAACGCCTATGAGGCGCAGGGGCCGGGCGACGGGCGCGCGCCGCACAACGCCTTTGTCGCCAAACCGATCGAGATCAACGCCCTGCTCGACCAGATCCAGGCGCTGACCGGGTTGGAGTGGATTCACGGCGGCGGCGGTGATCCCGTTCCACCCACCCCGCCCCTTCCTCCCCCGTCTCCCCCTCCCGCCACGCCCGCGCCGGAGTCGGCGACCGCCCCGGCGGTCGGGCCGTCCCCCACCCTGTTGCGACACATCGACGACCTGCGCCAACTGGGGCGGATCGGCTACATTCGGGGGATCGAGGCCAAGTTGCGCGAGATCGAGGAGGAGGAGGACGCCACCACCCGCCCCGTGGTCGAACGGCTGCGTGCGTTGTTGCGCGCCTTTGATCTGAAGGGCTACATGCGTAGCCTGGAGGAGATCGCCGCGACGCTCCGCCCCAGCGATGAAGGCCCCAAAGAAGCAGGCCCCCGGGATGAAGGTTGAGCCGAGATGAAGCGCCGCGACATGATCCTGGTGGTGGACGACACGCCCGACACGCTGGGATTCCTCACCGAGGCCATCGAACAGGCCGACCTGACCGTGCTGGTCGCGGTGGATGGCGAAAGCGCGCTCGATCTGCTGGGCCAGATCACCCCCGACCTGATCCTGATGGACGCGATGATGCCCGGGCTGGACGGGTTCGAGACCTGCCGCCGGTTGAAACAGGTTCCGCATCTGTCGCATCTGCCGGTGATCTTCATGACCGGCCTCAGCGACACCGAGCATGTGGTGAAGGGGTTGGAGGCGGGCGGCGTCGATTACGTCACCAAACCGATCATCGTCGATGAGCTGATCGCCCGCATCCGCGTGCATCTGACCAACGCCCGCGTGTCCTATGGCGCGCGCGCCGCGTTGGACGCCACCGGGCGGTTCCTGCTGGCCACCAACGGCGACGGGCGTCTTTTGTGGTGCACGCCGCAGGCCGAACGGCTGCTGCACGGGCTGTTGCCGGGAACCGACGGGGTCGCCTCCCCGCTCGCCGTCACCCTGTCGGCGGGGTTGAACCGCCTGCGCCGCGCGCCCGCCGGGTCGCAGGACAGCTTCCGGCTGGAGGTTCCCGACGGCGATGGCGTGCGCACGCTCGATTTCGCCTATCTCAGCCCGGCCAGCCCGGACGAGTTCCTGTTCCGCCTGAGCGAACCCACCGCCGGGCGGCAGGAGGCAATCCTGCGTGACGCGCTGGGCCTGACCGCGCGTGAGGCCGAGGTTCTGCTGTGGATCGCCAACGGCAAGGCCAACCGCGACATCGGCGAAATCCTGGGCATCAGCCCGCGCACGGTGAACAAGCATCTGGAGCAGGTGTTCGCCAAGCTGGGCGTCGAAAACCGCGCGTCCGCCGCCGCGCTGGCCATCCGGGCGCTGGCCGCCAAAGGCTGATCCCCCCACCTCCGCGCGTTTCCCGCGCGGCCCCGCACGCGCCCCATCGGACGCCTTGCGCAGCGCGACGTTCGGTTCGCGTTAATTAATTCAGTTTGAATTAGTTATTGACGCGCATCTTATTGTTCGCAAGACTATCAATCAAAACCAACATCAAAAGACCGATTGTTGCGCGCAACAGCCACCCCCAGACCGGCGATGGGAGGAGGCGGTCGTCAAACAAACCCAAGATCCGCCGGGGAGGAAGGCATCATCATGCTCCGGCTCAGAGATTTGCCCATCACCGTCAAGATCGTCAGTCTTGGTGTGGTGATGACCATCGGCACCGCCGTGGTGGCCTGGAAGGGCGACGACGGCATTTCCACCACCAGCGCCGCGCTGATCCAGTATGAATCCATCTCGCAGCAGGACATCCGCCTGCGGCAATTGCGGGTCGAGATGCTGGAAACCCGGCTGGCGCTGGAACGGTTCCTGGCCAAGGGCGACGCGTCCAGCGTGGACGAGGTTCAGCAGGGCCTGACATCCATCACCGCCACCCTGGCCGAGGCGTCGTCCGGCGACGCCCGGCAAGCGAACGAGTTGACCCGCATCGCGACCCTGATCGCCAGCTACAGCGACGCGTTCAAAAGCGTTCAGGACCTGCAAGGGCGGCGGGACGCGGCGGTGGCGCTGCTGCGTGGGCTGGGCACGGCGCTGAACGCCCAGGTGTCCGGCATCATGGAGGCCGCGCGCAAGGCCGACGCCCCGCCCCTGGCGGACGCGGCGGGGGACATCGTCAAACTGGCGCTGACCGCGCAATTGGCGGTCGGCCGGTTGGCCGTGACCAGCGAGCGCAGCGATTCCGAGAGCGCCACCAAGGCCATCGACGCGCTGACCCAGGCCCTGGCCGCCCTCAAGGGCCGACCGGACGCCGCCGCCATCGCCGAAACGGTGACGCGCGCCACCGGCATCGTCGCCGTCTACAGCCGCAGCGTCGCCGATCTGTCGGAGGTGGCGTTGGAACGGCAGCGCATCGCCACCGGCGTGCTCGACACCAACGGCCAGCAGGTCGGCAAGGAGATGGAGGCGCTGTCCGCCGTGCAGAGCGCCGAACGCGACCGTTTGGGGCAAAGCGCCGTCGCCCAGGCGGCCGACGCGGTGGCGTCGGTCTTCGTCATCGGCGCGGTTCTGGTGGTGGTTGGGCTGCTCGCCTCCGTCCTGATGGGCCGGATGATCGCCGTGCCGATCCTGCGCATCACCCGCATCATGGACGCCCTGTCGCGCGGCGGGGCGGACATCGTGCTGACCGACACCGCCCGCCGCGACGAAATCGGGACCATGGCGCGCGCGCTCAGCGTGTTCCAGGAGAACCGCGAGCGGGTGGAGCGGATGCGGCAGGAGCGCGAGGAGATGGAACGCACCGCGCGGGCCGAACGCCGCGTCAGCATGCTGGCGCTGGCCGACGGCATCGAAACCGGCATCCAGACCATGGTCAGCCGGATGAGCGAGCGCATCGAGGGGCTGCGCGCCGCCGCCGCCGTGATGGCCGACAACGCCCAGCGAACCAGCGCGCACAGCGCCTCCGTCGCCGACACCAGCCTGTTGGCGTCCGCCAACGTCCGCTCCGTCGCCGCCGCCACCGAGGAGATGAACGCGACCAGCCAGGAAATCGCCCGCCAGATCGGCCATTCCGCCCAGGTCGCCGTCGCCGCCGCCGCCCAGGCCGACGGGGCCGATCAGAATGTGAAGGAACTGGCCAGCGCCGTGCTGCGCATATCGGAGGTTGTGGACATCATCCGGGCGATTTCCTCGCAAACCAACCTGCTGGCGCTCAACGCCTTCATCGAGGCCGCGCGCGCCGGGGACAGCGGCAAGGGCTTCGCCGTGGTCGCCAACGAGGTCAAGCTGCTGTCCAGCCAGACCGCGCGTTCCACCGACGACATCGCCGCGCAGATCGCCGTGGTGCAGACCGACACCAACCGCACCGTCGGCGCGGTGCGCGACATCGTCGGCATCGTCACCCAGCTTCATCAGGCCGCCGAGGCCATCGCCCACGCCATCGAGGAACAGCGCGGCGCGCTGGCCGAGATCGGCCGCAACATCCAGCAGGCCGCCGCCGGAACGGAAGACATCAACGCCCACGCCGCCAGCGTGTCGGACGAGGCCAAACAAACCCTGGCCGTCGCCGCCGACGTCGCCAGCACCGCCGACGCGCTGATCGCCGAAGCCAACCAGCTCCGCCACAGCGTCGAGGGCTTCGTCGCCGACATCCGCGACCGCAACCGGGGAACCACCCCGATCACCGCGTTGGCGGCGTGAGCAAACGCATCACCAAAAAACACGGCCCCATCCGCGCCCGTCATCGGGTGGGGCCGGATGGGGCCTTGCGGTCGTTCCACCGTCGCGTCAGGCGCTGCGCACCGACGCGATGAAGGCGGTGACTTCCTTGCGCAGGATGTCCGCTTCCTGCGCCAAACCGCTGGCGGCGTCCAGCACGCGGGCCGAGGAGCTGCCAGTTTCCGACACCACCCGGTTGACGCCGACGATGTTGCTCGACACCTCGCCGGTGCCGCGCGCCGCTTCCACCACGCTGCCCGCGATGTCGCGGGTTGCCGCCCCTTGTTCTTCGATCGCGGCGGCGATGGCGGTGGTGATCTCGCTGATCTGGCCGATGGTTTGGCCGATCCCCTCAATGGCCTCCTGCGCCCCGCCGGTGGCAAGCTGGATGTCGCGCACCTTGGCCTGTATGTCCTCGGTCGCGCGGGCGGTTTGGGAGGCCAGCGCCTTCACCTCGCTGGCGACCACGGCAAAGCCCTTGCCCGCCTCGCCCGCGCGGGCCGCTTCGATGGTGGCGTTGAGCGCCAGCAGGTTGGTTTGACCGGCGATGGAGTTGATCATGTCCACCACGGTGCCGATGTCGCGGGCGGCGTCCGCCAGGGATTGCATGCTGGTCTTCGTGTCCGCCGCCTGATTCACCGCCTGACCGGAAATCTGGGTGGAGTTGGTCACTTGCCGCCCAATCTCGTGAATCGACGCCGACAACTCCTCGGTCGCCGACGCCACGGTCTGGACGTTGACCGACGCCTGTTCGGCCGCCGCCGCAACCGCCGTCACCAGATGGCCCGCCTGGGTGGCGTTGTCCGCCATGCCGCCGGCCGTGCTGTGCATCTGCCGGGCCGCGTCGGACACCGCCTGGACGATGTGGGTGGTCTTGTTGCTGAAATCCTGGATCAGGGCGTCCAGTTCAACCGCCCGCTTTTCCTTCGCCGCCTGATCGCGCGCCTGTTCGGCGGCCAAACGGTCCGCCGTCATCATGCTGTCGCGGAACACGGCAACCGCCGCCGCCATCGCCCCGATCTCGTCACGGCGGCCCTGCCCCGGTATCACCACGGACAGATCCCGATCGGCCAGACGCCGCATGGTGTCCGTCATCCGTTCAATCGGGCGCGCCACGCGCAGACGGGTGACGATCACACCGCCCACCGACAGGACCAGCGCGACCAGCAGCGTGCAAACCGACAGGATCATGTCCTGTTTGGCCAAACGGAGCTGTTCACGCGACCGGTCGAGCATCTGATCGACCGCCACCAGAGCAACCGTGACGATGTGGCCGGATTGTTCGGTGTCTTGCGGGCGCAGGGTGGACAGGTCCACGGGCGGTGCCTTGCCGTCCGCCAGCGCGCTCAGGATCGCCTTGCGCCGGTCAACCGCTGCCCCTTCGTAATTGACCTTGGCCTGTTCAACCGCCGCCTTCAAGGGCTTCGGAGTGTCGCTGTGGTTGGTCGCCTCCACCACGGAAGCCCAGCTTTGCCGCGACCGCCCCCAGGATTCAGCCAAAGATTGCGCATCCGCCGCCGCCCACGGCTTGCCCGAGGCCAGGGCGCTTTGAATCTGAAACATAACCAAACCGATGCTCAACCGCGCGTTCCAGGCGGACCGCTTGGTCAGCAGGAAGCCATCCAAGACCGGATCAACCTGCTTGATCGAGTCATCCAGCAGGTTGGTGCTGGCGGTCAAGGCATCCTGGACATCGGTCAACACCTTTGAAAACTCAGCCGCAACACCCGGATCACGCGACGCCTTGGGCTGTGCGACGGCGGAGGACACCTTGGCGCGGACACGGGCAAGCGCATCGAACGCGGTTCGCAATTGATCGGCGGCGGATCGCGCGCCGGGCAGGTCCAGAACGGCCAACGCCGCGCTGATCGCCTGATAACCGTCCACCGTTTCCTGCTGGCGCGCCGCGATTTGGCGCTGATCGGCGTCGGTGATGGTCCCTTCGGCCCCCAGGACGGGCGTCACCAAACCACGCTCCAGCCGTGTGGCCAACAGCGTTTTCAGCAGATCCCGGCTGGTCGTGCTCAAACCCACCGCGCGGTCGGCGCTGCGCGTCTGACGAACGGCATCGACCAGATTCTGGGTGTTCTCCGCAACAAGCAGAACGCCCAAAAGAACGATCAAAACCCCAAGCGTGGCCCGGATGGACAGATTTCGAAACAGATCACCGATCACGTTGGCAGCATCCCAGACGCAGTTCATGAAATGTTTGGATATTGTACAGTGATAATCCAGACGCAATCAGGATTTTTTGAAACAAATTCAGACAACTGATTGCCTTTTCCCCCGTCTCCCCCCCCCCCCCCGGAACGACGGCAACACTCCCACCGCTGGGGCTGTGATCCACTCACACCGGGATGGAGCGGGTGGCGACGATGTGGTTCATGACGCAGGTCATCACCGTTTCGCCGCGCTGGTTCACGGTGGCGTAGGCCAGACGCACCGTCCCCCGGTCGCCGCGCCGGGAGACGCGGGCCTCCACCACCTCGACGCGGACGCGCAGGGTGTCGCCCGGGCGCACCGGGATGAGCCAGCGCACATTGTCCATCCCCGAACCGCCCAGGCTGGTTCCGGTGATGATCCCGGTGTCGCGCAGCAGCCGGAAGGTCAGGGACAGCGTGTGAAAGCCGCTGGCGATCAGGCCCTGGAACGGTCCCGCCGCCGCCGCGACCACATCCATGTGAAAGGGTTGGGGATCGAAACGCTGGGCGAAATCCATGATCATGCTGTCGGTCAGGGTCGCGCCTTCGGTTTCGATCACGTCGCCGACCTGGAACTCTTCAAACCACCGCCCCACCATGACGCGCCCCTTCCCCGTTTGTGTGTTGTCCCCGCCGCGTCACTCGTCCGCCGCGTCGGGGTTGCGTTGAATCAGCACCTTGTCGATGCGCCGCCCGTCCATGTCCACCACCTCGAACCGGATGCCGCGCCAGTGGAAGAACTCCGCCGCGCGCGGCACATGGCCGAAATGGTTGAGCAGGAAGCCCGCCAGCGTGTGGAAATCGCCGTCGCCCTTCATGTTCTTGACACCGATCAGCGCCTCGACCTCCTCGACCGGGGACATGCCGTCGACCAACCAACTGCCGTCTTCGCGCTGGACCGCGCTGGACTCGCCATCCTGGTCCAGGTCGGGCAGTTCGCCCGCGATGGCCTCCAGAATGTCGGTCATGGTGACGATGCCCTCGACGCTGCCATACTCGTCCACCACCACGGCCATCTGCGCGCTGGCCTGCTTGAACAGCTCCAGCAGGCGCAGCACCGGGGTTCCGTCGTGGACGACCAGCGGCTTGACCATCGCCGCCCGCAAATCGAAGGACGTTCCGTTCAAGGACTGGTCCAGCAGCGCCTTGGTGGAGACGATGCCCAGCACCTCGTCCACATCGCCGCTGCACAGGGGAAAGCGGGAATAGCCGCTGTCGCGGATCTCGCGGCTCGCCACTTCGGTCGGGTCGTTGACGTCAAGCCAGATCACATCCGGGCGCGGCGTCATGATCGACCGCACGCTGCGGTCGGCCAGATGCAGCACGCCTTCGATCATCTGGCGTTCCACCGGGTCGAACACGCCGGTCTGCGTGCCTTCCTTGATGAGGGTTTTGACCTCCTCCTCCGTCACCGTCTGTTCGCGCACGGTCGGCAGGCGCAGCAGCTTCAACACCGCGTCGCTCGACACGCCCAACAGCCAGACGACGGGGGCGGACACGCGCGACACCGTGCTCATCGGCCCGGCGACCAGGCAGGCGATCCGCTCCGACGCCACCAGCGCCATGCGCTTGGGCACCAACTCGCCGATGATGAGCGAGAAGTAGGTGATGGCGGCGACCACCAGGGCAAAGGCCACCGGCTGGCCATAGGGGGCGATCCACTCCACCTGATTCAACACCACACCCAGCCGGTCGGCCAGGGTGGCCCCACCATAGGCACCGGCGACGATCCCGGTGACGCTGATGCCCACCTGCACCGTGGACAGGAAGCGGCTGGGATCCTCCGACAGGGCCAGCGCCGCGCGGGCACCCTTCCCCGCCTTCCCTTCGGCCAACTGCTGAAGCCGGGCGCGGCGCGCCGACACCAGCGCCATTTCCGACATGGCGAAAAAGGCGTTGAGCAGGATCAACAGCAGAATGACCAACAATTCCCAGATCATGGCGTTTTGCCCGAAGGGCGCTCCCTCAACCGTAAAACAAGCGCAGGGCCGCGTCGCCCGCCAGGCCCAGGCCCAGCAGAACGGCGGCGACGATGCCCAGCGCGATGAGGCCCGTCACCAGACCGGCCAGAACGAACAGCCCATCCCCCTCGATCAGCCCAAGGGCGATGAGGGCGATGGCGAAAGCGGGGGGCTGGTTGCCGAACAGGATGGGCAGCGCCAGCACGGCGGCCAGCAGCATCACCGCCAGCCCCAGGGCGCGTTCGGCCCTTGCCCCGACCAGCGCGGGGAACCGGGGCCGCAAATGGCGCTCCACCCGCAAGGCGCAGGGGTGCGCGCGCCGGACCACGGCCAGAAAGGCGTCACGGTCCAGCGTGACCGCCGCCAAACGGCGGGGCAGCCACAGGCTGGACCGGCCAATGGCCAGTTGCGCGCCCAAAAGGATCATCGGCAGGCCGGTCGCGGTGGACAGGCCGGGAACCGGCAAAATGTTGGGAATGGACAGGATCAGCAGCAACGCGCCAAAGGCGCGATCCCCCAGTGCTGCCGCCAGATCGCCCAGCGCGACGCGCGGCTGATGGGCGGCCACCAGGATGTTTTCCAGCAGATCGGACGCGCGCGCGCGACCGGCAACGGCTCCCGGAGGCTCCGAATCGGAAGCCTCGGACGGTCGGTCTTTGCTCACGGCAGTCTCCGGCGCGGAACGCGACGAGGACCGGGTGACGGGTGTGGCGGGCGCATGGACCTTTCGCAGCGCAGCGGCGACGATCTTCCTTGTACAGGAAGCGGCCCGCCAACACCAGCGTCGGTTGGATCGGGGCAGGGCAATCGCTTGAAGCGTCGCGCACCCGACCGGAACAAGGGTTGCCACGGATTTCACGGATTTCGCGGAGCGCGTCTCAGAGCCATGCTGTTTGCGAACGTGCGGCACACCTCGTGATGGAATGGCTGACGCGATTGGGGAAAAATCCGTGCAATCCATCCTTTTGTCCGTGACATCCGTGTCCATTCTTGCTTGCGTGACGATGATCGCTCGTTCAAGCGATTGCCCGGTTGGATTGGGTGCGATCACCCCGCCATGGTGGGGCGAAGGGCGGCGCAGACGGCCGCACTGGGTGCGGTCCAGCCGACGATTCCGCCCTGGGCGCGGATCATCTCCAGCGCGGCGGCTTTAAAGGCGGGAAAATAGCTTTCGGTCGCGTCCTCCACCAACAGGCACTCATAGCCCCGGTCGTTGGCCTCGCGCATGGTGGTTTGCACGCAGACCTCGGTCGTCACCCCGGCGAAGACCAGATGGGTGACGGCCCGCGCGGTCAACAGGTCATGAAGGGGGGTGGCCCAGAAGGCCCCCTTGCCGGGCTTGTCGATCACGGTTTCATCGGGCAGCGGGGCCAACGCCGGGATGATCGCCGCCCCCGGTTCGCCCGCCACCAGAATTCGCCCCATCGGGCCAGGGTCGCCGATGCGCAGATCGCCGCGCCCGCGCGCCCGTTTGGACGGCGGGCAATCGGACAGGTCGGGCCGGTGCGCCTCGCGCGTGTGGATGACCGGCAAGCCAGCGGCGCGGAAAACGTCGAGCAGCGCGCGGGTCGGCTCCACCGCCGGGGCCAGCCGCGACACGTCGTTGCCCAACGCCGCGCCGAAGCCGCCGGGTTCCAGAAAATCCCGCTGCATGTCGATGACGATCAGCGCCGTGCCGGGGATTGGCAGATCGAATTCATAGGGCTGGGCTGGGATGATCGGCATGGGTGGCCTCCGCTGGGGCTGTCTCCGATGGAACATTCACCGCCACCCGCCCGGTCGGCGGGGTATGGGCGGCGTGTCCGGCCATGCAGCGGCCGATCACGGTCAGATCGGCGCTGGCCGGGGTGGTTTCATGGACGATGCGGCCGTGCGACATCACCAGCAGCCGGTCGGACAGCTCCAGCAGCTCGTCCAGATCCTCGCTGACCAGCAGCACGGCGGTTCCCCGGTTCCGTGCCTCGACGATCTGGGCGTGAATGTCGGCGACCGCCGCGAAATCCAGGCCGAACACCGGGTTGGCGACGATCAGCACCGACACGTCGCCCGACAGCTCCCGCGCCAGAACCGCGCGCTGCACGTTGCCGCCCGACAGGGTGGCGATGGCGGCCTCCGGCCCGCTGGTCTTCACCCGATAGCGGTCGATCAGGGCCAGCGCGGCCTTGCGCATCGCCCCGGTGTCCAGCCACCAGCCGCCGCGCGCGAAGGGGGGCTGGTCGAAGTTGCGGAAGGCCATGTTCTCGGCCACGCTCATGCCCGGCACGCAGGCCGATTTCAGCGGCTCCTCCGGCAGGGAAAACACCTTGTGGCGGCGCATCTCGACCCGGGTGGCGGTGTAGGGCGCGCCGTGCACGCGCAAGGCCCCGGCGCTGGCCGGGCGCTGGCCCGCCAGCACCTGCACCAACTCAACCTGCCCGTTGCCCGACACCCCGGCCACGCCAACGATTTCCCCGGCCCGCACCCGCACATCCACGCCGCGCACCGCCGGGTTCCCGGCGTCGTCCTGCGCGTGCAAACCGACCACCTCCAGCCGGACATCGGTTTGCGGGGTGGCCGCGCGCGCCGCCGGGGCGGCAACCGCCGTGTCGCCGATCATCAAACGGGCCAGCGTGTCCGGCGTGTGCCCGGCCACCAGCCCGCTGCCGGTCAAGCGCCCCCGGCGCAGCACCGACACGTCGTCGGCAAAGGCCATCACCTCGCGGAATTTGTGGGTGATGATGAGGACGCTGAGACGCCCGGCCCGCGCCATCCCCCGGATCAACCCCAGCGTCTCATCCGCCTCGTCGGGGGTGAGGACGGAGGTCGGTTCGTCCAGAATCAGGAAACGGGCCTTCAAATAGAGTTGCTTGACGATCTCCGCCTTCTGCTTGTCGCCCGCCGCCAGCGTGGCGACCGGCGCGTCGAGATCGACGGCAAAGGGCATGGTCCGCATGAAATCGGTCAGCGCGGCGCGCTCCGCCGCCCAATCGATCAGGCCCGGCACCTCCGCCCGCGCCATCACCAGATTTTCCAGCACCGTCATGCGCGGAACCAGGGTGAAATGCTGGTACACCATGCCCAGCCCGTGTTTCTGGGCCACGCGCGGGTTGCCGATGGCGACCTCGTGGTTGTCCACCACCACGGCCCCCTCGTCGGGCCGGTAAAAGCCCATGATGCATTTGACCAGCGTGCTTTTCCCGGCCCCATTCTCGCCCAACAGGGCGTGGACCGTGCCGGGCCGGACCTTCAGCGTCACGGCGTCCAACGCGGTGAAGGCCCCGAACCGCTTGGTGATCGCCACCGCTTCCAGCGCCGGGGCCACGGGAACGGGAACGGGGGCGGGGACGGGGACTGCGGCGGTCATGGCATCGCCTCCAGCAGCGCGGCGGACCCGCTGACCGCGCCGAAGACGCCGCCCTGCATCGTCACCATCTTCACCGCCGCCGCGTGGTTGCCGGGGTCGGTGGCCCCGCAGCAATCCTCCAACAACAGGCACTCGAACCCACGGTCGTTGGCCTCGCGCATGGTGGTGTGGACGCAGACGTCGGTGGTGATGCCGGTCAGGATCAGGTTGTCGATGCCGCGCGACCGCAGGATCAGTTCCAGGTCGGTGGCGCAGAAGCTGCCCTTGCCCGGCTTGTCGATGATCGGTTCGCCCGGCAACGGGGCCAGTTCGGGGATGATCTCCCACCCCGGTTCGCCGCGCACCAGGATGCGCCCGCAGGGGCCGGGGTCGCCGATCCCGGCGTTCATTTGGTGCGACCGCCAGCGCTTGTTGGCGGGCAGGTCGGACAGGTCGGGCCGGTGCCCCTCGCGGGTGTGCAGGACGTGCCACCCGGCGCGGCGGGCGGCGGCGAGCACACGGCGGATCGGTTCGATCGGTGCCCGGGTCAGCGACAGGTCATAGCCCATGCTGTCGACATAGCCGCCGACGCCGCAGAAATCCGTCTGCATGTCGATGATGATGAGCGCGGTGTTGTCGGGCCGCAGCGCGCCGTTGTAGGGCCAGGGATAGGGGTTGGCGGGGATGAAGCGTTCGGGCATGGCGGCGTCCTTATCAACGGGTGACGGACAGCTCGGCCGGGGCACCGGCCAACCGGTGGCGCGCCGACGAGGTGGCGATCATGATGGCGAGCGTCAGCGCGTAGGGCGCGGCGTTGAACAGGTAATAGCCCTGGGTGACGCCGACCGATTGCAGGGCCGGCCCCAAGGCCCCCGCCCCGCCGAACAGCAGCGCCGCCCAGAAACACAGCACGGGATCCCAGCGCGCGAAGATGACCAGCGCCACGGCGGTGATTCCCTGCCCGCTGGACAGCCGTTCGTTCCAGCTTCCCGGGTAATGCAGCGACAGGAAGGAACCGCCGACCCCGGCCAGGAACCCGCCCGCCATGGTGGCGAGCAGCCGCGTGCGGTTGACGGCGTAGCCCATCGCCCGCGCGGCCTCCGCGCTTTCGCCGACGATGCGCAGGGTCATGCCCCAGCGCGTGTTGCGCAGCCCCCACAGCAGGGCTGGGGCCAGCACGGCCCCGATCAGGAACAGGGCGTTGACCTGCAAGGCGTCGCGCACCTGCTGCGACGAACTCCACCAGCCAAAGCCGATGGCGGGCAGTTGCGGGGCCTGCGGCTGGATGTAGGGCTTGCCCAGGAAAAAGGCCAAGCCGGTCCCCAGCAGCATCAGGGCGATGCCGACGGCGATGTCGTTGACCCGATCCAGCGAGCAGATGGCCGCGTGCAGCGCGCCGAACACGGCCCCGGCCAGACCGGCGACCAGCACCCCCAGCCAGGGATTCCCGGTGGCGTAGGACACGGCGTAACCGCTCATCGCCCCCATCACCAGGGTTCCTTCCAAACCCAGATTGATGCGCCCGCTCTTTTCCGTCAGGCATTCGCCCAGACTGACGAAGAGGAAGGGCGTGGACACGCGGATGGCCCCGGCCAGCACCGCCAGCGGCACCCCCCACCAACCCAGCGCGGCGTCGTCCATGGTCAGGCCTCCTGCGGTTGTTTGGCCAGACGCGGCAGGCGCAGGCGGCCGCGCAGCCCCTCGCTGGCCAGCAGCGTGACAAAGATGATGCCCTGCAACACCAGAACACTGGCGTCGGGCAGGCCCAGGCGGCGTTGCAGCAGGCCGCCGCTGGCCCCAATGCCGCCGAACAGGATGGCGACCGGGATCACCGCCAACGGATTCTGCCGGGCCAGGAACGCCACCAGGATGCCGGTGGACCCATAACCGGCGATCAGGGAGGCGTTGGCCCGGCCATGCACCGCCGCCACCTCCACCATCCCGGCCAGACCGGCCATCGCCCCGGCCAGCGCGGTGGTGACGATCAGCAGCGTCCCCACCGGCAGCCCGGCCATGCGGGCGGCCCGTGGGTTGCCGCCGACCATGCGCGCGGCGAATCCGAACGTGGTTCGCCGCATCAGCACCCAGGCCGCCAGCGCGCACACCACCCCCACCACCAACCCCCAATGCACGTCCATGCCGGGCAGGCTGCCGATGGTGTAATCGTCGGCCAGCGGGGCGGTGGACGGCTTGTTGAGGCTGGCGGGATCCTTCAACGGCCCCTCCACCATGTGGTTGAGCACGGCGACGGCGATGTAGGACAGCAGCAGGCTGGCGATGGTCTCGTTCACGCCGCGCCCGTGGCGCAGCGCCCCGGCGGCCCCGATCAGCAGCGCCCCGGCGGCCATTCCGGCCAGCCCCATCGCCGGCAGGACGATCAGCGCGGAGGCCCCCTCCAGCGCCAGACCGACCGCCGCCGCCGCCAAACCGCCCAGCACCAGCGCGCCTTCACCGCCGATGATGACCAGCCCCAATTGCGCGGGCAGCGCCGTGCACAGCGCGGTCAGAATCAGCGGCGCGGCGCGGGTGAGCGTGTTTTGCCAGGAAAACCAGGATCCGAACGCCCCGGTGTACATCAATTGGTACACGTCGAGCGGGTTGACCCCGACCAACGCCACGAACAGGCCGAACAGCGCCAGCGACGCCGCCAGCGCGGCGGCGGGCACGGCCAGGGAGGACAGGAAGGACGGCATGGCAGGCCCCTTGCGATGGTGGCGCGCGATGGTGGCGCGTCGGCGCGGTCGGGAACCGGTCGCCCGCCCACCCCGCCACAACGGACGGGGGGAGCGGCGACCAGCCCCCAGCGGATCGCCAAGCCTCACCCCAGGCTGCCGACCACCCCCTCCACCAGCCAATTCATCGATTCCAGGGCGATGTCGGTCTGGCCATGCTCCTTGCCCGCCGCGACGACGACGTTGCCCTTGTTGTCCTTCAGCGGCCCCTTGTAGATGACGAAGCCGCCCGCCATGAACTGGCCCTTGACGCCGTCGGCGTGGGCGCGCGCCTTTTCCGACACCGCCACGCCATAGGGGGAGGTCTTGACGATCCCCTCCTTCAACCCGCCGCGCACCAGATTGGGCGGCTTGACCCCGCCCTGCACCATCTTGACGTAATCGGTGTAGACCTTCGGCCAGTTCCATTCCGCCCCGGTCAGATAGCCGTTCGGGGCCAGTTTGGCTTGGCTGGCGTGGTAGCCGGTGACGAAGACACCGCGCTTTTCGGCGGTTTCGACCACCACCTTGGGGCTGTCCACATGGCAGGTCAGCGCATCGATCCCCTGGCCGATCAGGCTGTTGGCCGCCTCCGCCTCCTTCACCGGCAAGGACCAATCGCCGGTGAAGATGACGGATGTGGTGATGGTCGGGTCAACCGACCGCGCGCCGAGCGTGAAGGAGTTGATGTTGCGCAGAACCTGCGGGATCGGTTTGGCGGCGATGAAGCCCAGCTTTTTCGATTTGCTGGCGTAACCGGCGACGATGCCGGACAGATATTGCGCCTCGTCGATGTAGCCGAAATAGCTGCCGACGTTGTCGGGGTGCTTGCCCTTGGTCCACAGCCCGCCGCAATGCAGGAAGACGAGATCCTTGTGTTTCTTGGCCACCTTCAGCATGTGCGGGTCGAAATAGCCGAAGGAGGTGGGGAAGAGCAGCGACGCGCCGTCCAGGCTGATCATGCTTTCCATCGTCTTTTCGACGTCCACCGTTTCCGGGACCTTTTCCTCCTCCAGCACCTTGACGCCCGCCATGGCGCGCACCGCCGCCGCCCCTTCGGCGTGGGCCTGGTTGTAGCCGAAATCGTCGCGCGGCCCGACATAGATGAAGCCGATGGTCAGATCCTTGGCCAAGGCGGGCGCGAAGGGCAAGGCCGACCCCAGCACACCCAGGCCACCGGCGGCGGTCATGCTCCCCAAAACGGAACGGCGGGAAAGGCGCAAACGATCAACCATGTCTCAACCCCCTTCGACGGATGAAGCTTCGGACCTGTCGGGGAAACAGCAAGCGCTGTGCCAGATTGTGTGCAATCGCTATTTCTTTGATAGAAAACAGTTTTCATCCGATTTTCCGCGATTGGATAGAAACCAAACAGCCTGTTTTTTGGTCAATGGTTGATCCAGCGGTGAAATTGCATGCAATCTTGCACGCAAAACGCCGACGCCGGGCCGATCCGCGCAGGAGACCGTTGAAAACAGGGACCGCAACAGCGTATCTCCCATGACGGAGCGAGCGGGCAATCCGGCCCGCCTCGTGACCGGAGGACACCCCATGCGGGCGACAAAGCGACAGACCACCACGCCCCCGGCGCGCGGAACGCTGGTGGAGCGGCTCGTCCAGAGCGTCGCCGACGACATCGTCGAAGGGCGGCTGCCCCCCGGCGTGCGGCTGGAAGAGGTGGAATTGGCCGCGCGCTTCCAGGTGTCGCGCACCCCGGTGCGCGAGGCGCTGCGCCTGCTGGCGGCCAATGGTCTGGTGGAAAACCGGCCCAACCGGGGGGCCATCGTCGCCACCATCAGCGAAGACCGCCTGTATGAACTGTTCGAGGTGATGGCCGAGTTGGAGGGCGTCTGCGCCCGGCTGGCCGCGCAACGCATGACGCCCGCCGAACGGCAGGCGTTGGAGACGCTGCACGCGGAGTCCGCCGCGCTGGTGCGCTCCGGCGACCGCGAGGCGTATGAGGCGCTGAACAGCCGCTTTCACGCCGCGCTCTATCGCGGGGCGCACAACGCCGCCCTGGAAGACACGGTGCTGGCGGCGCGGCGGCGGGTGGCGGCCTTCCGCCGGGCGCAGTTCCATGTGCTGGGCCGTCTGGCCAAAAGCTGGGAGGAGCACGATCAGGTCGTGCGCGCCATCCTGTGCGGCGACGGCGACGCGGCGGCGCGGGCGATCCGCGCCCATGTGCAGATCGTCCGCGCCGCGTCCGCCGAATACATCGCCAGCACCCACCCGCTGGCCCCGCACCCCAGGGCAATCGCCTGAAGGTTTATAAACCTATACGAAGAATTTACCGTCATCCCCGCGAAGGCGGGGATCCAGGCTTTCCCGTCAGAACCACTCTGCGAACTCCGGATCCCCGCCTTCGCGGGGATGACGAATGTCCTAATAGAGGAATTTCAAGCCTTCCCCCGATTGCCCTGCCCGCTGGCCCCGCACCCGCTGTCAGCGAACGGTTGACCGGTCAGCGGCGGGCCGTTTTCCAACCGTCACACAAAGCTCACATCACACAAAGCTCACATGGGCGGCGACGATGCGCCATCCCTCGGGCAGGCGCGCCCAGCTTTGGCTTTGGCGGCCCGCCTTGCCCGATCCGTCGCGGCGGAACTCGGTGTTGGCGGTGGCGAAATCGCGGCCAAAGCAGGTGATGACCGTGTTGGACAGGCTGCGGGCCAGATCGCCCGCCGGGCGCGCCGCACGAAAGGCGCGGATCGCCGCGATCCCGTACAGATTTTCACCGGCACCAAAGCGCAGCACCAGCGGGCTGTCCCAAAACAGCGCGTCGAGCGTGGCGAGGTCGTTCGTCACCAGCGCGGTTTCGTAACGGGCAAACAACGCGGTCACTTCGGCCAGCGTTTCGGGATCGTTGATGCCCATGGCGTTGATGTCCATCGGGAGCCTCACGGGGTCAACACATCAGGACGGGCGGCTGGCAGGGAGGCAATCGGGGCGCGGGCAACGCCCATCGCCTCCACCACCGCCGCCGCGCGCAGGCACAGGTCCTCCCGCCACGGCGCGGCGATGATCTGCACGCCGACCGGCAACGGGTTGAGCGCGCACGCGTCGCCCCAGACCGGCACAGCGGCCACCGGCAGGCCGATGAAGGACACCGGCTGCGTGTACAGGCCGAGATTGGGGCGCACCGCCACCTCGGCCCCGTTCAGCATCATGGTCTTTTGCCCCAACCGGGGCGCGGCGCAGGGGGTGCAGGGGGCCAGGATCAGATCGACCTCGGCGAACAGCTCCAGCGCGCGGTCATGGTGCCAGCGGCGAAAGCGCTGGGCCTTGGCCAGCCACGCGGCGGGCAGCATCGCCCCGGCGAGAAAGCGGTCGCGGGTGTCGGGATCGAACTCCGCCGCCCGCCCGCGCAGCCGATCCAGATGGAAGGCCGCGCTTTCCGCGTTGGTGATGAGGAAGGCGGCGGCGCGGGCGCGCTGGGCCTCGGGATACTCCACCTCGCGACGGACCGACAGGGCGCGGGCCACCCGGTCCACCGCGTCCAGCGCCTGCGCCGTCGCGCCCTGGCGGAAATAGCCCCCGGCGACCGCCACGCGCAGCCCTTCCACCCCCTTGGCCAGCTCCGGCAGGGTCGGTTCCGGCGGTCGCCCGGCCCACGCGGCATCAGCCCCCGCCGCATCCAACCCGTCCGCCCCTTGCAAGGCGTCGTAGCACAGCGCCAGATCCCCGGCGGACCGGGCGAAGGAGCCGAGATGGTCCAGGCTGTCGCAAAAGGGAAAGGTCCCGCCGCGCGTCAGCCGCCCATAGGTCGGCTTCAGCCCGAACACCCCGCACAGGGCCGACGGCACGCGGATGGAGCCGTTGGTGTCCGATCCCAGCGCCAAGGGGGCGAAGCCCGCCGCAAGCGCCGCCCCGCAACCGCCCGACGAACCGCCCGACATCCGATCCGGGTCGTGCGGGTTGCGCGACGGGCCGTCGTGGGCGTTTTCCCCGGTGAAGTCATAGGCGTATTCGCCCATGTTCAACCCGCCCAACGTGACCGCCCCGGCCCGCGTCATCCGCGCCACCAGCGCGGCGTCGGTCGCGGCGGGCGGATGGTCGCGGTTGATCCGGGACCCGGCGCGCGTCGGCAGACCGGCCAGATCGAACAGATTCTTGACCGCGAAGGGAACCCCGGCCAGCGGCCCCAGCGGTTCCCCGGCGGCGCGGGCGCGGTCCACCGCCTCGGCCTCCGCCAGCGCGCGGGCGGCGGTGACGTCGGTGAAGGCCCCGATGCGGGAATCCTGGGCGGCGATGCGGTCCAGCGCCGCCACCGCCACCTCGCGCGCCGACAGCTCGCCCACCGCGACGGCGCGGGCGATGGCGCTGGCGCTGGTGGGCAGCGCTTGCGCGGCGGTCATGGTCGACCCGGCGGTCATGGCGCGTCCCCCCGGTGGGCGTCGGCAGGCTCGATCTCGCCAGGGCGGTAGACCGGCGCGGCCTCGGCCATGCCATCGTCCACCACCTCTTCCACAAGGCGGGCCATCGACGCCGCCACGGCAAGGAAACCGGCCACACCGGCCCGCCACTCCGGACGGATGTCCAACCCCAGGGCCGGGGCCATGGCGTCGATGTGACGGTCTGGGTCGAATGCGGTCATGCGCCACTCTCCGCTGTGTTTTCCGGGAATCCCGTCAGCAAGGGGTGTGCCAGCGGAGAAACTCGGGCGCGGTCAGTGGGTTGTGAAAATCGGCCCGCGCACCGCCCATCCCGCCACGCCTGCCCGATGGGCAGCCGAACCGGCGCGCTTCGCCAAAAGAGAGTGCGTTTTCAACGGACCGAGGTGATTGACTGTTTTTTAATCATATACGCCCGTCCTTCAGGCAGTTTCACCGCCAACAAACACGGCAATCCCTTGTCATGACTTGGCTGTTGCGCGTCGCAGAACTTGCATGCAATCTCGCATGCAGTTCCAACGCCCCCTCCCTTTCAGCCCCCGACGAGGCCCCACCATGCCCAACGCCATCGCCGACACGCCCGAGATTGGCTCCCTCGACATCGCCGGTCTGTTGGCCCGCTACCGCGACGATGCCCTGTCCCCGGTGGCGGTGGCGCGGGCGGTGCTGGCGCGGATCGCGGCGGCGGGGAATGACAAGGTGTGGATCAGCCGCGTGGCCGACGCCGACCTGCTGGCGCGGGCGCAGGCGTTGGCCGCCCTGCCCCCGGCGGAGCGGGCGGTGCTGCCGCTCTTCGGCGTCCCCTTCGCGGTCAAGGACAACATCGACGCCGCCGGTTTGCCGACCACCGCCGGGTGCCCGGCCTACGCCTATGATCCCGACCGGTCGGCGACCGGGGTGCAACGGCTGCTCGACGCCGGGGCCATGCTGATCGGCAAGACCAACCTGGACCAGTTCGCCACCGGGCTGGTCGGCGTGCGGTCCCCCTATGGCGTGGCGCGCAACCCGTTCGACCCGGCCTACATCCCCGGCGGCTCCAGCTCCGGGTCGGCGGTGGCGGTGTCGTCGGGGCTGGTCAGCTTCGCGCTGGGGACCGACACGGCGGGGTCGGGGCGGGTCCCCGCCGGATTCACCAACATCGTCGGCCTGAAACCAACCAAGGGCCTCATCAGCACCGCCGGGGTGGTCCCGGCCTGCCGGTCGCTGGATTGCGTGTCGATCTTCGCCCTGACGGTGGAGGATTCGTTGGACGTGCTGGCGGTGATGGCCGCCCCCGACCCCGCCGATCCCTACAGCCGCAAGGCCCCGCCGACGCCCGCCGCCCCGCGCGCGCCCTTCCGCTTTGGCACGCCGCGCCCGGACCAGTTGCGCTTCTTCGGCAACGCCGAGGCCGAGCGCATCCACGCGGAGGCGCTGGACCGGCTGGAAGCCTGCGGCGGGGAGCGGGTGGAGATCGACTTCGCCCCCTTCGCCGAGGCCGCCGCCCTGCTGTACAGCGGCCCTTGGGTGGCCGAGCGCGCGGCGGCGGTGGGCGACTTCATCGCCGCGCACCCCGACGACACCCTGCCCGTCACCCGCAAGATCATTCTGGGCGGGACCGCGCCGACCGCCATCGACGCCTTTCGCGCCGCCTACCGGTTGGAGGCGTTGCGGGCGCAGGCCGCCCCGGTGTGGGAGCGGATCGACCTCATGGCGCTGCCCACCTCCGGGACCATTTACACCATCGCGGAGTTGGAGGCCGACCCCGTCGGGGCCAACAGCAACCTTGGCCTCTACACCAACTTCGTCAATCTGATGGATTTGTGCGGCATCGCCGTGCCCGCCGGATTCCAGGCGAACGGCCTGCCCGCCGGGATCACCCTGCTCGCTCCCGCCTTTGCCGAGGAGGCGGTCGGGACCGTCGCCGCCGCGCTGCACCGGGCCGCCGCCCTGCCGCTGGGGGCCAGCGGCGCGCCGCTGCCGCCCCCACGCTTCAGCCCCTACACCACCGGCGGGTTGCTGGAGCTGTTCGTCGTCGGCGGACATTTGCAGGGCATGGCGCTGAACCGGCAATTGACCGATCTGGGCGCGCGGCTGGTGGAGGCCGCCAGCACCGCCCCGCTCTACCGCTTCCACGCCCTGCCCGGCGACCCCGCCCGCCCCGGTCTGGTCCGGGTGGCCGACGGGCAGACGGGCGGCTCCATCCTTGGCGAGGTGTGGGCGCTGACGCCCGAGGCGTTCGGGCGGTTCGTCGCCGCCATCCCGGCCCCGCTGGGGGTTGGTCGGGTGGAACTGGCGGACGGGCGGCGGGTCAGCGGCTTCCTGTGCGAAGCGGCGGCGGTGGTCGACGCACCGGACATCACAGCCTTTGGCGGCTGGCGCGCCTATCGCGCCCATCTGGCCGCCAACACGGGCGGTTGATCGCATCACCGCGCACCGGCTGCCGCCACAGCGCCCATTGCAGGCCCGCTTCCCTGCGGCGGGCGCTGTGCGTTTTCGTCGCGCCTTCGCGTCGTTTCGGCGGTTGACCGACGCGCGCCTAACTGTTATTAAACATAACCATCATCCAAAAGAATTAAGTGGTGAGCGCCATGACCGCGAGCGAACCGATCCTGACCGGCATCCTGCCGTCCTTTTTGCACGCCGAGCAAATCGGTCCCGTGGCGGTCCTGCGCCTGAACCGGCCGGAAAAGCGCAACGCGCTGAACGACACCGCCATCCTGGGGCTGGAGGCCTTCTTCAATGGCCTGCCCGACAGCGTCAAGGCGGTGGTGCTGGCCGCCGATGGCGACAATTTCTCCGCCGGGCTGGATCTGTCCGAACTGTCCGAACGCAGCACGGTGGAGGGCGTCACCCATTCCATGATGTGGCACCGGGTGTTTGAGCGGATCGAGTTCGGCCGGGTCCCGGTGGTGTCGGTGCTGAAGGGGGCCGTCGTCGGCGGCGGTCTGGAACTGGCCTGCGCCACCCACATCCGCGTGGCCGAACGCTCCGCTTATTTTGCCCTGCCGGAGGGCCAGCGCGGCATCTTCGTCGGCGGGGGCGGATCCATCCGCCTGCCGCGCCTGATCGGGGTGTCCCGCATGGCCGACATGATGCTGACCGGGCGCGTCCACGACGCCGAAAGCGCCTATGGCATGGGGCTGGCGCAGTATCTGGTCGAACCGGGCGACGGGCTGGCCAAGGCGATGGAACTGGCGGGCAAGATCGCCGTCAACGCGCCGATCACCAACTTCGCCGTCATCCACGCCCTGCCCCGCATCGCCGAGGCCGACCCCCGCCAGGGCTTCATGATGGAAGCGCTGATGGCCGCCGTGGCCCAGGGCAGCGACGATGCCAAAGATCGTCTGCGCGCCTTCCTGGAAAAGCGCGCCAAGAAAGTCACCGAATTCTGATGATCCGGTGCCGCCCCGCCGGTGCCACGACAAAGGACAGCATTCCATGAAGATCCAGGGACAGGCCGCCATCGTCACCGGCGGCGGTTCGGGTTTGGGAGCGGCCACGGCGCGCGCGCTGGCCGCCGCCGGGGCCAAGGTCGCGGTGTTCGACGTGAACACCCAGGCCGCCCAGGCGGTCGCGGCGGACATCGGCGGTGTCGCCGTCGTCTGCGACGTGACCGACCCGGCGGGCGCGGCAACGGCCATCGCCACGGCGCGCGAGGCCCATGGCGCGGCGCGCGTGCTGGTCAATTGCGCCGGAATCGGTGTGGCCAAGCGCATTCTGGGCCGCGACGGTCCGCAACCGCTGGAGGATTTCGCCCGCGTCGTTCAGGTCAACCTGATCGGCAGCTTCAACATGCTGCGTCTGGCCAGCGCCGACATGGCGTCGCTCGACCCGTTGGAGGATGGCGAGCGCGGCGTGATCGTCTCCACCGCCTCGGTCGCGGCGTTCGAGGGGCAGGTCGGCCAAGCCGCCTACGCGGCGTCCAAGGGCGGCATCGCCGCGCTGACCCTGCCCGCCGCGCGTGAGCTGGCGCAGTTCGGCATCCGTGTGCTGGCCATCGCCCCCGGCCTGTTCCTGACGCCGATGATGCACAATCTGCCCGAAGAGGTGCAGGCCAGCCTGGGCGCGTCGATCCCCTTCCCCAAGCGTCTGGGCAAGCCGGAGGAGTTCGCCGATCTGGTGGCGCATTGCGTCGCCAACCCGGCGCTGAACGGCGAGGTCATTCGCCTGGACGGCGCTCTGCGCCTGCCGCCCCGCTGAGGGTCACGCCAAAGCGACGGCGGAGCGGAGCTGCGCCCGGTCGGTCCGGCACCACACCGACCGGGCGCGGATGTTTGGCGTCAGACGGATTCGGCCTCAGACGGATACAGGGTCAGACGGATTCGGGGGTCTTGGCCGGGCGGCGTCCGCGCGGCTTGGCGGCGGGCGGCGGCATCTCGGCGAGATCGGCCTCGTCCAGACCATCCCCGCCGCCAAAGCCGTCCAACCCGTTCAGCAGGGCCAAAAGCTGGCTGCGGCCATCGGCCCCCAGCTTGTCGGCGATGCGCCGCTCGTGCTGTTCCCACAGGGCGGTCAGTTCCTTCAGCAGCGCGGTTCCCTTGGCGGTCAGGTGCAACGCGTGCGACCGGCGGTCGGTGGCCGCCATCTTGCGCTTGACCAGCCCGCGATCCTCCAGGGAATCCAGCAGCGGCACGAAGTTGGTCCGCTTGATGCTGAGCGCGGCGCTGACTTGCGATTGCTTCAGCCCCGGATTTCGCCCGACGATCACCAGAACCGAAAACTGCGCGGGGCGCAGATCGGCGGTGGCAAAGGTGGCGATGAAATCGGCGAACACCGCCATCTGCGCGCGCTTCAACAGGAAGCCGACCGATTCGCCCAACAGCCCGTAATCGATGGGACCGTCGCCCTCCGGCCCCGTGGTGGTGGGGGGAATGGGCGCGGCGGCGGTGGCGCGGCGGGTCGGGCGGCGGTCGGTCATGGCGGAACGGCTCTGAGTGTGCGGTTGAGGGCGATCCTAACAGACGCCCGCGCGATATGGTATCGCCATGAATGTTATAAAATATTATAGTGATGGAACGTCAACTGTCCGTCCCGCCCCGCGACGACGGACCACACCCCCAGCGGACCACCCCCCACCGCTCTTCCCACGCCCAAAGGCCGGAGACACCCCACCATGAGCAGCCTGATGAACATCGACGAGCTGGTCGCCATCGACATCCACACCCACGCCGAAAAATCCTGCCGCGCCCCGCTGTTGGAAGAGGCGTTGGCGATGGAGGAGGCCAAGGCGAAATACTTCAAGAACGATCTGGGCCAACCGGGCATTCCGGAGATCGCCGAGTATTACCGCCAACGCAAGATGGCCTGCGTCATTTTCCCGGTCGATGCCGAATGCTGCACCGGCATGCCGCGCGTCCCCAACGACGAGGTGGCCGAACTGGTCGCCCAGAACAAGGACGTGATGATCCCGTTCGCCAGCATCGACCCGGCGCGCGGCAAGATGGGCGTGCGCGAGGCCCGCAAGCTGATCGAGCAATACGGCGTGCGCGGCTTCAAGTTCCACCCCACCGTCCAGGGCTTCTACCCCAACGACCGCATGGCCTACCCGCTGTACGAGGTCATCGCGGAGTATAAGCTGCCCGCCCTGTTCCACACCGGCCAGACCGGCATCGGGGCGGGCATGCCGGGCGGGGCCGGGCTGCGGCTGAAATACTCCAACCCGATGTATATGGACGATGTGGCGGCGGATTTCCCCGACATGCCGATCATCCTCGCCCACCCGTCCTTCCCCTGGCAGGAAGAGGCGCTGGCCGTCGCCACCCACAAGCCGAACGTCTACATCGACCTGTCGGGCTGGTCGCCGAAATACTTCCCGGCGATCCTGGTGCAGTACGCCAACAGCCTGTTGAAGCACAAGGTTCTGTTCGGCTCCGACTTCCCGCTCATCACCCCGGATCGCTGGATCGCCGATTTCAACACGCTGAAGATCAAGGACGAGGTGCGCCCCCTGATCCTGAAGGAAAACGCCGCCAAGCTGCTGGGCCTGCGCCCGGCCGCCTGATCGGGCGGATTGTCAACGCCTGCGACCGGTTCACCCAGGGCAATCGGGTGAAGGCTTGAAATTCCTCTATTAGGACATTCGTCATCCCCGCGAAGGCGGGGATCCAGAGTTCGCAGAGTGGCTCTGACGGAAAAGCCTGGATCCCCGCCTTC